>NZ_ANAH02000064.1:330968-661937 GCF_000335475.2 Cystobacter fuscus DSM 2262 | reverse complement strand
ACCGTTGCCATAGCACTGAAGCCGGTCATGGACTCCGTCGAAGTTGAAGTCCATGTAGACGCAATTGCCACGACGAACCGCCAGGTTGTCCAACCCATCGCCATTCCAGTCACCTACCAGGTATTCGCTTTCAATAACCGCCAGTAAATCAGGCTCGTCCTCTCCAACCGCGACTGTGTCTGTCGCGAAACCACACGCCCCGAGAAGCAACACCACCGCGGCGAAGAAGAGAGGGAAAAACCGGCTCAATGCTGTGCGGCGAACAGCGCGACCAAGACAATTCATATCGGGAATGCTCCTGCATTGACATGTGACAGCCAAAGGCTCGGCACTGCGGCAGCCCCATGCAAGGAATCCCGTGAATCGCGGGGTAGTCGTTGTTCTTCCGCGCACGCATATCAACTGAGTGTGCCCATCAAGAAACACCCTCTTGGCTTGCGAGGGTATATGGAGGTTCGGCTCTTCACTTGGAGAGAGAACGTTTGGCTGGCTGAACCGGCATCGCTACCTATTCAAGGACTACGAGCGAAGGAATCCTCGTCTGAAGCCTTCATCCATCTCGGAATGATTGACCTCATGCTCCGGCGCCTCGCCTGACTGCTCCACTTCAACACCCTCCAAGAGAGGGACTGAACGCGACCTCTGCCTCCAAGGCCCAGGGGCCGTTCAGGTAGCGCCACAATTGGAAGCCCTCGCCTCGTACCGTGAAGGGCGAGAAGTCCGCCGTCAGCAATGCCTTCAACACGCGGGCCTCCTCTGGGGTGACCTTGTTCTGCACCGTCACGTGCGGGCGGAATCCCTGCCGATCCTGGGGCGTCAGCCAATGCGCCCACCGCCGGGCCAGCTCCGCGTGCAAGGAATTCAATGGCGGCGAGGCCATCTCGAACGCCACCCCGCGTCCCAGCGAGCGCAGGCCCGTCGCCTGCAACTCCACCGCGGCAGTGGGCGCCACCGCGCGCAGATCCTCCACCACCCTGCCCCGCTCCTCTCCGGGCAGATGGTGGAACAGCGTCAGGTGCGCGGAGAGGTGGTTGAGCTTCGCCGGGAAGTGCTCCCGACGCAGGCGATCGAAGCGGGCGAAGGTGTCCGCGTCGAGCTTCAAGGTCACGATGAGTGGCTCCATCCGCCTCCCCTTCCTTCCCGAGGCGCCCGGCCGCTCACGCCTCCACGTCCACCGCCTGTCCCTCGCGCACGGCCCGCTCGGACACCCGGGCGGTGCCTCCGCCCCCCTCACATTGGACGCGGTAGGCGCCCCGGGCGAGCACATCGGACTCACGGGTGTCCCGGTCCGTTGGATAGGCCACGCGCAGGGAGAAGCCACCCTCCCGACTCGCGGTGGCATGGGGCTCGTACCGGAGCGTCCCACCCCGCCCCGTCTCCAGCTCCAACGCGGCCGTCACCGACGCGCCAGGCGCGCACCGGCCGCGCAGCTCGGCGCCAGGGACGACCTCGAACACCCGGGCATGGGGCAGCTCCGGATGCTGGCGGCGCGACTCGGCCGAGTCATGCACGAGCCGGAAGCGCGTGCTCGCGGCCCACGCCCCCGTGGCGAGCCCCGCGTGCTCCCGCAGCCAGAAGGCGAGCGTCTCGGACAGCTTCACCTCGGGGCGTCCCAGCACCTCGTCCATGGGGGTGAGCAGCAGGTAGCGCGCGGACGACTCCCGCGCGAGCGCATAGGACTCCTCCTCGGACGTGGCGCCGAGCACCGCGCTGGCCCGTGCATTGGCCTCCTGGTGCACCGGCACCTGGGAGAAGGGTGTGGCCACCGCGGGGCGCTCAGCCCACAGCACCAGCAAGTGCCCCATGTCATAGGGCGCGATGATGCTCCACGCCGGCCGGACACCCGCGTCCCACGGCGGCGAGGGCTCGGGCGTGTGCTCGCGCAGCCACTCCATCGTGGAGCGCACGCGGCCGATGGGGCTGGCATCGGGTTGTCGCGGGTGCGGCACGGCTCCGGCGAGCAGGGGCAGTCCCGCGAGCCCCAACGCGGCGGCCGAGACGCGCCGGACGCGAGGGGCCGCGCCGCGCAACAGGCCCTCCCACCCCACCGCGACGCACAGGGCCGCGTACCCCATCAGCGGTTGGGAGAAGCGGGCCTGGAGCAGCGCGGCGGCACCGAGCGAGAGCGTGCCGAGCACCAGGGGCGCGGCGCTCGCGTCCCGCTCCGTCCACGCCCGCGCGCTCGCGGCGACGAGCCCCACCGGCAGCAGCACCAGCACCGGGCCGAGCAACTGTCCGGCGAACTCCGGATCCTTCCACAGCGGCGTGGACTCCATGACGACGGCGAGGAGCGGATCCCCCAGCCGCAGGTGCCGCCAGGCCCGGGATAGCTCCGGCAGCAGCGGCACGGCACACGGCATGGCGAGGCCGAGCACCAGCCACCCGCCGCGGCGGCGCTCCAGGAGCAGGGCCAGTCCCGAGGCCCCGCACAGCAGCCCCAGGGCGAGCAGGGGCGCGAAGGCGGTGAGGCCATGGTAGGCGAGCGAGCGGGGCTCGCCGAACAGCACCACGCCCAGGGCCAGCACCCCGGCGGTCCCCAGGCCGAGGGCGAGCCCCACCCGGCCCACGCCCGCCCCCACCCGCTCGCGCTGGAGCCACGCGGCGACGGGGAGCGAGGCGGCGAGGCCCGGCAGCAGGACGAAGCCACTGGTGGTGAGCAGCGGCGCGAGCCCCAGCACCGCGCCCGTGACGGCACCGAGCGCGACGCCGCGCGTCTTCAATGCCTGGCCGAGCAACAGCGCGCAGAGGGCGGCGAGGAACGGCTCGTGGACATGGTGGTCCGCGTTGCCGAGCGCCCCCGCCTCCACCGCCGCCGGCACCAGGGCCAGCAGGGCGAGCATCCCGAGGGCGACGGCCTCGCCGCGCCAGCGCCTCACCAGGAGTGACAGCAGCCCCAACCCGCAGAGCGACAGCACCGGATCCACCCAGGCGGCGGCGCGCTCGGGGGCCTCGGGGCCGAGCCGCAGGAAGAGGGCCACGAGCCAGGTGTGCAGGGGGGGCCAGATGATGGACGCGCCGGTGGGTGCGTTGATGTACGGATCGAAGGGCGAGAAGCGGGGGAAGGCGGCCTGTTGGAGGTGGGCGAAGCGCACGTAGTAGTGCGAGTCCGTGGCGACCAGTTCCACGTGCTCCCCGGCGAAGACGTTGCGTGCGTCCGCGAGCCGGGCGCAGGCGGCCAACGCGAGCAGCGACAATCCGACGAACCAGAAAGTCAGGGCGCGTCTGGAGGGGAAGTGTCGGGGAGGGAGCATCAACTTTCGAGAGAGTCTACTTCCGGACGGATTCGGCGACCCTACGCCGCACCGCGGCATGGGACTATGACTTGCAGCGGCCCGAGGGGACAGGGAGGATGCGCGCGCCTTTGTCGCTCCCGACACGGTTTTTTCACAAGAACGAGGCACAAGTGAACATGCGCTACTTCCCCCCATTCGGCGCCTCGGCGCTGGCGGCCCTGATGCTCTTGACTCCGGGCTGCAAGGACAACAAGGAGACCGCCCCGGCGGGCGGCGGTGCCCCGGCCAAGCCCGCGGGCGCGAAGATCGCCCTGCTGCTGCCCGAGTCCAAGACGTCGCGGTACGAGTCGCATGACCGGCCGCACTTCGAGCGCAAGGTGAAGGAGCTGTGCGCCGAGTGCGAGGTCATCTACAGCAACGCGGATCAGGACGCGGCCAAGCAGCAGAACCAGGCCGAGGCGGCCATCACCAACGGCGCGCAGGTGCTGGTGCTGGATCCGGTGGACGCGGCGTCGGCGGCGGCCATCGTGGGTCGCGCGCGCCAGTCCAAGGCGATGGTCATCAGCTATGACCGTCTCATCGCCCAGGCGGACGTGGACTACTACATCTCCTTCGACAACGAGAAGGTGGGCAAGCTGCAGGGCCAGGCGCTCGCGGACAAGCTCAAGGCGGACGGCAAGGCGGACGGCACCATCGTCGTCATCAACGGCTCGCCCACCGACAGCAACGCGGCCATGTTCAAGGCCGGCGCGCACAGCGTGCTGGACGGCAGCGGCGTGAAGATCGGCGCCGAGTACGACACGCCGGACTGGAGCCCGGACAAGGCGCAGCAGCAGATGGAGCAGGCCATCACCCAGCTGGGCAAGGACAAGATCGTCGGCGTGTACTGCGCCAACGACGGCACCGCGGGTGGCGCCATCGCCGCGATGAAGGCCGCGGGCATCAACCCCCTGCCCCCCGTGACGGGCCAGGACGCGGAGCTCGCGGGCATCCAGCGCATCGTCGCCGGTGAGCAGTTCATGACGGTGTACAAGGCGATCAAGGCCGAGGCCGAGGCGGCCGCGGAGCTGGCGGTGGCGCTCGCGCGCGGTGGCCAGCCCCCGGCGGGCAAGATCAACGGCAAGGTCAACAACGGCCAGAAGGACGTGCCCTCCGTGCTGCTCACGCCGGTGGCGGTGACCAAGGACAACATCAAGTCCACCATCGTGGCCGATGGCTTCTGGACGACGGCGCAGATCTGCGAGGGCTCCTTCCAGGCGGCCTGTGCGCAGGCGCAGCTGCAGTAAGGATACGAGGCACCCATGACGGCGACCGCGCTGCTGGCGCTCCGTAACATCTCCAAGCGATTCGGGGCCGTCCAGGCCCTCAGCCAGGTGGACTTCGAAGTCCACCCGGGTGAGGTCGTGGCCCTGGTGGGAGACAACGGGGCGGGAAAATCAACCCTTGTCAAAATCATCTCGGGCAGCATCCCCATCGACGAGGGAGAAGTCCTCTTCGATGGAAAACCCGTGACGCTGGGGACGCCCAAGCGCTCATCGGCGCTCGGAATCGCCACCGTGTATCAGGACCTCGCGCTGTGCGATAACCTGGACGTGGTGGGCAACCTCTACCTCGGTCAAGAGGAGGGGAATGCCTTGGGCTGGCTGGATGAGACGGCCATGGAGCAGCGCGCCTCGTCGCTGCTCAAGACGCTGGCGGTGAGCATCCCCAGCGTGCGCACGCAGGTGGCGGCGCTGTCGGGTGGTCAGCGGCAGACCATCGCCGTGGCGCGCGCGATGATGGGCTCGCCCCGGGTCGTGCTCCTGGACGAGCCCACCGCGGCGCTCGGCGTGGCGCAGACCCGGCAGGTGCTCGATCTCATCCGGCGGCTGCGCGAGCAGGGCCTGGGCGTGGTCGTCATCAGCCACAACATGATGGACGTGTTCTCGGTGGCCGACCGCATCATCGTGATGCGGCTGGGCAAGCGCGTGGCGACCTTCGAGGTGAAGAACGTGAAGGAAGTGGATGTCGTCGCGGCCATCACCGGAGCCCGGCCCGCGCAGGTCGCCAGTACGCTGAAGATGGAGGAAGCATGAGCTCCGCGAATCAAACCGCGATCGATCCCCGGTTGATCCAGGACGCGCCGGGCATGGCGGGAGCGTGGGCGGGGTTCCGCCGCCGCGTCTCCCAGGGCGAGCTGGGCAGCCTGCCCGTCATCATCGGCCTGAGCGCCATCTGGATCATCTTCTACCTGGCCAACGAGCGGTTCCTGTCGGCCATCAACCTCACCAACCTGATGCTGCAGATCTCCGCCATGGGGATGATCTCCGCGGGCATCGTCCTCATCCTGCTGCTCGGAGAGACGGACCTGTCGGCGGGCGCCGTGAGCGGCCTGGCCGCCGCGGTGATGACCATCCTCAACGTGAAGATGCACGTGCCGGCGGTGCCCGCGCTGCTCGCGGGGCTCGCCACGGGCACGGCGATCGGCGCCTTCCAGGGCACGTGGGTAACGCGCTTCAAGGTGCCCTCCTTCGTGGTCACCCTGGCGGGCTCGCTCGCCTGGCAGGGCGCGCTGTTCTCCGTGCTGGGCTCCACCGGCAGCGTGAACCTGTACGATCCGGTCATCACCGGGCTGACCTCGACGTTCTTCTCCACCCCGGTGTCCTGGGGTGTGGTGGCGGTCATCATCGGCACCTACGTGGGTAGCGTGTTCCTGGAGCGGCGGCGGCGCGCGACGCTGGGCCTCGTCCAGGCGCCCCTGCGCAACGTGGCCTTCCGGATGATCATCATCTGCGGGGCGGTGGTGGCGGCGGTGAGCGTCTTCACGCAAGACCGCGGCCTGCCCCTGGCCACGCTCATCTTCGCGGGCGTGGTGGTGGCGCTGGAGCTGCTGCTGCGCAACACGCGCTTTGGCCGTCACGTGTTCGCCGTGGGCGGCAACGCCGAGGCGGCGCGCCGGGCGGGCATCCGCGTGGAGTTCATCCGCATCACCATCTTCGCGATGGGCTCCACCCTGGCGGCCGCGGGCGGCATGCTCGCCGCCTCGCGTCTGCTCGCGGTCAATCAGTCCTCGGGCAGCGGCGACGTGCTGCTCAACTCCATCGGCGCGGCGGTCATCGGCGGCACCAGCCTCTTCGGCGGGCGCGGCTCGGCCTGGTCGGCGATTCTCGGCGCGCTGGTCATCGGCTCCATCGCCAACGGCATGGATCTGCTGGCCTTCTCCTCGTCGGTGAAGTTCATGGTGACGGGCAGCGTGCTGCTCGTGGCCGCCTCGGTCGACGCGGTGTCCCGCCGCGGACGCCAGGCCGCCGGCCGGGCGTGAGGTGAACCGGAGCCGGTGCCGCGAGAGGACCCGAAGTCTGGGGTCCTCCCGGTACCGGCCCCCCGGTGGCCCCCGGGCTCAGTGCACCTCGCCCACGTGGGCGTAGGTCTCGCTCTCGATCTGGATCGTCGTGTGATCGATCTTGAAGCGCTCGAGCAGCTCGTGCTTCACGGCCGAGAGGATGTCGTCGTTGTTGCTGACCTTCGGGTCCGCCACCACGAGGTGCGCCGAGAGCGCGTACATCCCACTGGCGATCGTCCACACGTGCAGGTCATGCACGTCGCGCACACCCTGCACCTTGAGCAGCAGCTCCTTGACCTGGGGCATGTCCACGTGCGCGGGCACGGCCTCGAGCAGCACGTCCACCGCGTCGCGCACCAGCCGCACCGCCCCCACCACGATCACCACCGAGATGAGCACGGAGATGAGCGGGTCCACCACGTACCAGCCCGTCAGCCACATCACCCCCGCGCCCACCAGCACGCCCACGCTCGACAGGGTGTCGCCCAGCACGTGCAGGAAGGCCCCGCGCACGTTCATCGAGTGCGTGTGGTGCAGGAAGTTCAAGGCCAGCAGGTTGGCGATGAGGCCCACCGTGGCCACCACCGCCATGGGCCCCAGGTTCACCTCGGTGGGCGAGCGGAAGCGCTCCCAGGCCTCCAGGACGATCCCCACGGTGATGACCAGCAGCAGCACGCCGTTGAGCAGCGCGCTGAGGATCTCCATCCGGTAGTAGCCGTACGTCTTCTTCTGGTCCGCCGGCTTGCCGGAGAACCACAGGGCGAGCAGGCTCAAGCCCAGCGCGCTGATGTCGGTGAGCATGTGGCCCGCGTCCGACAGCAGGGCCAGCGAGCGGGTGAGCCAGCCCCCCACGGCCTCCGCCACGGCGATGGTGCCCGTGAGCGCCAACGCGACGAGCAGGCGGTTGCGGTCCTTGCGCCGCTCCTCCTTCAAGGATGGAGGCGGGGGTCTCGGGGGTTGTCCATGGCCGTGCCCATGGCCACCACACCCCTCTCCGTGCGAGTGATCATGGTCATGAGAAGACGCTGCGTGCGGATGACGAGGAGGAGTCACGGGTGCAGGGTATTCCACCGCGCCCACACGTGGGGGCGCCAGGTGGGTAGAATCGACGAACCTCGCGGGCTCAAGGTCTCCTCTTGTTGAACATTCCCAAGCCACGGCCAATGGACCGTGAGCGGCACCAGAACCTTCAGAGCATCATCATGCTGCGGGAACTCGTCCGCAAGTGGTGGCGCGCGGAGCTGCACTTCGCGGATCGGCACGGGCAGGTGCTGGATTGGAACCGGGGCGAGGCCATCGCCTCCGCGGCCAGTGCCTGCTGCCGGCTCGCGCGTGGTTCGCGCGAGGGGCTGCGGCGCTGCAACCAGTCGGTGCGCGAGCTGCACGAGCAGTTCGTTGGCAACCGGCGCCTGCGCCGGGCGATCGTGCAGCCCTGCCATCTCCAGTTCAGCCTCGTGGCCGCGCCGCTGTACGTGCAGGACGAGTACGAGGGGTTCCTCTTCGTCGAGGGCCTGCTGCGCGAGCCGCTGACGGCGGGCGCGCGCGAAGGCATCCGGGCGCGGCTGCGCGAGCTGCAACCGGCGGCCCTGGACGTGGAGCGCGCCGTGGAACGGCTGCTCGTTCTGGATGACGACAACCTGGAGAAGCTCACCGTGCTGCTCGAGTACGGCACCGGGGAGATCGCCGCCTACGAGGCCGAACGCACCCGCGAGCAGGAGCGAGCCCTGGAGGCGCCCGCCCGCGGCGGCGGGAACGCGCGCTTCGGGCACATCATCGGCCGCTCGGCCGCGCTCCAGGAAATCTTCAAGGTGCTGGAGAAGGTGTCCAACTCCGAGGCCACCGTGCTCATCAACGGGGAGTCGGGCACGGGCAAGGAGTTGGTGGCGCGCGCCATCCACGACAATGGCCCCCGGCGCAACGCGCCCTTCGTGGTGCAGAACTGCTCGGCCTTCAACGACAACCTCCTGGAGAGCGCCCTGTTCGGCCACATGCGCGGCTCCTTCACCGGAGCGGTGCGCGACAAGAAGGGTCTGTTCGAGATGGCCGACAGCGGCACCTTCTTCCTCGACGAGGTGGGCGACATGTCGCCCGCGTTGCAGGTGAAGCTGTTGCGCGTGCTCCAGGAGGGCACCTTCCTGCCCGTGGGCGGCACCCAGCCGCGCGAGGTGGACGTGCGCGTCGTCGCCGCCACCCACAAGGACCTGGGCGAGATGGTCAAGCGCGGCGAGTTCCGCGAGGACCTCTATTACCGCATCAACGTCATCCGCGTGCACCTGCCGCCCCTGCGCGAGCGCCGGGACGATCTGCCGCTCCTGGTGGATCACTTCCTGCGCAAGCACCACCGCGAGGGCCAGCGCGCTCGCGGCCTGTCCCCCGAGGCGCTCGCCCTGCTCGGCCGCTATGCCTGGCCGGGCAACGTGCGCGAGCTGGAGAACGAGATGGAGCGCCTGCTGGTGCTCGGCGGGGATCTGGAGCTGCTGCCCGCCGACCTCATCTCCAGCCGCATCCGCGACGCGGTGTCGCCCGGGGGCTCGTCCTCTCCCCTCCCCCGCCTCACCGGCAGCCTGCACGAGGCCGTGGAGGCGCTCGAGCGGGAGATGATCCACCAGGGACTGTTGCGTACTGGGAAGAACAAGAGCCGACTCGCCCGGGAGCTTGGCATCAGCCGCTCCAACCTTATCTTGAAGATCGCCCGTTACGGCCTCGACGCGGGTCTTCCACCCGACGCCGAGGCGGACGCATGACACCATGAGCGATCTCTTCCGGCAGGACTTCCTCACCGTTCCCGATGGGGCGGCGCTGTACTACCAGGTGAGTGGATCGGGCGAGCCCGGCGCGGTGATGTGCGATGGTCTGGGCTGCGACGGCTTCGTGTGGAAGTACCTCGAGCCCGTGCTGGCGCGCCATCACCGCGTGCTGCGCTGGAACTACCGAGGCCATGGCCGCTCGGGCGTGCCGGACAAGCGCAACCGCATCGGCATGTCCTATACCTGCGATGACCTCAACCGGGTGATGGACGCGGCGGGCATCCAGCAGGCGGTGCTCTTCGGCCACTCCATGGGCGTGCAGGTGGCACTCGAGTTCCACCGCCGCTTTCCCGAGCGGGTGAAGGGGCTCGTGCTGGTGTGCGGCAGCTACGGCAGCCTGCTCGACACCTTCCACGATGGTCCGCTGCTCAAGCGGCTCTTCCCCTTCATCAAGTTCACCGTGGAGCACTTCCCGGACCGCGTGGCGCGCCTCACCCGCGCCCTGCTCAGCACCCCGCTGGCCCTGGAAGTCGCCCTCTCGGTGGAGATGAACCGCTCCCTGCTCTCCAAGAGCGACCTCATCCCCTACTTCGCCCACCTGGCCAACATGGACCCGGTCGTCTTCGTGCGCACCCTGCGCTCGGCCGCCCACCACAATGCCTGGCGGCACCTGCCGCGCGTGAACGTCCCCACCCTCGTCATCGCCGGCAAGCTCGACAAGTTCACCCCCGCCTGGCTGTCACGTCGGATGGCCGCCCACATCCCGGGGGCCGAGCTCCTCCTGCTGCCCGAGGGGACTCACGTGGCTCCCCTGGAATACCGGGAAACCGTCGAGCGGCGGGTGGAGCGCTTCCTGAGCGAGCACCGGCTCGTGCAACCTCGGGCGCGCCACTACCCCACCTCCGAGCCGTTCGCCGCCTTCCCGTAGCCCGGGGGGCATATCGCCTCCACACCCACCTGGTGGGAGGAGGCTGGACTCGAGGGGCCGCGCCGAGGCCAGGGGCTGGCCGTCGGCACGCCTTTCGTCCAGCCACGTTGCAGGGGAAGGACTCACGGCATATAAGCGCCCGCCCTTCGTGTTTCTGAGGGGTTCCATCAGGCCCCCTGAGGGCCCGGGCGCCTTGCCCACCCACGACTTCTTCCGCCGGGCCTCGCGCCTCGGCCGTCCCCCGCAGATCCCCCGCATCCATGATTGCCCGAGAGAACATCCGCAACGTCGCCATCGTCGCCCACGTCGACCATGGCAAGACCACCCTCGTCGACCACATGCTTCGCCAGGCGGGCATCTTCCGCAGCAACGAAGCCCTGACCGAACGGGTGATGGACTCGAACGACCTCGAGCGCGAGAAGGGCATCACCATTCTCGCGAAGAACACCGCCGTCACCTACCAGGGAAAGCAGATCAACATCATCGACACCCCGGGCCACGCGGACTTCGGCGGTGAGGTGGAGCGCGGCCTGCGCCTGGTGGATGGCGTCATCCTCCTGGTGGACGCGGCCGAAGGTCCCCTGCCCCAGACGCGCTTCGTGCTCAGCAAGGCGCTGGGCATGGGCCTCAAGACGGTGCTCGTCATCAACAAGATCGACCGCTCGGACGCCCGCGCCAAGGACATCCTGGATCAGGTCTACTCGCTCTACATCGACCTGGGCGCCGAGGAGCACCAGCTCGACTTCCCCGTGCTCTACACGGTCGCGCGCCAGGGCCAGAGCTCCACGAGCCTGGAGGTGCCGGGCAAGACGCTCGAGCCGCTCTTCCAGGCGATCCTCACGCACATCTCGCCTCCGCCCGCGCCGCAGCAGGAGCAGCTGCAGCTGCTCGTGGCCAACCTGGACTATGACGACTACGTGGGCCGCCTCGCGGTGGGCCGCGTCCAGGCGGGGCGGATCGCCGCCAACATGCCCGTGGCCGTGATGCGCGAGGGCGGCAAGATCGCCCAGGGAAAGATCGTGAAGCTCTACGGCTTCCAGGGCCTCAAGCGCACGGAGATCGCGGACGCGGGCCCCGGCGAGATCGTCTCCATCGCGGGCATCGAGGACATCTCCATCGGTGACACCATCGCCGACGTGGAGCGGCCCGTGGCGCTGCCGCGCATCACCGTGGACGAGCCCACGATGATGATGATCTTCAAGGTCAACGACGGGCCGCTGGCGGGCAAGGAAGGCAAGTACGTCACCAGCCGCAACCTGCGCGAGCGCCTGTACCGCGAGGCCTACCGCAACGTGTCCATCCGCGTGGAGGACACCGAGACGCCGGACGCCTTCCGCGTGGTGGGCCGTGGCGAACTGCAGCTCGCGGTCATCATCGAGACGATGCGCCGCGAGGGCTACGAGCTGACGGCCTCCAACCCCGAGCCGGTGACGAAGACGATCGACGGCGTGCTGCACGAGCCCATGGAGCTGCTCTTCTGCGACGTGCCGGAGAACAGCGTGGGCGCGGTGACCGAGCGCCTCGGGCCTCGCAAGGGCCGAATGGTGGACATGGCCCAGCTGGGCGGTGGCCGCACCCGCTTGCAGTTCCGCATCCCCGCGCGCGGCCTCATCGGCTTCCGCTCGGAGTTCCTCACCATCACCCGCGGTGAGGGCATCATGAGCAGCCAGTTCGACGGCTACGAGCCCTGGTTCGGCTACATCCCCAAGCGCGCCAACGGAGCCATCGTGTCCGACCGCCTGGGCGAGACGGTGCCCTACGCGCTCTTCAGCATCCAGGAGCGTGGCCACCTGTTCGTGGGCGCCGGCGTCACCATCTACGAGGGCATGATCATCGGCGAGCACGTGCACCCCTCCGAGCTCAACGTGAACGCCTGCCGCGAGAAGAAGCTCACCAACATCCGCGCCGCCGGCCGCGACGAGAACGTCATCCTCACCACCCCCCGCGAGATGGGCCTGGAGAAGGCGCTGGAGTGGATCGCCGACGACGAGCTCGTCGAGGTGACGCCCAAGTCGGTGCGCATGCGCAAGAAGGCGCTGGCCTCGGGCGAGCGCTACCGCGCCGAGCGTGACCGCAAGCGCGAGGAGCGCGAGGGCTAAGCCCACCTGAAGACGCCGCGGCCTCCAAGCGGCGTCCGGGTTTCACTCGAGGGCGAAGGTGGGCGGGCTTCCCGCTCCCTTCGCCCTTCGTCTTTTCCACGCATTGCTCCCACCGCGCGTTCCGGTATCAACTCGCGCCCGGTCCGACGCGAGGGAGCGGGTACTTGAAGCAAACGAAGAGCCTGTCGCTGGTGGTGATCCTCCTGCTGGCTCCCGTGGCGCTGGCACAGGGGGGCGGTAGGAGCCCGCAGCAATCCGCGGGGAAGACGGCCGCGCGGGCTCTCGAGGTGTACGAGCAGGGCAAGCGCCTCTACGACGCGAAGGACTACGCGGGCGCCCTCGAGCGCTTCGATCAGGCCGCGGCCATCGAGCCCGACAAGGCGCGCTGGCAGTACAACCGGGGCCTCGCCCTGCGCAAGCTCGACCGCTTCACGGAGGCCCGCGAGGCCCTGCTCCAATCGCGCACCCTGGACCCGGCCTACAAGCGGGCGGAGATCGACGACAAGCTGCGGGAGATGGGCTTCTCGCCGACACCGCCGCCGAGCACGCCCGCGAGTGAGCCCCCGGATCCGTCCGTCAGCACGCCCCCCGCTCCGCCGCCCGAGCTTTCCGTTGTCCTTCGAGAAGAGACGTCAAAAAAGCCGGCCAACCCCGTGTGGGCTCTCTGTCCCTACGCCGGGATGGCCCTCCTGTTCTTCCTGTTGATCCGCTGGAAGCTGTCGAAAGCGAAGCCCCTTCAGGACCCGCACCGAGCCTCTACCTCCACCCTCCAGCCCCGGAGCGAGGAACTCGCGCCGCTGGAGGAACGGCTGAAGCAGGTCGCGGCCTCGCTCGTCCAGGTGGAGCATGCCTTGCGGCTGAAGGAGGATGCCGACCTGCGGGCACTGCTCAACCAGGCCACGATGGCCGAGCAGAACGCCTGGCAATCGATAGCGGATTTCCGGAAGGGAACCGCGTCGCGGTCCGCCGTGACGCGCCGGCTCGACAAGGCACACGAGGCAGCGGAGGCGGCGGTGGCCCATGCGCGCGGCCTCTTTGGCGAGCAGGCCTTCCTGCCCGAGGGCGAGCGCGTGGGTTGTTACTTCTGCGCACGCCCGCTGGCCAACCCGTCCTTCCGGATGCAGGTGCCCCTCAAGCGGGGCTCACAGGTCACGCACGTGCTCGCGTGCCCCCCTTGCGCGAACATGGCCGCGGCGGGCCAGCCTCCTCCCGTGACGGTGCAGCGGTTGGGCAATGGCCAGACCCAGCACTGGAGCGAGCTGCGCGGGTACGATCCCTACACCCATCGCCACCAGCCCTATCCGGACATGAGCACGGTGCCCGCCTGGCAGTACACGCCGGAGCGCTCACTCGGCGAGGTGGCGGCGATGGCCGCGGGAGGCGCGCTGGCGACGGGACTGGCGGCCTACGGGGTGAGCCAGTTGCTGGACCTCGACAGCGCGAGCGAGGCGGCGGCGGCCCAGGCCGCGACCCAGGCCGCGGCGAAGCAGGCCAGTGAGCGCCGCGAGGAGCGCGACTGGAAGGATCACTCCTGATGGGCGCGCCCCGCTTCGTCTTCTACGCCGTCAACGGCCTGGGGCTGGGCCACGTCACGCGCCTGGTGTCCATCGCCCGGGCGCTGCGCCGGCTCTCGCCGGAGTGCGAGGTGCTCTTCCTCACCTCGTCCGAGGCGGACCACGTCATCTACCGCGAGGGCTTCGCCGCGGTGAAGCTGCCCTCGAAATCCATCCGCGAGCGCTGTGGCCTGCGCAAGGGCCACTACCTCAAGCTGGTGCAGACGGTGACGTGGAACACGATCTCCGCGTTCGATCCGGACGTGCTGGTGGTGGACACCTACCCCACCGGCTCCTTCGAGGAGCTCATTCCGGTGCTGCGCTGGCGCCAGAAGAACGTCTTCGTCTTCCGGGAGCAGCGGGCCGAGGTGGCGGGCTCCGAGCTGCTCCAGGCCTCGCTGCGGCTGTATGACCGGATCCTCATCCCCCACGAGGACGTGGCCCAGGTGGGGCCGCTGCCCGAGCCCGCCAAGGCCCTGGCCGTGGGCCCCATCCTCATCCGCGAGCGCCACGAGCTGCCAGACCGGGCCCGGGCACGCGAGGCGCTCGGACTGCCGCGGGACGGCACCCTGCTCTACGCCTCTTTCGGCGGCGGTGGAGACCCCGAGGCCGCCCGGGCACTGACGCTCACGGCCCAGGTGGCGCGGGAGCTGCCCGGGGTGCGACTGGTGGTGGGCGCGGGTCCCCTGTGGCGCGAGCAGCCACCCGCGCTGGAGGGAGCGGTGGTGCTCCAGGGCCGCTACCCCGCGCTGGACTTCCTGCCGGCCTTCGACGCGGCGGTGACGGCGGCCGGCTACAACGCCGTCCACGAGTTGCTGTACGCGGGCATCCCCTCCGTCTTCGTGCCCTTCGCGCGGATGGTGGACGATCAGGACAAGCGCGTGCGCGAGGTGGAGGACGCGGGGGCGGGCCTGGCGTGCCTGCCGCTGACGCGCGAGGGGCTCACCCGCGCGGTGCGCGAGCTGATGAAGCCGGAGGTGCGCCAACGCCTGGGCGCGAGGGCTCGCGAGACGGTGGCGCGCAATGGCGCGGAGCCCGCGGCGCGGGCACTGCTGGAGTTGCTCCCATGAAGAACCCGAACCTGATGCGCGAGCGCCTCAAGGGCTACCTGGAGCGCCGGCCTCGCACCGGCCCGGAGACGGTCCACCTGGACATCACCAACGCGTGCAACCTGGACTGCATCACCTGCTGGAACTACGCGCCGGACCTGGCGCAGGCCAAGCCGGTGGCGTGGAAGCGGCAGCGGATGGACGCGGCCACCTTCCACCGCATGGTGCACGAGTGCGCCGACGCGGGCGCCGAGCGCATCGTCATCAGCGGCGGTGGCGAGCCCTTCACCCACCCGGACATCTACACCTTCATCGGCGCGGTGAAGGCGCGCGGCCTGCGGCTCACCGTCATCTCCAATGGGACGTTGTGTGATTGGGAGCGGGTGCGGGCGCTGGGCGTGGACCAGATGCTGCTCAACATGGCCTCCGCCTCCGCGGAGACCTATGTGGCCTACCACCCCAACCAGCCCCCGGAGACCTTCCATCGGTTGCTCGAAGGCGTGCGCACGGTGCGCGACGTCACCGCCGTGAACCTGGTGCAGGTCATCAACCGGGTGAACTACCGGGAGCTGCCCCAGATGGTGCGGCTCGCGCACGACGTGGGCGCGCGCTCGTCCTTCAAGGTGGGCGACGTGCCCCGGGGCACCGAACACCACGCGCTCACCGCCGAGCAGCGGCAGCAGATTCTCGGCGAACTCATCCCCGAGGCGCGCAAGCGGGCCAAGGCGCTGAAGGTGAAACACAACCTGGACGCGTACGAGGCCCAGTTGTCGGGCAAGTGGCCCTCGGGACAGGAGACGGGGTGCTTCGCGGGCTACCTCTACAGCCGCGTCTACGTGGACGGGCGCGTCTTCTTCTGCTGCGAGCACATCGAGGCGGGGCACGTGAAGGACGGTGCCTTCCAGGACGTGTGGCGCGCGCCGGCGTACGAGGCGGTGCGCGAACGGCTGCACCGGGGTGAGTACTACCCGGGCTGCGCGCGCTGCGGAAAACACGACATGAACTTCGCGGCGTCGAGGGACCTGCGCGAGATGCTCGAGGAGGGAGAGCTGCCATGAGCGGTCCACGCCCCACGGTGAGCTGGAACATCGTCGGCGGGTGCAACTACCGCTGCACGTACTGCGTGCAGAAGCACATGCCGGGCATTGGAGGGCCCACGGACGCGCAGCTCGAGGCGGCACTGGCCACACTCACGGCGCTGCCGGGCAGCTGGGAGTTCAAGATTTCCGGCGGAGAGCCCTTCCTGCTCAAGCGGCTGCCGGAGGTGGCGCGGCGCCTGGCGGAGGCGGGACACAAGGTGTCGCTGCTCACCAACCTGTCGGCCCCCCTGCGCGTCCTCGCCACCTTCATCGAGGCGGCGGGAGAGCAGCTGCGCACCTTCTCGTGCTCGCTGCACCGCGAGGAGGTGGAGGAGGCGGAGTTCCTCGAGAAGGCGCGGGCGGTGAAGGAGCTGCTCGCCCGGTGGCCACGCGCCACCTTCGTCGTCAACGGCGTGGTGGTGCCCGGACAGGTGCGGGAGGTGGCCGCCAGCCGCGAGCGCTTCGAGCGGGCGGGCATCAAGTTCTACCCCCAGCTCATGCGGGTGGACGGCAAGCCCGCCGAGTACGGCTGGGTGGAGCGCTGGCGCATCGACCGGGCCTTCGGGGACATGGTCTCCCCATCGAGGATGAATCGCGGCTACGCGCTCAAGGGCCGCCTGTGCCACGCGGGCAGCAAGTACTTCATCATCCACCCCAAGGGTGATGCATTCTCCTGCTACCCCGGCAAGCGCTTCGGGGACGGGCACCTGGGCAACGTCTTCGACGGGACGCTGAAGCTGTGGGACGCGCCCCGGCCCTGCCACTACGAGGTGTGCCCCTGCACGGTGCCGCAGAATCGGGGCATCATCGAGGGCTTCGGCGGCGGGGCCGGAGAAGACGCCGTCGGCTTCTGAGCCTCACTTCTCCTTGCCACGCCTCAGCACGCGCGAGCCCAGGCTCACCACGCCCAGCGCCAGCGCTCCGGCGACAAGGCCCACCAGGATGTTGGCCAGCGGCGACACGAGCGCCCCCAGCAGCCACCCGATACCGGACACCTCGCCCGCGGCGTGGGTCGCACCCTCGATCGCGTGGTGCACCGGGCCGATGCCGTGCGTGAGGATACCTCCACCCACGAGGAACATGGCCACGGTGCCGGCGACCGACAGGAACTTCATCAGCAACGGCGCCGCCTTGAGGATACCCGCGCCCAGAGCGCGCAGGGCCCGCGGCCAGGCGCCCTCGCCCGGCTGGCGGACCAGCGCGAGCCCCCCGTCGTCGAGCTTGACGATGCCTCCCACCAGTCCATAGACGCCCACGGTCATCAGCACGGCCACGCCCACCAGCGCCAACACCTGGGTCAAGAAGGGCGCGCTGGCCACGACGCCCAGAGAAATCGCGATGATCTCCGCCGAGAGGATGAAGTCGGTGCGCACCGCGCCCTTGATCTTCTCCTTCTCGAGCGCCACGAGATCCACCTTCGGATCGGCCACGGCCTGGACCAGCTCCTTGTGATGGGCCTCGTCCTCGTGCGCGCTATGCAGGAACTTGTGCGCCAGCTTCTCGACGCCCTCGAAGCAGAGGTAGAGACCGCCCACCATCAACAGCGGCGTCACCGCCCAGGACGCGAAGGCGCTGATGGCCAGCGCCGTGGGCACCAGGATGGCCTTGTTCAGCATCGAGCCCTTGGCCACGGCCCACACCACCGGCAACTCCCGGTCGGCATTGACGCCGGTGACCTGCTGGGCATTGAGCGCCAGGTCATCGCCCAGCACCCCGGCGGTCTTCTGCGCCGCCACCTTGGTCATCACCGACACGTCGTCCAGGAGGGTGGCGATGTCGTCGATCAGGGCGAGCAGGCTGGATCCGGCCACGGTGAAGGCTCCTTACAGCGAGAGGTAGGGGCGCATACTAATGTTCCCGGGCGGGGATGCCATCGACATCCGCCGTCATTCGCCACCTCGGGCCCGCTACCGCCCCGCCTGAGGGAGGAGTCCGGCCACCCAGCGCTCGGCCTCCTCGAGGGTGGAGAAGGTGAGCACGGACGTGGGCAGCGGCAGGACCGCCAGGATGGCGCGCAGGGCCAGCCGGGCCAGGGGCGAGGAGAGGATGATTCCCGCGCCCAGGATCCGCTCGCGCAGGTGGGCCTCATGCGTCTTGAACCACGCCAACTGACGCTGGCGCTGCTCCTGGTCCATGGACATCCGTGAGATCTGGCGCAGGTCGATGAGGAGGAGGAGCTTCTGCTCGGCGCGCTCGAGGTGCTCGCCCAGGGTCACGAGGAACGCCTCGTACTCCTCGGGGGAAAGGGCCCCGGGAAACCCGAGGGAGAGCAGGGGCCATCTCGAGCTGTCGAAGCGAACTCGGTCTGTGGTGGACATGCGCGGGGAACGCAGTATGCCAGGAAGGCCCCTCGCGGGGCGATGACCAACATCCCGGCGACTCCATCATGATCCTCCGTCCTCGCCCCACCGCCTGGCAATTGCTCTACATCCTGCGCGGCACGGTGCTTCTCCTCGTGCTCCCCAAGGTGCTGGGGATCTCGCTGCTGTCCTGCCTCGCGGTCTTGTCCATCCGGATGGATTGGCTCCACCTGCCCTCCAGCACGGCCGTCCCCATGTCCCTGCTGGGGCTCGCGCTCTCCATCTTCCTCGGCTTTCGCAACAACGCCAGCTACGACCGCTGGTGGGAGGCGCGCAAGCACTGGGGCGCGCTCATCATCGAGCTGCGCTCCCTGGCCCGTGATGCCGTGGCCCTGCTCGACGATGGCGCGGACCCGGGCACTCCCGTGCGAGGACACCACGACGCTCGGCGACTCGTCCACCGCGGCATCGCCTTCGCCCATGCGCTCGCCGGGTATCTGCGCGGGTACGACGAGGGCGACAACCTCGCCCGCTACCTCGCTCCCGACGAGCTGGCCCGGGTCCGGGCCAGCATCAACCCGCCGGACGCGTTGCTGCGCGAGATGGCCCAGGAGTTCGCCACCCTGCGGCGCACGGGCCGGCTCACCGACATCACCTGGCAGACCTTGAACGAGCGCGTCGGTGGGCTGTCCGCGGTGCTCGCCGCCTGTGAGCGCATCCGCTTCACCCCCCTGCCCTTCGCCTACACGGTGCTCCTGCACCGCACCGCCTACCTGTTCTGCCTGCTGCTGCCCTTCGGGCTGGCGGAGCTGCTCGGGTGGATGGCCCCGGTGCTCGCCGCCGCCCTGGCCTATACCTTCTTCGGGCTGGATGCGCTGGGAGACGAGCTGGAGAACCCCTTCGCCCACGTGCCCAACGGACTACCCCTGCGGGCCCTCGCCCGGACCGCGGAACGGGGACTGCTCGAGGCCCTGGGTGAGCCTCTTCCCGAGCCGTTGCTGCCTCAGTCCTACCTGTTGATGTGAGAAGGTCTCTTCCCGCGCATGTCCGACTCGAGATCGAAGCATGGAACCCGCCAGCGGGCGGCGAGGCCGCGGAGCCCGAGGTCCTCGGCCACCGTGGTCCACGAAGCGCCCTCGCCGCTCGGGACGGTGTTCGTGGTGGACGCGGGTGACCTGCGCACGCTCCGCTTCGACAGTCCCCGGGGCGCCATCCAGAGCGCGCTGCGCAAGAGCGATCCCCAGGCGGTGCCCACGAGCTACGTGCGGGTGGCCACCGCCGGGCTCGCGCTCACCCAGGGGCGCTCGCGTGTCCTGGTGG
The DNA here is from genome assembly GCF_000335475.2 of Cystobacter fuscus DSM 2262. Classification (NCBI taxonomy): domain Bacteria; kingdom Pseudomonadati; phylum Myxococcota; class Myxococcia; order Myxococcales; family Archangiaceae; genus Cystobacter; species Cystobacter fuscus. The sequence continues at coordinate 642,307 of NZ_ANAH02000064.1, read as the reverse complement.
TGGGGCTCGGGGGAGGCGCCTTCCCCCGGCTGTTGCACCGGTGTCTGCCCCGGACGCGGGTGGACGTGGTGGAGCTCAACCCCGTGGTGGTGGAGGTGGCCCGGCGCTACTTCCACGTCCACGAGGACGAGCGGCTGCACATCCGGCTCGGGGACGCGGCCCACTTCATGGAGGAGCGCGGGCCGCTCTATGATCTCATCCTGCTCGATGCGTTCGCGGGCGAGGGGACGCCGGAGCACCTGAAGGAGACGCTCTTCCTCGAGGCGGTGCGGCGCCGGTTGCTGCCGGGGGGCGTCGCCGTGCTCAACATCGCCCTGGAGGATCCGGCGAAGGTGGCGTGGCGGGTGCGGACCTTCGCCGGGTGCTTCGAGGACTGCGCGATGCTGCGCGGCGCGTCGGAGTACATCAACCTGCTCCTGGTGGGCACCCAGGAGCCCCTTCCCCCCGAGCCGCAGTTCCGGCGGCAGTTGTCCCAGCTCGCGCGCGAGATGGGGTTTCCCTCCCTGACACGCAGCGTGGTGTCCTTCGCGCGGGCTCGAGACGGGTGAGGGGCCTCTGTTCAGTTGGTGCGCAAGGCCCCTCTTCGTTCCCAGGGGAGCGCCTCGGCGTCATGCGGGTTTCTGTTAGAACGGCTGTGGATGGAGCCCACGGACAAGAAGCCGCGACCAGAGCACGAGAACACGGACCAGAGTCTTCGCCAGGAGAGGGAGAGGACCGACGACGAGTTCAGCAAGAAGCGGGACTCCATCGGAGAAGATGCGGATGCGGTCGTCCAGCGCGCGCGGGCCCATGCGGACATGTCGTTGAAGGTGGCCCGGGCAAAAGCGGATGAGAGGATGGAGCAGAGCGAGGCCCCGCAACAGGAGCGCCAGAGCGTGGCCAGTGAGCGGGCCCAGGAGGACGTGACCCTTCGGCAGGAGCGGGCCACCTCGGACGAAAAGCTCCAGGAGGAGCGCAAGGCGCGTAAACGCGCCCTGGCGAACCTCCTCCGGCTAGAACGAGAGGCGACGGACCAGCACCTCTTGCTGGAACGGGAGCGCTCGGATGAAGCCCTGGCGGCGCGAGACGACTTCCTGGCGATGGTGAGCCACGATTTGAGGACGCTGCTCGGGGGCATCGCCATGCGCGCGGCCATGCTCGTCAAAAACGCTTCCGCGGATGAGGCCGGTCAGAGAACCCGCAGAGATGCGGAGAGCATTCAACACTTCACGGCTCGAATGAACCGGCTCATCGGAGACTTGCTGGACGTGGCCAGCATCGAGGCGGGTAGGCTCTCGGTGGAACCCCGGCCAGAAGATGCGATTCGCCTTGTCCGGGAAACCGTGGAGGTGTTCCAGCCCTCCGCGTCGGCCAGGGGGATCTCGCTCGATTCGGAAGTGGCCAGGGACTCACTGCTGGCCCGCTTCGACCATGAGCGGATCCTTCAGGTGCTCGCGAATCTTCTGAGCAACGCCATCAAGTTCACTCCCGAGGGAGGCAGGATTTCGATTCGCGTCGAGCCCTCGGAAGCGGAAGTCCGGTTCTCGGTGATGAACACGGGTCCGGGTATCGCCGAGGAGAACCTGGGACGAATCTTCGAGCGCTTCTGGCAAGTCCTCGCGAGCGACAGACGCGGCATGGGCCTTGGGCTCTACATCTCCAAGTGCATCGTCGAGGCGCACGGCGGAAGGATATGGGCCGAGAGCAAGCCGGATGCGGGCAGTACCTTCTTCTTCACCCTCCCGGGGGCGCGGACCCCCGGGTAGCGGCGGGCTCTTCTCGAAAGAGCGAGGGCCGAGTCAGAGGAAGCGGTACGAGCTCACGGTGAACACGGGGCCGACCATGGCAACGGTGAACGCGTCGCGGTCCACGTCCCCGTGCACCTCGATGCGCTGGCCGTCCTTCTTGATCTTCCGGTCCCCGCCCGCGAGCTGGTAGGTGCGACCGTCATCGCCCTCCAGCACCCAGACGCCCGTTTCGATGTCGCGGAACACCACGCGTCCGGTGAGCGTCATGGCGACTCCCGGCGCAGCATGGCGCGCGAGATGAAGAGGCAGATGAGCACGTTCACCACCAGCCAGGGCCGGGCCATGAAGGTGAAGGGCATCCACGCCAGCGCGGGCGCCTTGACCCAGGCGGTGTAGGCGAGGAAGCCGGCGAAGCCCAGCGCGAGCCCGCCCAGCGCGGGGCGCAGCCCCTTGAACTTGATGGCGAAGATGGAGAGCACCAGGGGGATGAGCGCGCTGTAGAAGAGCGGGCTGACCGTGCGGGTGCCGAAGATGATGCGCTGCCAGTCGGGAATGGGCAGCCAGGCCACCTGCACCACCTCGCCCGCCGCGCCCGGGACACCGCCCACCCACGAGCGGAGGAAGAACGCCCCCACGGTGGCCAGCACCAGCGGCACGAGGAAACTCGGACGCAGGAGGATGTTGAAGTAGCCCGGACGCTCGCGCCCGCGCAGCGTCAGCAGCACCACCACCAGCAGCGCCAGGGCCCACCACAGCGACGGCCAGCGCGAGCTCGCGCCGCCCAGCGCCTCGAGCGACGCCTCGGCATCCAGCAGCCCGTGGCCATACTCCTCCGTCCAGGTCTGCCCGCCCGCGCGCGCCGCGCCCGCGAACAGGGCCTTCTCCACCTCGTCCGGTCCGCTGGCGCCCTCGGCGTAGAGCAGCGCCGCCACCGCCGCCACGTGGGGCGTGGCCATGCTCGTGCCCTGATAGGCGGCATAGACGGAGCGCGAGACGTCGCGCGGATCGATCGTGTTCTGCAGGATGCCGCCCGCGTCGCCCTGGCGCTTGTCTCCACCCGGCGCCGCGATGTCCAACTCCCGGCCATAGGACGAGTAGAAAGCGCGCACGCCGCTCGGGCCCACCGCGGCCACCGCCACCGCGCCCGGATAGGCCGCGGGGAACTCCACCCGCGGACGGCCCGCGTTGCCCGCCGCGGCCACCACCGTGACGCCCTTCTTCCGGGCGTACGCCACGGCGTCCGCCATCACCTGCGAGTAGCCCCCACCGCCCAGGGACATGTTGATGACCTGGGCGCCCTTGTCCGCCGCGAAGCGGATGGCATCGGCGATGTCCGCCGACGTGCCGGCGCCGAAGTGGTTGAGCACCTTCACCGGCATCAGCGTCGCCTCGAACGCCACGCCCGCCACGCCCACCCCGTTGTTCGTCGCCTGCGCGATGGTGCCCGCCACGTGCGTGCCATGCCCATGGTCGTCATTGGCGTGCGTGTCGTCGCCGACGAAGTCGTACCCCTTCTTGAACCGGACGCCCTTGAGGTCCGGCACCTGCTTGAAGTCGTCGTGGTCCTCGTAGGCGATGCCCGTGTCCAGCACCGCCACCACCACGCCCTTGCCGTGGCTGCGCTGCCACGCCTGGGGCATGTGGATCATCCGCAGGTTCCATTGCCGGGGGTACTCGGGATCATTCGGCGTGAAGCCCTCCTTGTCGAGCGCCGGCGCCGGCTCGTCGAACACGGCCTCCTCGCCCACGGGCACCCGGTACACGCGCAGCGGCTCGGCGGACTCCACGGCCGGGTGCTGGCGGATGCGCTCGAGCGCCGCGTCCACGTCCTCCACCCCGTGCGCGATCGTCACGCCCGAGCGCGGCCCCTCCGCGGAGTTGTACGTGAGGTCCACCCCCCACTCCGCCTCCCAGGCGTCGATCTCCTCCTGCGAGGTGCCGTCCTTGAAGTCCACCACGATGCCGTGGGGCTCCTCCTCCGACAGCACGCGCCGCGAGGTGTCCGCCTCGAGTGCCGTTCGCTCCGCCGTCTCCGAGGACTCCGGGGGCGACGCGCAGGCCGCCAGCGCCAGGGCCAACACCGCGTTCGCCAGGATCCAACGCTTCATGGGCATGGGTGCTCCTTCGTGACGGTCCCTACGAACGAACCGCGGAACGATTGGGTCTCACTCGAATCTGCTCGCTTTGCCGCCCGGAGGACAAGCCGTCATCCGGCCGGGGGGGCCTGTGGATTCAATGGTTTACGCGGCATCGGTCAGTTGCCCGACAGCCGCTTCAACCAGGCGCGTACCTGCCTGCCCACGATCGGGAGGGCATGGTGGAGGTGCGCGCCCGCCCCTTCCACGACTTCCAGGGTGCCGCCCGCCGCGTCCACCGCCCGGGCCAGCTCGGCGCGCGGCAGGGTGGTGTCCAGCTCGCCCACCACCACGAGCAGCTCGCGTCCCAGGCCCGTCAGCTCCCCGGGAGTCACCCCGCGCGGACTCACCAGACACAGGCCCGCCACCCCGGAATGCCGCGCCCGCAGCCCGAGCGCCACCCGGGCACTGCCATGCATCGCGGCCACCGCCGCCGTGGGGGCCTGGGCGTTCTCCAGCACCACCGTCAGCGCGGCCTCGGCCTCGTCGATGAGGGCCGCGCCCGTGCCGCGCTCGCCCTGGCTGCCCCCGACGCCGCGGTAGTTGAAGCGCAGCGTGGCATGGCCCGCCGTGGCCGCGGCGAAGGCCAGCTCCGCCCCGATGACGTGATCCATGCCGCCTCCCTCCTCGGGCGTGGGCGACAGCACGAGCAGCGGAGGGCGCACCTGGCCCCGGTGCGCCACCCCCTCCATCACCTCACGCCCCACCGGGATGAGCGCCGGACGCTCGAGGTACTGACCTTTGAGGACCATAGGGGGCGGCAGCTTAACGCGGCGCGACGCCCCGGCGCATTCCTCGCGGCCTCCAGCGCGCTGCTGTTAACCTCTGGAGAGATGACACGCCCCTCTTGGAGGGGGAGGATCCATGACCCGCGACGAAGCGCAGAAACTGGTGCAGGCGTACCTGCTCGCCCTCAAGCAACCCAGCGAGGGCCTCAACCCCCAGGGGTTTGGCGGCGCGGTGATCGGCGAGGCCCAGCTCTACTTCGAGTACCACGGCAAGACGCAGCAGTTGGAGGCGAGCGCCCTCGTCTACAAGTTCCGGGACCGCCCCAAGCCCGGCATCCTCGAGGGATTCAGCGCCGAGGAGAAGGCCGGCACCCCCACCGGCGGCGGCGTGGTGGACTACGAGCCGGAGAACAAGAGCTTGTTCCTCAGCCGCTACTACGCCGAGGTGCCCCCGGTGGCGACCTTCCAGGAGCACATGGACCAGCTCATGAAGGCCAGCCTCCAGTGGAGCACCGAGGTGCTCGAGCGCGTGGCCTCGCGCGTGTTCAAGAACTGAGGCCCGTGGGCGCCCGGCCCCCCGGGCCGCCCCTCACACGGACGCCATCACGTAGAACTTCAGGTACTTGCCCTCCGGGAACTGCAGCCGGATGGGATGATCGGGCGGCTGGTAGCGCTCCTCCACCAGGGCGAGATCCACCCCCGCCTTGAAGGCCGCTTCCTTCACCGCGCCCAGGAAGTCGTCCGGGCCCACGCGCGCCGAGCACGAGGCCGTCGCCAACAGGCCCCCGGGCCGCAACAGCCCCAGCGCCTGGCGGTTGAGCGAGGCATACCCGTCGATCGCCGCCTGCACCGCCTTCTGGCTCTTCGCGAACGCGGGCGGGTCCAGGATGATGAGATCGAACGTGCGGCCCTCCTCGCGGAAGGACGCCAGGAGCTTGAACACGTCCGCCGCCAGGAAGTCGTACTTCTCCGCCGGCAGGCCGTTGCGCGTGAAGTTCTCGCGCGCCAGGGCGATGGCCTCCGGATCCAGATCCACCGAGAACACGCTCTTGGCCCCACCCAGCGCCGCGTTCACCGAGAACCCACCGCTGAAGCAGAAGCAGTTGAGCACGTCGCGGCCCTCGGCCAGCCGCCGGATGAGGTAGCGGTTCTCGCGCTGATCCAGGAAGAAGCCCGTCTTCTGCCCCTTCCAGGCGTCCACGAGGAACGTCGCCCCGCGCTCGCGGATGGTGAGCAGCTCCGGCGCCTTCTCGCCCCAGAGCATCCGCCCCGCGCCCCGGCCCTCGTCCTCCTCCACGTCGTCCCGGCCCACCTCGTCCCGGCCGATGATGCCCTGGAGCTCGGGCACCGCCGCCTTGAGCGCCTCGATGATGAGCCCCCGGTAGGGCGTGAGGCCCGCCGAGTACAGCTTGAGCACCGCGTAGCGGCCATACAGGTCCACCACCACGCCCGGCAGCCCATCGCCCTCGCCGTGCAGGAGTCGGAAGCTGTCCGTGTCCTTCAGGTCGATGAGCGAGCGCCGCTCGGCGAGCGCCTGCTTCACGCGCTGGGCGAAGAAGGCCGCGTCGATGGCCTGGCGGGGGTTGCGCGTGAGCACCCGCACGGCGATGGCCGAGTGCGGATCGAAGTAGCCGCGCGCCACGAACTTCCCGTTCTCCGCCAGGTCCACCACGCTGCCCGGGGGAATCTTCGGCACCTGGGCGAGCGCCTTGCGGAACACCCACGGGTGCCCCGCGCGCAGGTGACGGCCCAGCCCCGGTGCGAGCTCCAACTTCACGACATTCACGGTCTGACTCCCCTTTTGACTCCCCGGGAGGCGAGCAGGGCCCGAACGAGCTCCTCGAAGCCCCTGCCCTCCTCCGCCCGGGTGATGAAGGCCGGCGGCGTGTCGATGCGCTCGAGCACCCGCCGCACGTTGGCCACCCCGACGCTCAGGGCGAACTCCCCGAACATCGGAGCGTCATTGAAACTATCCCCCACGTACATGAAGCGGGGCTCGCCCGGCACGGGCGTCACCCCCCAGGCGAGCTTCAGGAAGCGGCGCACCGCCGAGCGCTTGTCGAAGCGGCCCAGCCAGCAGTTGATGTGTACCGACGAGCGCACCGCCGTCACACCGCGCGCGCGCAGCAGGGCTTCCAGGCGCTCGGCGCCCGCCTCGCCCAGCCGCGCCTCCTCGTTCCAGTCCACCGCCAGGTCCACCTCGGTGTAGGCGCTGTCCACGGACAGCCGCGCGCCCGGCACCTGCCGCAGCACCGCCTCCACCTCGGCCTGGAGCCGCTCACGGTTGGGCCCCCGGACGCGCGGGGACTCCGCGTACACCTTGCGCAGCCGTCCCCCCGCGCCGCGCAGGAAGAACAGGCCACCGTTCTCCGCGATGACGCCCTCCACCGGCAGCGTGCGGGCCCAGGCCTCGCCCCAGCCCGCCGGCCGGCCCGTCACCAGCACCACCTTGAAGCCCGCGTCCGTGAGGCGCTCGAGCGCGCGAATGGTGGTGGAGCGCAACCGGTGCGCGGTGGTGAGGGTGCCATCGACATCGGTGAAGACGCCCTCCACTCGGGAGAGGTCCGCTTCACGCAGGGGACGGGGAGGTGGCATACAGTCCGCCGCACCTACACCCTTCCCGGCCCGGCGGGAAGGCCCGCACGAACGAAACCCCCGGGAGGCGGGGCCTCCCAGGGGTTCGTCTTCAGCTCAGCTCGGGCTTACACCCGTGCGGAGAACTAGTACTTGCCGGTCAGCGACACGCCCGAGAAGGTGCTGTAGGCGCGCAGCGTCACGTAGATCTTCGTGGCCGTCGTCTTGGCCGCGATGGAGCAGCTCTCGGCGTTGCCGGACTTGTAGGGGCGGCAGTCGTACGAGGAGGTCGTCGGCTGCGAGCCGGCCTTCACGTACAGGTCCGCGTCACCCGTGCCACCGCTGATGGTGAAGGTGGAGGCCGTCGAGGCCGGCACGTCCAGGTAGTAGTACAGCTCGCTGCCCGAGGAAGTACCCAGGCCCGTCTTCGCCACGCCGTTGGTCAGCGCGGTCGCCGTCGGGGGCACCACCACGGCGCCCACGCCCACCGCCAACATGGAGGCGGTCACCGCGGCCACTTCCGGAGAACCCGCGCCGTAGAGCGCCGTGGCGGCCTGCTCGAGGTAGGTCTTCGCCTGGGCGTAGTTGGTGGAGGAGGTGAAGAACTCGGTGTTCGCCTTGTAGTAGATGGCGCCGGCCTTCTGCACGCCGATGGCCGGGACCACCGTGGTGGACTTGCCACGCGGGTGCGTGCCGCCCTTGGAGAGCAGCGTGAAGGCCAGGTTGGCCACGCCCGAGCTGTAGTGCACGTCGACGTTCTTCGTGCTCGTGGTCCAGTAGTCGTGCGACACGCCGTCCTTGGCCGGGTCGTACATGTAGCGCAGGGCGTCGTTCGGGGTGGCCGGGGTCCAGATGTCGTCGCCGACCATGAACACCGCGTTGGTGGTGGCCCAGGTGCCCGAGGCGTAGCTCTCGCAGTAGGCGCCGAAGATGTCGCTCAGCGCCTCGTTGAGGCCACCGGACTCACCCGAGTAGGTGAGGTTGGACTCCTTCTCGGTCACGCCGTGGGTGAGCTCGTGCGTGGTCACATCCCCGGACAGACCGAGCATGCCCGACTGCACGCCGTCGCCATCGCCGTACACCATCTGGGTGCTGTTCCAGTAGGCGTTCACGTAGTTGCGGCTGTAGTGCACGGTGCTGATGAGCGTGCCGCCCGCGTTGTCGAGGCCGTCGCGGCCGAAGTTGGTCTTGTAGCAATCGTAGGTGGCACCCAGCGCGGCGTAGTTGCCATCGACGTGGGCGTCACCCGTGGCCGCGCCACCCTCGGAGCGCTTGAGCGTGCCGGGGGTGCTGGTGCCGTTGTTGGCCGTGTACAGCTTGCGGTTGAGCGCGGTGTGGACCTTCGTGTGGCGCGCGAGGATGGAGCCATCCAGGGCGCTCACGTAGACGGCCTCGTGGATGGGCAGGTCCAGGCCCTCGCCGCTCACCGTGGCCTCATAGGCCAGCTGGAGCTTGGCGTTGGAGGAGGGACGCACGTACACCAGGCGCACGCCGTCCACCTGCAGGTGGCGGCCGGTGGTGCTGTCCAGGGCGGCCACCTTCGCGGCCTCCTCGGAGATGCTCGCGCGGGCGGGAGCAATCTCACCGTCGTGCGCCGTGCCGTTGGCCGCGATGATGGTGTTGTCCTGGCCGACGTGGACGATCAGCTCCTCGTTCACCACGGGCAGGCCGTTCTTCGTCTGGCCGTAGCGGATGTGGGTCACGCCCTGCTCGTCCGTGCGCGAGCGCTTGGCGACCAGGTCCGCCGCGTTGAGGCGGAACGCCGCGGCGATGCCGGGCAGCGCCTTGCTCACGCGGCCACCGGCGCCAGCGGCCAGACCCTGGGCTGCGTCCGCCGTGCCGAGACGGCCGGTGATCATGAAGGGGATGCCGTTGGCCTCCTGGCCGGCGATCTGCGCCGAGGGCAGCGCCGCGAGCGCGGCCTGGATGTCGCCGAGGGAGTCGGCGGCCTCATCGAACTTCTGGGCACCCTCGGGCAGCTGGGTGTTGTCGACCTCGCAAGCGGCGAGGGGAAGGGCGAGCAACGCAGCGGCAAGGAAGCGAATACGAGTCACTGTGGGGACTCCTTCTGGGCAACAGCGGAGATGCCGTCACACGCCACTCCCCATGAGCAGGAACCGGGCCAGCCGCCAAAGCCTGGGAATGACTGCCTTATGAACTCTCCAGGCGAGTCCCTGTGGAGCGTGAATGTCACGCCTTTTTCGCACCGCGTCGTAAAGCCTCCTTACATCTCTCGAAAAAATCCAAGTTATTCAGGGCGGTTGATACCCGTCCCTTTGAGGTGTCCGAAATCGCTACGGACTGACCTGAATCAGGACACTCCCCTTCCCGGCCCGGCGGGAAGGCCCGCAAAACGAAACCCCCGGGAGGGGGGGGGCCTCCCAGGGGTTCGTCTTCAGCTCAAGTGCGCGTGAGGGACTAGTAGCTGCCCTTCAGCGTCACACCCGAGAAGGAGCTGTAGGCGCGCAGCAGGACGTAGAACGTGGTGGTCGTCGTCTTCGCCGCCAGGTCGCACGTCTCGCTGTTGCCGGCCTTGTACGGACGGCAGTCGTACGTGGTCGTGGTCGGAGCCGCCCCGGCGCGCACGTAGAGGTCCGCGTCACCCGTGCCACCCGAGATCTCGAAGGTGGGCGCCTTGTTGGCCGGCACGGACAGGCTGAAGCTCAGCGAGGCATTGGTGGCCGCGCTCAGGCCCGTCTGGTTGAGGTAGACGGTCTTGGGAGGCGTGGAGACACTGACGCCCACCGCCTGCAGGGAGGCCGTCACCGCGGCCACTTCAGGAGAGCCCGCGCCGTAGAGCGCCGCCGCGGCCTGCTCGAGGTAGGCCTTCGCCTGGGAGTAGTTGGTGGAGGCGGTGAAGAGGTCGGTGTTGGCCTTGTAGTAGATGGCGCCGGCCTTCTGCACGCCGATGGCCGGCACGCTGATGGTCGACTTGCCGCGCGGGTGCGTGCCGCCCTTGGAGAGCAGCGTGAAGGCCAGGTTGGCCACGCCCGAGCTGTAGTGCACGTCGACGTTCTTCGTGCTGGTGGTCCAGTAGTCGTGCGACGCGCCGTCCTTGGCCGGGTCGTACATGTAGCGGAGCGCGTCACCCGCGGTGGCCGGGGTCCACACGTCGTCGCCCACGCTGAACACCGCGTTGGTGGTGGCCCAGGTGCCCGACTCGTAGCTCTCGCAGTAGGCGCCGAAGATGTCGCTCAGCGCCTCGTTGATGCCGCCGGACTCACCCGAGTAGGTGAGGTTGGACTCGTACTCGGTCACCGCGTGGGTGAGCTCGTGCGTGGTCACGTCGCCAGACAGGCCCAGCGGCGCCGACTGCACGCCATCGCTGTCGCCGTACACCATCTGGGTGCCGTCCCAGTAGGCGTTCGTGTACCTGCTGCTGTAGTGCACCGTGCTGATGAGCGTGGCGCCCGCGTTGTCGAACGAGTCACGGCCAAAGTTGTTCTTGTAGCAGTTGTAGGTGCCACCCAGCTTGTCGTAGTTGCCATCGACGTGGGAGTCACCCGTGGCCGCCTGGCCCTCGGAGCGCTTGAGCGTGCCCGGGGTGGAGCTGCCGTTGTTGGCCGAGTACACCTTGCGGTTGAGCGCCGAGTGGATCTTCGCGTGACGCGCCACGATGGAGCCATTCAGGGCGCTCACGTAGACGGCGTCCTTGATGGGCAGGTCGAGGCCCTCGCCGCTCACGATGGCCTCATAGGCCAGCTGGAGCTTGGCGTCGGAGGAGGGGCGCACGTACACCAGGCGCACGCCGTCCACCTGCAGGTGGCGGCCCACCGTGCTGTCCAGGGCGGCCACCTTCGCGGCCTCCGCGGAGATGGTCGCGCGGGCGGGAGCGATCTCACCGTCGTGCGCCGTGCCGTTGGCCGCGATGATGGTGTTGTCCTGGCCGACGTGGACGATCAGCTCCTCGTTCACCACGGGCAGGCCGTTCTTCGTCTGGCCGTAGCGGATGTGCGTCACGCCCTGCGCGTCCGTGCGCGAGCGCTTGGCGACCAGGTCCGCCGCGTTGAGGCGGAACGCCGCGGCGATGCCGGGCAGCGCCTTGCTCACGCGGCCACCGGCGCCAGCGGCCAGACCCTGGACCTCGTCAGCCTTGCCCAGCCGGCCGGTGATCATGAAGGGGATGCCGTTGGCCTCCTGGCCGGCGACCTCGGCCGAGGGCAGCGCCGCGAGCGCGGCCTTGATGTCGCCGAGGTCGGCGGCCTCATCGAACTTCTGCTCACCCTCGGGCAGCTGGGAATTGTCGACCTCGCAGGCGGCGAGGGGAAGGGCGAGCAACGCAGCAGCAAGGAAGCGAATACGAGTCACTGGGGGGACTCCTCCTGGGCGACAGCGGGGATGCCGTCACACGCCACTCCCCATGAGCAGGAAGCGGGCCAGCCGCCAAAGCCTGGGAATGACAGTCTTGTGAACTCTCCAGGCGAGTCCCTGTGGAGCGTGAATGTCACGCCTTTTTCGCACCGCGTCGTAAAGCCCTTTTACACCTCAAAAAAAAGCCCAGGAACCCAGGGGGGTTGGCAACCCTCCATTTGGGGTGTCTGAATCCGCTACAGTCTGTCCTGAGTCAGGACACCCCATCCGGCACACACGTTTCCAGGCCGCTCGTACAGGCGATATACACAGTTGAATTCGTGGTGGAAAGGTTCGTGTCTGAACCGTCTCCGGGTTTCGGGCGGCGCCCAGGCCTAGAGGACGTCCAGGCCGGCCAGGAGCGACTGGAGGGACTCGATCGTGGTGCGCAGTTCGGGGACGGACAGCTGGGCGAGCTGCGTCTTGCGCGCCTTGCGCAGGAAGGCGTCGAGCGAGGGATCTCGCCCGTAGAGGGATTGGGCGCTGGCGGCGGCCTCGGCCACGGTGCGTGCCGCCACGGCGGGCTCCGTGCCCAACAGCCCCACGGCCCGCTCCAGCCGCACGCCGCACCCCGCCCACACCTCGCGGTCATGGGCGATGAGCATCTGGCGCTTGTTCACGCTGGAGAGCGAGCGCACGAAGCCATCCAGCTCCTCCATCAGCGACAGCAGCTCCTGCCTGAGCAGCGACGCCTGGATGGCGAGCCTGCCCACCCGGCCGCGCAGCTCGATGATCTGCCGCTTGTCCTGGGCGCGCAGGTGGCGGTAGGCCACGGTGCGCCCGAACGCATCCAGCTCGGTCTGCAATTGCTGGGCGTTCCACTGCACGTCCTCGGGCTCGGCCTCGCGCACCCGGCCCAGCCGCGCCGCGACGATGCGCGACAGGTCCGCCACGATCGCCCGCACCATCACCGCCGCCTGCACCTCCGCCTCGTGTCCGGGCACCACCTGCTGCCGCGTCACCGGCCCGAAGGCACTGGCCGACTCGAAGACGAGGTTGCCAATCTGCTCGCGGAAGCGCTCGCGCAGCCGCTGGATCTCCGCCAACAGCGTCCACCGGTCCGACACGACCGCGGGGTTGCGCATCGTCTCGCCGAGCTGGGTGATGCCCTGGGCGAGCTGTTGCATCCAGCCCTGGAGCAGCTCGGTGGCGTCCTTGGCGCGCCGGGCCTCCACGCTGGCTTGCAGGGGCACCTCTCCCCCCGAGGCGCTCGCCGCCGAGCGCGACGCGCACTGCTCGCGGATGACGTTGAGCAGCCGGTTGACGTCCATCACCGTGTCCCGGATGACGGGCGCCATCTCCTCCCACAGCGAGAGATCCGGGCTGTCCTCCACGCTGGCCGTCTCGTACTTCAGCAGATCCAGATCGCTCAGGCGGACAATCGCCTGGCCCGCGGCCGTGTACACCTCGCGCATGCGTTGGGCGAAAGCCTGATCCGAGAGGGAGTGCAGGAGCTCTTCGAGTCGGGGGGACAGCGCGGGCGGGGGCGAAGTATCGGCGGACACGGCGCCTCCCACTGTACTCGACTTCGGAGGGGGCGCGATCTATGCATTCGCGCGCATGGTCCAGGTCCTGCTGCTGAACGAAGGTCGCGTCCTCACCGGAGGCGAGGAGTTGCTCGAGCAGCCGGGGCGCAAGTGGATCGACATCCTCCAACCCACCGAGGAGGTGATGGCGCGGCTGGGTGAGCGCTACGGCCTGCACCGGCTGGCCATCGAGGACTGTCTGCACCTGGACCAGCGGCCCAAGCTGGAGGAGTACCCGAACCATCAGTTCATCGTGCTCCAGGGGTTCACCGCGCTCGCGGACGACGTGTGCCACCTGACGCTGCACGAGCACCACTTCTTCCTCGGCCCGGACTGGATCATCACCGTGCACGAGCTGCCCTTTCCGGGCCTGGAGGCGGTGGGCCAGCGCATCCGCGCCGATCCCGAGGCGACGCTGGGCCGCGGCGTGGACGTGCTGCTCTACCTGTTCGCGGACGCGCTGGTGGACGGCAACTTCCCCATCCTCGACCACTTCAACGACGAGCTGGAGGACCTGGAGTCCGCGGTCTTCGAGAACCCCCAGCCGGAGCACCTGCAGCGCGTCTTCGCCATGAAGCGCGCGCTGGTGACGCTGCGCCGGGTGCTCTCGCCCCAGCGCGACGTGGTGGGACTGCTCGTGCGGCGGGGCATCCCCAACGTGAGCGAGCGCACGGTGCTCTACTTCCGCGACGTGTACGATCACCTGGTGCGGCTGTACGAGCAGATCGACTCCGGGAGGGATCTGCTGGGCAACGTGATGGACGGCTACCTGTCCATGGTGGCCAACCGCACCAACGACATCACCAAGCAGCTCACCATCTTCTCCACCATCTTCCTGCCCCTGTCCTTCATCACGGGCTTCTTCGGACAGAACTTCGACTTCCTGTCCCACCGGGGCTTCTTCTGGCTGATGATGCTGTCGGTGGTAGGCCTGCCCACGGGGCTCATGTTCTGGTTCCGGCGCAAGCACTGGCTCTAAACCCCTCTTCCTCCCGGGAGCACCCATGCCCACCCTCACCGTCGATGGCGTCCCCCTGCACTACCGCGACGAGGGCCGCGGACCGGCCGTGCTGCTCTTCCACGCGTTTCCCCTGCACGCGGACGCCTTCGCCCCCCAGGTGAAGGCCCTGTCCCACCGCTACCGCTTCATCCTGCCGGATGCGCGGGGGCTCGGACGGAGCGCGTTGGGCGAGGGGCCCACGGAGATGTCGCGCCTCGCCCAGGATGGCCTGGCGATCCTCGACGCGCTGGGCGTGGAGTCGGCGGTGGTGGGCGGCGTGTCCATGGGCGGCTACGCCAGCATGGCCCTCTTGCGCGAGGACGCGGGCCGCGTCCGGGGGCTCGTGCTCGTGGACACCCAGGCGGGGGCGGACGACGAGGCGGGACGCACGCGCCGGGAAGCCGCGGCCCAGGACGCCCTGCGCGAGGGCCCCGAGGCGAGCGTGCGCGCGATGCTGCCGCGGCTGGTGGCCGCGGGCCCGGACTCGGACGTGGGGCGCGAGGTGGCGGCGCTCATGCGCGCGGCCACGCCCGAGGGCCTCGCCGCGGCCCAGCGGGGCATGGCCCTGCGCCCGGACAACAAGGACATCCTCGCGCGCTACGCCGGCCCCGCCCTCGTGGTGGTGGGCGACAAGGACGCCCTCACCCCGTCGGACAAGGCCCGGCAGATGGCGGACCTCATCTCCGGCGCGCGGCTGGAAATCATCCCGGACGCGGGCCACCTGCCCAACCAGGAGCGGCCCGAGGCCTTCAACGCCGTGCTCGAGCGCTTCCTGGCGGAGCTGTGAAGTCCGGACTCACGGCGTGCAGCTGACGAGCGCGTTGTCCATGGAGCACGTGCCGCACGTCCGGGTGCGCACCAGCGTGCCCATGCGGCACTCGAGCACGCCCTTGCCATCCTCCGTGCACAACCCCCGGCCCTCGGCGGTGAGCGCGCACGCATCGCCCTCGACGCTGCCGCGCATGTCACACACCACCTTGCCCGAGGCCTCGTCACACCCCTCGCTTCCCCGGCACGGCAGCGCGCGCCACTGCGAATTGCGGCACTCCAGCGCCTCCTTCTCGGAGGCACAGCTGAACGCCGTGCTGTCCTTGCACGCATCGCCCGCCTTGGCGCCACACGCGGACAGGAGGAAGGAGCCAAGCAGCAACGATGACAGGACCCAGGTGCGATTCATCACGGCGCGGGACGATCCCAGGCGCCGGGGGTCCGGTCAACCCAGCTCAACCGCCCAGGGTCTCGCGGAAGAACCTCCGGAAGTTTCCGCCGAGCACGCGCTCCACGAGCGCCTCGGGGTGACGGCGCAGCAGCACCTGGGTGAGCTTGGGCAGGTCCGTCACGTCCTGGATGCCCTTGGGCAGGGCCACCATGCCGTCATAGTCCGAGCCGATCCCCACCCCCTCCTCCCCCATCACGTCCAGCGCATGCTCGATGTGGCGCACGACGTCATCGAGGGCATCTCCCCCCAGGTACACGGGCGCGAGGATGATGCCCACCACGCCGCCGCGCCGGGCGATGCCCCGCAGCACCTCGTCCGAGAGGTTGCGCCAACCGCCCCCCGCGCCCCGCACCCCCGTGTGGGAGGAGAAGACGCGGGCCGTGGGGTGGGCGAGGATGTCCGTCAGCGTCCGCTCGGAGGCGTGGGCCATGTCCACCCCCATGCCCACGCGCGCCATCTCCTCCAGCACCGCGTGCCCCAGGGGTGACAGGGGCCGGTTGCCCATCAGCGGAAAGGAGGAGCCTCCCGCCTCGTTGTTGGACAGGTGGGTGAGCCCCATGAAGCGCACGCCGCGCTGGTGCAGCTCCGCCACGCGCTCCACCCGCCCCTCGATGGCATGCGCCCCCTCGATGCCGAGCACGGCCGACAGCCGCCCCCGCGCGAGGTTGTCCTCCAGCGCGCGTCCCGAGGTGGCGATGCCCACCTGCCCCTCGGAGCGGCGGCAGAACTCCTCCAGACGCTCGATCTGCCACAGGGCGCGCGACCATTCACTCGCGCGGGCCGCCCGGGGCCACCCGCGCATCAGGGCGAAGGTCTCGAAGCCGCCGATGAAGGGAAAGCCACGGGTGACGAGCGTGAAGCATTGCAACTTCATCCCCACCTCGCGCAGGCGGGGAAAGTCCACGTGCCCCTCGGAGGAGCGCTCGCAGAGATCGCGATTCCACATCAGCGAGTCCGCGTGCCCGTCCGCGATGCACCAGCGCCGGTGCAACTCCATCACATCTTGCATCGAGGGAAGCATGGCCTGTGAGTCTCGGACCTCGCGCGCTCCAGCTCAAGCATTCCCCGCGGGGCACACGGCCCGCTGCCCTCCAGGGGGCGCGGACGCCGTGTCCCGCGTCGCGAGGGCGCCCTATTTCTTCTTCTTGGCTTGCTCGGCGCGCTCCTTGGTCACCTCGAGGCCGCGCAGCACCTTCTCCCCGTCCTCGTTGAACTGATAGGTGGCCCGTACCTCGTCGCCCACCTGCAGGCTCGACAGGGCCAGGGGCTGATCATCGCGCAGCAACTGCACCTGATCGTCCACGCGCAGGGTCACGATGCGATTCTTCTTGGGAACGGAGATCGTCATCCCCTTGTCCGACACCGAGCGGATGATGCCCTTTTCCTGCATCGTGTCGGTGCTGAGCATGCCGCTGCCACCCGTACCACCGCCGCCCACGCCCGTGCCGCTGCCACCCGTGCCCTGGTTGTCGCTGCCCCAGCCCGGCGTCGGAAGCGTGACGACGGAGGCCCCGGACTCCCCCTCGAATGGCGCCTGCATCCGATCGCGTGGCCCCTGACCCGGGCCCGCGCTTCCCATTTGCCGCTCCCCCTGCATGGTGCCGTTGTTCCCCTGCCCCTGGGCATGAGCCACGCCCTGGGCCCCCATCGTCAGGGTCAGCCCCGTCACCGCCACTGCCGCGATCATCCATTGCCGCATGTGCCATTCCCTTTCAGGTTTTTTCCCCGACACGGTCCCTTTCCATGGACCCTGAAAGAAAACTGGGCTTCCGCCCCCCATCAGGAGAAGTCTTGACGCACGAGCACACGCACGCACGCATCCCCCTCGAACAGGATGACTGGGAGGGATTGCCGTGAATAAAAAAACACGGCCCCGCTCGAGAGCGGAGGCCGTGCTGTCTTCCAGACATCAGGTGCTACTTGGCCATGTCGGGCATGTCCGGCAGGCTCTTGGCGCTCGTCTTGGTGACCTCGACGCTGCGCAGCAGCATCTGGCCATTCGGATCCATCTGGTAGGACGCGCGGACCTCGTCACCCGCCTTGAGGCTGGACAGGGACAGCGCCTTGTCGTCACGCATCACCTTCACCTGCGAGTCCGACTTGAAGCGCATGAGCTGATTGTCCTTGTCGGGGACGATGAGCGTGAGATTGCCGCTCGACGCCGACTGGATGGTGCCCTTCACCTCTTCCAGCCTGGCCTGCTTGTCGCTGACCACGCCGCTGCCGCCCGTGGCCGTGTTCTGGTTGTCGGAGAGTTGCTCGTACTGCTTGTCGGCGAGCTTGTTCTGCTCTTCGGCCAGGTCCTGACGGGCCTCGGCCACGTCCTCCTGCTCGTCCTGGGCGTTGGCGGCGATGTCCTGGCGCGCCTCGCGCTGCTCCTCGAGCACCTCGCGTTGGGCCTCGGCCACGTTCTCCTGCTGCCGCTGGACGTCGCCCTTGCGCTCGCACCCCGTCACCAGACCCAGACCCGACACCACCATCACCGCCGCCATCAGCTTCCGCATGTGCCGCTCCTTGTTGTTGGTTGCGTGAGAACCTTTCGGTTCAGAGCGCGGGAACCTTCCCCCCCCGCGTGGCAGAAAACTGGGACCCTGGACCCGGGATGTACAGACTTGCCAAAGACACACCGGGAACATATGGGGCCAGCCCAGCCGACAACGGCTCGGGTGCCCGCCTGCTCTACCGGTGAAGGACAACACCCCACGCCGCCAGGAGAGGCGGCGGGCGCGCGCTAGGCGCCACCGTCGCGAGCACCGCCATCCGGGGTGCCCCCGTCGGCCGTCCCCTCGTCCCCACACAGGGGCGCGCCTCCGGTGACCCACCGGTCGAGGAGGGCACGTTGCTCCTCGGAGAAATCGGTGCTGCCCGGAGGCGGCATGGTGCGCTCGGTGACGGCGCGCGCCTTGATGCGCGCCGCCATGTCCCGGGCACCCAGCACGCCCCCATCGCCCTCGTACACGTCGAGCCGGAAACCCTTGGGGCCAATGCCCGAGGCACCATGGCACCCGGCCACGCACCCGGCCACCATCACCGGTTGGATGTCATTGCACCAGGTGGGCACCGGCCCGCCTGGCGGCTCGGCGATTCCGGGCCCCCGCAGCAGTTCGCAGGTGCGCCCCTCTCCGGGACGTGCCGCGACGCAGGTCAAGGGCGCGGGACAGTCGGCCGCGGCGGCGCACGACTTGCCCGTGAAATCAGGGGCCTCGATGGTGCAGCCCGTGGCCAGGGCGGCCCCCAGGGCCAGAATGCTCGAGTGGATGTGCTTCATGATGACCCTAGGGAGTGCCCGCGTCGTCGCAGAAGGGACTGCCGGCCGCCACCCAGCGATTGATGAGCTCGCGCTCCCTGGCGAGGGAGGTGGGGGGGGCGCCCGGAGGCATGTTGCGTTGCTCCACCGCCCGGACCTTGATGAGCTCGGCCATCTCGAGCGCGCCCTTGGGCGAGGCGGACGAGTACACGTCGAGCCGGAACTCCGGGTGGCCGCTGCCCGACGTCGTCGCGCCGTGGCACGCGGACACGCAGTTGGCCACCATCACCGGTTGGATGTCATTGCACCAGGTGGGGGTGCGCGCGGGCCCGGCGTCGGGGGGGCTCCCGGCGTCGAAGTCCAGGGGCGCGGGCGGATAGAGCACCTCACATGCCCGCTCGCTCTCGGAGACCGTGACGCAGCGGTGGGTGGAGGGACAATCGGCGTCCTGTGCGCAGACCTGGGGCGGCACGGGGTCCTCGGAGATGAAACACCCAGAGGCCGCCACGGTGCAGACGAGGAGCCCGGGGGTGAACGGAAGGCGCATGGTGTCTGTTCTCAGAAGTGGAAGGTGAGACTCGCCTTCTCGGCGGCGGGCTCGGGCAACAGCTCCAACACGAGCCCGTAGAGGAGCGTGGCGCCCGCCAGCCCGTAGAGCACGTTGGCGGTGGCGGCCTGCGCGCGGGCGCGGCCCAGCGCGGCACTGGACTCGCTCGCCGAGGCGAGGGTCCGGGCGCGAGCCGCCTCGCCCTGGGCGAAGTAGCCGAAGCCGATGCCGCCCAGCAGCAACACCCCCCCACCGACGAAGGCATAGCGATGACCGTGGAGGCCCGAGGGCGCCTGGGTGGGGGCATCCACGGCGGTGGGGGCCGCGGAGGCGGACGGCTCGGCGGCGAGGGCCGGAAGGCCCGGCGCGAGCACCAGGAAGGCGGCCAGGAGCCGGCTGCGGACGGAGTGCATGCCGGGGACTATACCCGAGACGGGACGTGGGAATGGAGCCCGAGTGCGCAGAGCCGGCCGGGAGGCACGCTTGCCCTAATCGAGGAAGCGACGTTCCCAGCGGCGTACGTCCTCGGAAGGGAACTCGAGTCCGTAATTGTGAGTGTCGTAATAGAGCCAGGGCTCCAGCACGCGTGCCAGTTCGCGATAGGCGAGGAGCGTGCGGCCCTGCTCGGTGTCTCCCGCGTCTGGCCATGAGCCCAGGATGACGACGGCGCGCTCCCCTTCCATTTCTTGGACCGTGGTTCCCGGTGAGGACAGGCGGGAACGCAGTTGCGTCGCACCACCCAGCTCACCCAGCACCGGCTGGCCCAGGAAGGTCATCCAGGAGGGGCCGCGTACCTTCGTCCCCAGGCGCCACGAAAGCCAGCCCAGATCAGGAATGTCCATGCCCGGGTAGCGGAAGCACCGCTGGTGGATTAGCCGCATGACGCCCATCAGGTTCGTGGCGCCGTTGAAGGCGAGGCCCGCCTGTCCAAAGCAAAAGGGGAGCGGAGCGGCCAGTTGCAATGCCAGCTCACGCACCCGCTCCGGGCCGTGCTCCTCCAGGTATTCGGTGGGGAGCCAGAAGCTTACCGCGCATGCCGCATTCGGTTCGTCCTTCAAGGACGGAGCGCCAAGCGGTTTACCGGCATATTCAAAACCATACCGGTACTCGCTGCTGGACTCATCTCGGAGATCGAACATGGGCCATTCACCCTCGAGCAATTCATTCCGGATGCGCTTCCACTCGGCATCATTGAGATCCTGAAAGTAGCCCTCTTCATCGGCGTACCTGCCGAGCGCCCGGTGCCCCACTGCCTGAAGGTATATCTCCAGGGAATGAAGTACTCCGCGCGCTATCTCCAAGTGAGGGTGCCGGATGAAAAAAGAAAAGTTCAGGCTATCGCGGAGCAGGCTGAATCCGGCCTGTGCCATGAGGCGAATACGTGGAACGTGCTTGCTCATGGGATGACTCCTATCCATGGAAGGACCTGGGAGGGTCGCGTACCCAGGACTTCCTCGTACACGGCGTTTCGCCTGCGACCCGCGTACGGCCCTCGAGAATACAGACACCAAATAACTTCGGACGTGTTCTTGCAGGGGAATTTGAAGTCATAGACGAATTCCGGCTGGAGCGGATCACCCGAGTGGATGACGACGTCTGGTTTGATCGTGCCTTTCAGCTCGCTGAAACATCCCTCCTCCAGCAGGGCCTGCTCCTCCTCGACGCTGATCAACTCGCGCCGTCTGGTCCGCTGGTCGTAGCGGTAGCGAGGCTCCAGGCTGAAGCCACCCGGGCGCAACACGCTCAGCTTCTCCTGGACGCATTGGAATGCGGCCTGGTGCATTTCCTCGCCGAAGAACTGGGCTCGCGTCCTGACCTTGCCCCCGAACTTCTTCTTCTCGTCACATTCCACCGGTGTGGGGCTCTTGCCGTCCATGTGCTCCAAAAGCACCTTCAAGCGAGCCTCGTTGGCACACTCCGACAGGACCTGCTCGATGCGGACCTTCTGCTCGGGACCCAACGCCGCCTGGATCGTGCCAACCGAAATACCGAACTCGGCCAGCCGTTGCCCGGCGCGAGGGATGACCGTCTCCTCACCCGCCACCTGGACGCAGAGCGCCGGGTTCGTCCTGCAGGAACTCGAGGCAGAGTCGAAGGATTGCGCGTAATGGCTCGGTACGACGTGGCCCCCCACTCCCACGTGGCAGGCCATGAGGAGCGTGCCGGACAGGACTGCTCCCGCCCAGGGCCGGAAGACCTGGGCAGGACCCTCCGCGAAGCCTGAAGGCAACTTCCTCACGCCAGGCCGTGGAACACCCGCTGGACGTCCTCGTCCTGCTCGAGCTTGTCCACCACCTTGAGCACCTCCTGGGCCTGCTCCTCGGGCAGCGTCACCGGGTTCAGGGGGATGTACTCGGACTCCGCGGACAGGGGCGACAGCCCCTTCTCCTCGATCGCGTGCTGCAGGCGGCCGAAGTCGTTGAAGGCGCAGCGGATGATGAGCTGCTTCTCCCCCTTCTCGCCCGTCCCCTCGCCCATCTCCTGCAACCCGTGGTCGATCAGGTCCAACTCCAGCGCGTCCTGATCCACCCCCTCGGGCGACAGGCGGAACACCCCCATGTGCTGGAAGAGGAAGCCCACGCTCCCCGTGTTGCCCATGTTGCCGCCGCCATCCTTGAAGGCATGGCGCACGTTGGCCACCGTGCGCACCACGTTGTCCGTCGCCGTCTCCACGATGATGGGGATGCCGTGCGGGCCGTAGCCCTCGTACAGCGCCACCTCGTAGTTCTTCACGTCCTGGCCGCTCGCGCGCTTGATCGCCGCCTCGACCTTGTCCTTCGGCATGTTGCCGTGGCGGGCGTTCTGCAGCGCCCGGCGCAGGGCGGGGTTGTTGTCCGGGCTCGGGCCTCCGGCCTTCACCGCGATGGCGATGTCCTTGCTGATGCGCGTGAACAGCTTCGCCATCTTGTTCCAGCGGGCGAACATCGTCGTCTTACGGGTCTCGAAAATGCGTCCCATGGCCGCGCAGAATGCCGCGCCCTCCCGCCAAGGGCCAGCGGGTATGCTGTCCCCCCGTGAGCCCTCCCCCCTCGGACCTGCGACCCCTCGCGATCGGTGAGATCATCGACCGCTCGGCCACCTTCTGGCGCAGGCACTTCCGTCCCCTCTTCCTCCTCAGCCTCGGCTTCAACCTGGCGACCTACATCCTCACCAAGGTCCTCCAGTTGACACTCCAGGATACCCTCGTGCTCCAGACGCGCGGCGGAGACCTGGAGGAGCTGGGCGCCTCGCTCTTGCGCACCCTGGTGTCGCTCGGAGGCGTCTTCCTGGTGTCCCTCTGGCTCTACTACCTCAACACCCTGGTGGTGGCGCGCTACGTGGTGCCCACCCAGCTCGGGGACGAGGCGGCTCCAGCGACCAGCCTCGGGCGAGCCTGGAAGCGGCTGGGCGCCCTCACGGGGGCCTACGTGCTCTCGCTGCTCTGGGGAACCGGCGTCCTGCTGCTCATGATGTTGCCGGGCGGGCTGATGCTCGGGGGCGGCGGCGTGCTCGTCGCCCAGGCGGGCCGCGGCGCGCCTCAACTGGCGGGCGCGGCCCTGCTCATCGGCGGAGTCATCGTGGTGTCGCTGGGCTTCGTGGGCGCCCTGCTCTGGTACCTGCTGCGCTTCTCCCTGCTCGCGCCCGTGCTCGCCATGGAGGACCTCTCCGCGGCGCGCTCCTTCCGCCGCTCGGGCGAGCTGCTCTCGGGCCGGGTGGAGCCGGGCTTCATCGGGCGGGTGACGGTGCGCGCGATGCTGCTCGTCACCGTGGTGTCGCTCATCCTCCTCGCCGTGAGCGCCTTGTTCGGTCTGCCCGCGCTCGTCGTCCAGTTCGCCTACCGCGACCCGAGCCAGCCCCTGCTCTCGCCCGCCCCCCAGGCGCTCCTCATCCCCGCGGAGCTGTTGCAGGTGGTGGGGCAGGCGGTGCTCAACCCCCTGGGCCTCGTCGTGTACGCGATGCTCTACCTGGACATGCGCGTGCGCCGCGAGGGCCTGGACATCGAGCGCCGTCTGGACGCCGCCCCGCCCTCCCCCGCCCAGCCCGTGGGGGCCGCATGAGCATCGGGCTCGCCTTGCTGTGGCTCGCGGCCCTGCCCTGCCCGGACGCCGAGCGGGACATCCAGGAGTTCACCGAGCTGGCCCGGAGCGAGCCCGAGGCGGTGGAAGGTGCCCTCGAGGCGCTGGAGGCCCGGTGGCAGGGCCTGCCGCTGCGCGCCCCCGGCGACGACACGCCCTTCAAGCACGTGGAGACGGTCCGCGTGCGTCTCCAGGGAGTCTGCACCCCGCTCGAGGAGGAGAACACCAGGGCCTCCGCGCGGACGACCGATCGGGCGCGGCTGGAGGAGATCCTCTCCCGGCCCGAGTTCGCCCAGGCCCGGCAACGTCAGGGCGATGTGCTCAAGCGCTTGCTGCGCATGGTACGGAGCTGGCTGGAGGAGCTGTTGCAGACGCGGGGCGCGCAGAGCTTCGCGACGAGCAC
Organism: Cystobacter fuscus DSM 2262; assembly: GCF_000335475.2. Lineage (NCBI taxonomy): Bacteria > Pseudomonadati > Myxococcota > Myxococcia > Myxococcales > Archangiaceae > Cystobacter > Cystobacter fuscus. Next base: position 618,796 of record NZ_ANAH02000064.1, on the reverse strand, counting down.
GCGCACGCTGGTGCTGGTGTTGGGCATCGCGGTGGTGCTCTTCACCGCGTTGCGCCTGCGCTCCTGGCGGCGGGCGCCCACGAAGCGAGCGGGCGGCCCGGACGCGGCGCCCGTCCCGATGCGGCTCGATCCGCCCGGGGATCACCTGAAGCGCGCCCGGGCGGCGTTGACGACCCAGCCGCGCTCGGCCATCCGGGAGGGGCTGCTGGCGCTGCTGTCCTCGCTGGAGTCGCGGCGATTGGCGAGACCGGATCGCGTGAGGACGAACCGGGAGCTGGTGGAGGAGCTGCCGCAACGGGGCGCCCCCGCCCACGTCACGGGTGAGGTGGAGCGGCTGGTGCGCTGGTACGACCGGGCCTTCTATTCACTCGAGCCCGTGCCCACCGAGGACGCGGCGCGCTTCGTGGACGAGGTGGAGCGGTTGCACCAGGGCCTCGCGGGAGGCACGGCATGAAGACGGCTCGGTGGGTGGCCTTCTACGGCGTGCTGGTGACGCTGGCGCTCGCGCTGGGGCTCGCGACGAACCAGGCGGCGCCCCCCCCCTCGACCCGGCCCTCGGTGGACAACCCGGGGGCCCTGGGGCTGCGGGCGCTGTACCTGTACCTCGAGGAGTCGGGAGCCCGGGTGTCGGCGCTTCGAGAGGCGTTCGATGGCGCCCCGCTGTCCGACGAGCCGCGCACGCTGGTGGTGGCCACGCCCCTGGGCCGGTCCATGACGCCCGCCGAGGCCCGGGCCCTGCGCCAGTGGGTGTCCCGGGGCGGAACCCTCGTCTACCTCGCCGCGAGGGAGGCCGGGATGCGGCCGTCGGTCCTGGAGGACTGGCTTCCCTTGTCCGAAGCCCCCCTGGTGCCCGCGAGCGCCGAGGGGCTGGCGCCCGGGGAGAAGGATCTCACCGGAACGACGGTGCGCGTCTGGGGGCCCGTGGGCGCGACGAAGGAGCTGGAGAGGTTGCGCGTGTCGCTGGATCAGGGCCTCACGGTGGACCGGCCCGAAGCGGTGCCCATCGCGGGGGCCCGGGGCGTGGCGGTGGTGTGGCGGGTGCCCGAGGGGCGCGGCCAGGTGTACGTGCTGGCGGGGACGGATCTGGCGGAGAACCGGCGGCTGGAGATGTTGGACAACCTGCGCTTCTGGGACGCGCTGGCGGTGCGAGGGCCGCTCGGCTTCGACGAATACCACCAGGGAGTAGAGCCCGCCCGGGAGCCCCCGTCGACCCGGGCCCTGTGGATCTTCGCGGCACAGCTGCTGGCGGTGGGGTTGCTCTACGCGGTGTCCCGGGGGACGCGCTTCGGTGCGCCCCGGCCCCTGGTGGAGGAGCGGCACCGCTCGTCGCTCGAGTACGTGCGCTCCCTGGGCTGGCTCGCGCGGCGCGCCCGGGTGGAGCGGGAGCTGGTGCCGGAGCTGGGGCGTCAGTTGCGGCGGCACATGCACGAGCGCCTGGGCATCTCCCCCGAGCTCCCCGAGGAGGAGGCGGCGCGGCTCGTGGAACAGCGCTGTGGGCTGAGCGCGGCGGACTACCTGGCGGAGCGGGAAGCACTCATCCGCACCCTGGAGCAGCGCGACATCCGCCCCGCGGACTACGCGCGGCTGGTGCGCCGCTACGCCCGGCTGGAGGCGATCCTCACCGGACGGGCGGCACGTCCCGCCGGGCCTTCCTGAAGACAGACGAGGACTCCGCTCACCGCGAGGGCGAGCGGAGTCCCGGGCATAGCCCCGCATGGCCGCAGCGCGTACTCCGTGGCCCGCATGGCCTCGGGCAATTCCATGACGCCACGAAAAGCCTTCTCGCTCTCCGCTTCGGTCGCCGGCTTGCCGGTGTCCATGTTCTGGAAGGGCAGTCCCTTGGCCGCCAGCTTGTCGTTGGCGGAGGTCTTCTCCAGGCGGCTGATCAGGTTGCCCGCCCCACCGTCACTGATGGCCGTCTTCTGATCTCCACTTCAGCCGAGCGCCGAGCGAGCAGGCGACAACCCCGGGAGCCGGTTCATGGCGTAGGGGAGCTTGGCGTTGCCGCCGGTGAAGATGACGCGGGGGTCGGACGGCAGGGTCGCGTCCATGGCGAAGCCCGACAGGGAATCGTGGACGTAGGTGTCGAAGAACTGGATCATGGACAAGTCTCGCAATCCCTGTCCTCGCGCCTCCGCCTCGTGGGCGGAGAGCAACTGCAGGTAGTGGGGACGGAGGTTGGCCCGTCCCTTGGTCCAGCACAGTTGCTGGAGCCTCCAGCAGTCCGAGCGGAGTTGCATGTCGTAGAGTCTCACATTGTCCAGGAACGAGTCGTCCAAGCCGGGCAGCGTGTCCAGGCGGGCCTTGAGCGCGAAGTATTCGTTCGCGGCAGCCTCCAGTGCCTTCGTCTCCTTGAGAATGAGTTCCTGATTGCTCTTCGCATTAGGCGCATTCCTGAGCGTGTTGGTGCGCTCAGCTTGTGCGAAGTATTTGCGACGGAGGGGCTCCATCTGCGTTGACAACGCCTTCTTGTCGGCGGTCCACACCCCCTGGAACTGGCGAAAGAGCGCCTCCTCCGCCGTCGGCCGCTCGGCGGCCCTGTCCTTCATGTCGCGAGCCATCTTGTGGAAGCGCCACTGGTAGTAGCGGTTCATGTGGGCCAGCATCACCTTGCCCAGGGGCTCACCGCCCCAACCCACGATGTCCATGTAGCGGGTGAAGCGCTGATGGAGCAGCTCGAAAGACTCGCTGTTCGCGGAATCCTCGGCGAAGTCCTGGGGATTGACGGACGCGTCCAGGGGTACCCCCGCATGGATGGCCTGGGCCCGCATCACGCGCAGAGGAATCATGCTCAAGAGCGCGCCCGTGCTTCGGCTGCGGCCCCCTTCACCCACGCGGTAGCCACCGCCGACATCCGAGTGGGCGCCCGGGTAGACCATCTCGCGGCAATTGGACGGGTAGCTCTGCCCCTGCAGAACGCTGTCCACCGGGAAGGAGTTGCGGATCTCATGGGCGGCCACCATGTGGAGACAGTCCTCCACCAGTTCGGGGATGCGGAGGTCACCGGCCCATTCCATGTGTCCGTTGAAACCACCGGGGGCGGGATCCGCGCCAGGGGCGCTCCCGAAAGCGATGTTCTCCAGGTCTTTGTAGTTCCGGTGAGCCATCGCCAGACCCGTGCTACCCAAACCACCCACCATAGAGCCCACATTGTTGATGCCCATGGGCAAACCAACCGAGGCCACGGAATCGAACAAGCCCATGAAGTACAAGCGGACCGGGGACGTGCGCTGCCCCAACACGAGCCGCCAGGTGCCATCACCTCGCCGCTGGCAATTCTTGGCGATGCGCAGAGCGAACGCACGGGCCAGCGCGGCACCTCGCGAGAACCCGAACAGGGCCAGATGAATGGTCTGACGTCCGTCACTTTGAGCCAGACATGACTCCAATTGCCTTAGCGCCCACTGAAGACGCGCTTCCCCTCTGTATCCTCCACCATTCCCCCGACTCTCGTTGCCAGGGTCATCCACGTCTTTGAAATACGTACCGAGACCGGGAATGTAGAAACGAAGCTTGTCTTGATGAGCACGAAACAGACGGGCCACATTGCTGTGTTCGTGGGTGGGAAGATCGGCCTTCAGATTGTTCCCTGTTCCATCGAAAAAGAAGGAAACCCGGGGACCCGCCGCCAAAGGAGACTTTTGGGTTTTGAGGTTCTTCGCACCGAGCGCGACTTCGGTTTTCTGGTCATTAACGGAAGGCATCATGGCACCTGGCAATTTTCTCATCCAATACTGAGTTGCCTGACGCCTTGCGCGCGACAGGACTGAAGCGATCCAATTGAAGCTTTGACTCAGGAAAGCCTTCCGTGAGTTCAACCTCGATACGCCCATCCTGGAAGAAATGGACGACGATGTACCGCGGTTGGTCAGGCACGGGTCCAGAGACCATCACTTCCTTTTCACACCAGCGCTTCAAATCCCGAGTCCACTCGACTTTCACTGACACCGGCAGTGGCACACCTGGATACCATCTCAGGCAGCACACGCCACCTCCTCCACCCGAGTCAGGAGAACTGACAAAGATATTGGCTCCCCCTGCCCCATCCACGCTGAAGCTCTCGATGTGGAGGTCGGTATAATTATATCCACTGACCGTGAGAGCAACGGACTCAAGCTCTTTATTCTTGCCTTCCGCCCCGGCATCGGGCGTCTCCACTGAACTCCTCTTGCAAGCGCACAACCCCAGACACAATCCGAGCAACACCCATCCCAATACCGCCGCGCGCATCACAATCCAATCCCCCTGCCACAAGCTGGCACGAACCTTTGGCCCCACAGCATTCCGACGTAGAAGGTGCAAGGTCGAGAACCTCATGGCTCGGCTCCAGTGAGCGCCATGGGGCGACGTTGTACAAGCAGGGAGTCCTTCTTGACTTCCGAAAAGCCGCCAATATGTGGTGTCCGGGTGCCAGCGCGCGGTAGTCATTCCACCAAGGCTGGTGGAAGGGCCTCGGTTCGCGAGCCGGTCAATCCAGGCGCTCCAGGACCTCGAGAACACCCTTGGATCGAGTGCGGGTCAGCACGAAGACCGCCTGGTCGGAAATGATTCCGCCGGTGGCGCCCAGGCTACGGAAGGCGAGTATCTGGAGACAGATGTCCGGTTGACCAGCTCGCAGCGAGGCGAGTCCGAGGTCGGACACCAACCCCTCTTCTCGCCCGTCTCCCGCAAACCATGGTCGATGAGCGCCGGTACGCCCCAAGAAGAGACGAGGACTCCGCTCCCCGGAACAGCGGAGCGGAGTCCCGGGCACATCAGTCCTTCTCGTCCGCGGCGAAGAGGCCGACGGCGCGCTGCAGCCGCAGGGCGGCGAGCGAGGTCTGCAAGCGCTCGGAGATGGCACTCACCTCGGCGTTGGTCAGCGCGGAGTTGGCGTCCGCCACTTCCAGGTACGTCGCCACGCCCGCCTTGAAGCTGATCTCCGTGAGCCGCTGCGTCTCACGCGCCAGGGCCAGGGCCTCCTCGGCCTTGGACAGGTTGGAGCGGGCGTTGTCGTAGTCCAGGCGCGCCGTGGCCACTTCCTGGGTCACCCGGGTCTCCGACTGCGTCTGCAGGGCGGAGGCCTCGGCCACTCGGGCGGACTCCTCGCGCAGGGCCACCTCGCGCAAGCCTCCGTCCCACAGCGTCCACGAGCCGTTGAGCGTCAACGTCCACGTGCCCGCCTGGCCCGTGAAGCCCGCGGCGTTGGTCACCCGGTAGACGCCCGAGAAGCCCACATTGGGCAGGTAGGCGAACCACGCGCCGGTGCGGCGGCCCACCGCGAGGTCCAGGTTGCGCCGCGCCGCGAGCACGTCCGGACGCGCCTCCTGCGCCTTGCGGGCGAGCTCCGGGTCCACCGCCGGCACCTCGGGCACCTCGGGCAGTTGCAGGGAGAAGTTCGGCGACTCGCGCTGCAGGAGCGTGGCGAGCGCCAGCCGCGCGGAGTCATAGGAGTTGCGCGCCCGGACCAGATCCTGCTCGGCACGTGCGCGGTCGAACTGCGCGCGCAGCAGGGCCACGCGCGTGACGGTGCCCGCGTCGAAGCGGATCTGCGTGTCCTTCTCGCGCGCCTGGTTGACCTCCAGGAGGAACTGCGTGGCGCGGATGGCCTCCTGGAGGCTCGCCGCGCTGAAGTAGGCCTGGGCCACGCCGAAGAGGATCTCCCGGCGCGTGTACTCCGTGTTCAGCGTGGACACTTCCTGGGCGATGCCCGCGTTGCGGATGGCGGGCCAGAGCGTCGGCGCGATGATGGCCTGGCGCACCTCGGCCTGGGCGCCGAGCTGATCATACGGCTGGATGGTGATGGGTTCTCCACCACCGGGCAGCGCGAAGACGGCTTCCGCGGAGTTGCGCGTGTAGCTGCCGCCCACCGTGACGGTGGGCAGGTAGCCGGCCCAGGCCCGGCGCGTCTGCAACAGGGCCTGATCCAACCGGGCGCGCGCCACCTTCAGGTCCAGGTTCTTCTCGCGCGCCTCCTCGAGAGCCTGATTGAGCGTGAGCACCGGCTGGGCCGCGGGCTCGGTGGCTTCCGCGGCACCCAGGGCGAGGGACACCACCGTGAGCAGGGAGATCATGCGGCCTCCTTGCCGTGCGCCGGGCGCAGCTCGGCGAGGGTGTCGCCGCCATAGGCGCGCTCCACCTCGGCCTCGCCCGTCTCCTCGGGCGTGCGCTTGGAGCCGAACTTGCGCTTGAACCACGCCGACGCGTCATCCAGCAGCGAGTACGCCACGGGGGTCACCAGCAGCGTGAGGGCCAGCGACAGCGTCTGGCCACCCACCACCACGCCGGCGGTGGCCTGGTTGAAGCTCGCGCCGACGCCGCGGGAGAACAGCAGCGGGAGCATGCCCGCCACGAAGGACAACGTGGTCATCAGGATGGGGCGCAAGCGGTCCTTGCTGCCGTGGACGATGGCCTCCAGCCGGGGCAAGCCCTCGCCGCGCAGCTGGTTGGTGTGGTCGATCTGCAAGATGGAGTTCTTCTTCACGACGCCGAAGAGCACCAGCAGTCCGAGCATCGAGTACATGTCGAGCTGCTGCCTGAAGATGATCAGGGAGATGAGCGCGAAGGGCACGGTGAGGGGCAGCGACAGGAGGATGGTGATGGGGTGGATCCACGAGCCGAACTGCGCCGCGAGGATGAGGTACATGAAGACGAAGGCCATGGCGAAGGCCACGATGAAGTTCTGGAACGTGCGGCCAATCTCACGCGACATGCCCGCGGGAGCCGCCGAGTAGCCCGGCGGCAGCTGCGTGTCGGCGATGAGCTTGTTGAACTGCTCGACGACCTGGCCGGTGCTCACGCCCGGAACCGTGTTGGCGCTGATCATGATCTGCCGCTGACGGTTCATGCGGTTGATCTGCGAGGGGCCTTCCTCGCGCTGGAGCGTCACCACGTCCGTGAGCGGCACGGCGCCCAGACGCGTGGAGGGCACGGTGAGCTGCGAGAGCGCCTCCATGCTGTCACGCGCGGAGCGCTCGGCGCGCAGCCGCACGTCGTACAGGTTGCCGGCCTCCGCGTAGTTGGACACCTCGAGACCGCCCACCACCATCTGCATGGTGGTGGCCACGTCGGACACCTGCACGCCCAGGTCCGCGGCGCGCGAGCGGTTGATGTACGCGCTCACCTCGGGCTTGCCGATGATGAGGTTGCTGTCCACGTCCACCACGCCGTTGATGCTCTTGAGCTTCTCCATGAGGATGGTGGCCTGCTTGCCCAGCTCGTCGAAGTCGGGCCCGCGCACCACGTACTGCACCGCGGCCTGGGTGCCACCGCCGCCGAACAGCGGCGCGTTGGTCACGCTCACCCGGTACTCCTTGGGCAGCTTCGAGGTGATGTCCCGGCGCACCCGGTTCATGATGTCGTCCTGGGTGTCGGTGCGCTGATCCGGGTTGACGATCTTGATGAAGAGCGCCGCCACGTTGGGCGTCTTGTCGGTGTTGTCACCGATGGTGACGAGCGTGGAGGTGGTCTCCGGAATCGTCTCGCGGATCTCCCGCGCCACGCGCTCGGCCTCCAGGAGGGTGGTCTCCATGCTCATGCCCTCCGGCGTGCGGATGGACACCTGGAACTGGGCCTCGTCGCTCTTGGGCAGGAAGCCCGCGGGCACGGACTTCGCCATGGGGATGCACGAGCCCAGCGCGGCCACCGACGCCACCACGGCCACCCAGCGGTGCGCCATCACCCAGCGCAGGGCGCGCTCGTAGGTGCGCTCGATGGGCGTGTAGACCTTGTCCGTGATGCGCTCGAGCAGCGGCTTGCGGCCATGGTCGGGCCCCGCCGAGCCGCCCACCAGCCAGCGCGCGCACAGCATGGGCGTGAGGGTGAAGGACACCACCAGCGACACGGCGATGGAGAAGGCCATCGTCCAGCCGAAGCTGGCCAGGAAGCGCCCGGGGATGCCGCCCATGAAGGCCACCGGGAGGAACACCGCGATGAGCGACAGCGTGGTGGCGAGCACCGCGAGGCCGATCTCCTTGGTGGCCAGGATGGCGGCCGGGAAGGGCTTGAGCTTCTTCTCGTGGATGAAGCGGTGGATGTTCTCGAGCACCACGATGGCGTCGTCGATGACGATGCCCACCGCGAGCGCGAGCGCCAGGAGGCTGATGGTGTTCAGGTTGAGCCCCGCCATCTGCATCATCCCGAAGGTGCCGATGATGGACACGGGAATGGCGAGCGCGGAGATGACGGTGCTGCGCCAGCTGCCCAGGAACAGGAGCACCACGAGCGCGGCGAAGAACGCACCGAGGATGAGGTGCTCCTGCACCGCGTGCACGCTGGTGATGGTGGTCTCCGAGTTGTCGCGCACCACGTCCAGCGTGTAGCCCGGCGGCAGCGTCGAGTTGAGCTCGCCCACGCGCCGGCGCACCTCCTGCACGAGCGACACGGTGTTCTCACCCGACTGCTTGCGGATGGACAGCAGCACCGCCGGATTGCCATCGCGCCGGGCCGCCGTCGTCGCCTCCTCCTGGCCGTCCTCCACCCGGGCCACGTCCTGCACGCGCAGGATGTTGCCCCCGTTCTCGCGCAGCACGAGCTGCCCCATCTCCTCCACGCTGGTGACGCGGCCACGCAGACGCAGGGTGAGGTTCTGAGGACCCGTCTCGATGCTGCCGCCCGGCAACGACATGTTCTGGCCGGCGATGGCGCGCTGCACTTCCGCCGCGCTCACGCCCGCCGCCCGCATCTTCACCGGATCCAACCACACGTTCACCTGGCGCTTGGTGCCACCGATGAGCGACACCTGTCCCACGCCCTGCACCGTCTCCAGCCGGCGGCGCAGCACGCGGTCCGCGTACTCGGTGATCTCCCGCACGGGCCGGTTGGACTGCAACGACAGGATGATGACGGGCACGGCGTCCGGATCGAACTTCTGGACGATCGGCGTCTCCACGTCCTTGGGCAGCTCGTAGGCGATCTGGTTGATGCGGTCGCGCACTTCCTGCACGGCCACGTCCACGTTCTTCTCCAGCACGAACGTGATGATGACCGTGCTGACGCCCTCGGACGTGATGGAGGACAGCTCGTCGATGCCGGCGACGGTGTTGACCGCCTCCTCGACCTTGTCCGTGATGTCCGTCTCCATCTCCTCGGCGGCGGAGCCGGGCAGACGCGTCACCACCACCACGGTGGGGAAGTCCAGCTTGGGGAAACGATCGACGGTGAGCTTCGAGTAGCCGACGCCGCCGAGCACGAGAATCAGCAGGATGAGCACCGACGCGAGGACGGGCTTACGGACACAAATACTGGCGAGCCATTGCATGGAACGAGACCCTCGGACTACTGCAGCTTCACGCCGTCGCGCAGCTCAGGCCGCGCCACCGCCACCACGCGCTCACCCACGCGCACGCCCGCCATCACCCCCACCTCGTCTCCGGAGCCGTCGCTCACCTGCACGAAGCGCTCCTCGAGCCGGCCGTCGCTCACCACGAAGAGCTTGCGCCGGCCGCCCTCGTCCACCAGCGCCGTGCGCGGCACCACCGGCATCGGCTGCTCGCCCAGCTGCACGCGCGCCGTGGCGAACTGGCCCGGCAGCAGCGCGCGCTCCTTGTTGGGCACCAGCGCCTCCACCACCAGGTCCCGGCTGCCCGAGCGCAGGCCCGCGCCCACGTACGTCACCTTGGCCTTGTGCACCACGTTGGGCGCCGCCGTGAGGGTGAACTCCACCGGCTGATCCTTCTGGATGAGCGCCGCCGAGGCCTCCGGCACCGACAGCTGCAGGCGCAGCGGATCCAACGACACCAGCGTCACGATCTTCGAGGCCGGCTGCACGTACTCGCCCACGGACACCGCGCGCTCGGCCACCACGCCGTCGAAGGGCGCGCGGATGGAGGCGTCCGACACGTTGATCTCCAGCAGGGACAGGCGCGCCTGGGTGCCCGCCACCTGGGCCGCCGCGTTGCGGCACTGCGCCTGGGCGCGATCATGATCCGCCGCGGAGATGGTGCCGCTGGCGAAGAGCTTCTCGTTGCGCTCGCAGTCGGCGATGGCCAGCGCCTGCTGGCTCTTGGCCTGCACCACCTGCGCCCGGGCCTCCTCGAGGCTGGCGGAGGAGGCGCGCGCGTCCAGCTTCGCCAGCACCTCGCCCTTCTTCACCACCGTGCCGCGCTCGGCGTGCACGGACACCACCTTGCCCGTCACCCCCGCGGCCACGTCCGAGTCCTCGTTGGCCGACAGCGAGCCGGTGAGCGTGAGGAAGCGCGGCACCTTCTGCTCGCCCACCTGCACCGTGTCTGCCTTCACCGCGCTTTCCGCGGCGGTTTGACGCGCCGCGGCGCCGGGCTTGTTCTCCGCCGCGTCCACTCGCGACCCACAGCCCGCGCCCAACGTCAGCACCAGCCCGCCCACCACCACGCCCTGGAACGTCCTGCCCTGTCGATGAAGATGAAACTTCCGCATACCGTCACTCCCGCAGGCTCCGCCCTCATGGGCAGCTCCTCGGCCGAGATAGTTAGTAACGGGAAACTAACTAACGCTGGCCCCAAGGGAGTGTCAAGTCTCGGTAACTGGCGAGCGGGCAGGCGGTGGGTATCGCCCCGGCGGACATGGCGCCTCGCGTCAACTCTCCCCTGTAAGACTGGAAAAAGTCGGGTATCGTGCGCCCTCCCCCCTCCGAAGGAGTCGCCGTCAAAGGGCCCACCATGAACGTCGTCTTCATCTCGCCCCAGTTCCCGCCCCACTTCTTCCACTTCGTGGCCGCCCTGCGCGAGCGGGGCGTCAACGTCCTGGGGGTGGGGGACTGCCCCTACGATGCCCTGCGTCGGGAGCTGCGCGAGTCGCTGTCGGAGTACTTCTTCACCCCCAACCTCCACGACATCGAGGCGCTGGTGCGCGCCGTGGGCTACTTCACCTGGCGGCACGGCCGCATGCACCGCATCGACTCGCTCAACGAGACGTGGCTGGAGGTGGAGGCGCACCTGCGCGAGGCCTTCCACGTCCCGGGCCTGCTGCCCGCGGACATCGCCCGGCTGCGCTCCAAGCTGGGCATGCATGATCTGTTCAAGCAGGCGGGCCTGCCCCACCCCGACGCCATCGCCGTGCGCGACGCGGCCGGGGTGAAGGACTTCGCCCGCCGCGTGGGCTACCCGCTCGTGCTCAAGCCGGACGTGGGCGTGGGCGCCGCGCGCACCTTCAAGGTGTCCAGCGAGGCGGAGGTGGACGAGGCCTTCCGCGGGCCGCCACTCGCCGGCTACGTGGCCCAGGCCTTCGTCAAGGGCACCATCGTCACCTATGACGGGCTCGTGGACGGCAACGGCCACATCGTCTTCACCACCAGCCACGAGTACAGCGACGGCATCATGGAGTCCGTGCTCGAGCAGCGCGACCTGGCCATCTGGAGCCACCGGCAGCTGCCCTCGGCGCTCGACACCATGGGGCGCAAGATGGTGGAGGCGCTGGGCCTGCGCGAGCGCTGGTTCCACCTGGAGTTCTTCCGCCTGGCGGATGGCAGCTTCGTGGCGCTGGAGGCCAACCTGCGGCCCCCCGGCGCCTTCGTGGTGGACATGATGAACTACGCGGGGGACACGGACGTGTACCGGCTGTGGGCCCGCCTCATCGCCGGCGAGGACCTGCGCGGATTTCGCTACGAGCCCAAGTACCACGTGTGTCACATCGCCCGGCGCACCGGCCGCGCGTACCGCTATGGACACACGGAGGTGGTGGCGCGACTGGGCGAGACGCTCCTGCAGCACGCCACCCTGCCCTCCGTCTTCACCAGCGCCCTGGGGGATGAGATGTACCTCACCCGGCACCGGGACATCGAGGCGATGCGCGAGGCGATGCGGCTCGTCCAGGCCCGGACCTGAACGGAGCGCCGCCCGCGCGGCGCTTCAGCTCAACAGCCAGTTCATCGCGAGGGGAAGCCGGCGCTGCCAGGCTTTCTCGTCGTGGTGGCCCTCCGGCTCGAGCACGAGCGCCAGCTCGTGGTCGCCGTACCCCAGGCCCTTGAGGTGGTGGTAGAAGTCGCGCGTGGCCTCGCCGTAGCGCATGACGTAGCCCACGGGATCCACCGTCTCGTGCAGGCCGGCGTCCAGGTAGATGCGCGACCAACGCCGGGTGTGCGAGGTCCACTCCGAGAAGAAGCGGCTCCACCCCCACATCACCGAGGGCGACAGGCCGCCGATGCGGCCGAACAGCTCCGGGTGCCTCCAGCCCATGTACAGCGAGATGAGGCCCCCGAGCGACGAGCCCATGACGGCCGTCGACTCGGGGCCCTGGCGGGTGCGGTAGACGGAATCCACGTAGGGCATGAGCGTCTGGGTGACGAAGCGCACGTAGGCGTGGCCATGCGCCCGGACGTGGCTGCGCGGCTCGTCCCAGGGCGAGTACTCGGCGAGCCGGTTGTGCGTGGAGTCCACGGCGACGATGATCCACGGCTCCACCCTCCCCTCGGCCACGAGCGCATCCATGGTGGCGTTGGCGCACCACGTCTCGTAGATGGCGGACTCGGGGTGGGCGAAGACGTTCTGCCCGTCGTGCATGTAGAGCACCGGAAAGCGCCGCTCCGGCGCGTGATCATACGCGTCCGGGGTGTAGATGCGCACGGTGCGGGAAATCCCCTCTTGGGGCGATGCGAAGTCTCGGATGATGTGAACGTAGCCCATGGACGATTCCGGCCGTTTGCCGCGAAGCGCCATACTAGGCGGACTCGCCCCCTCCCGCCATCACTCCCGAGCACGGAAAAACCGCGCCACCGCCCCCCTTGTCTCGGGAGGCGGCGCGCGGCGGGGAATCGATGTGCCCTGGGGCCGGGGGCCTACAGCCCGCGTCCGGCCTTCACCATGGCCTCGCCCACATACTGGCGGATCTCCTCCACCTTGGCCTCCCAGCTCTCGTGGCGGATGCGCTCGGCGCGCTCACGGGACGGGCCCGCCCCCTCGGCGAGGCACTCGTCGATCTTCCGCACGAAGTCGGCCTCGTCCGTGGCCAGCTTGCACAACCCCACCTTGCGCACCTCGGGGATGTCCGAGGAGACCACCGGCAGGCCGGCCGCCAGGTACTCGCGCACCTTGAGCGGGTTGGCGTTGAGCGTGAGCTCGTTCACCCGGAAGGGCATGAGCGCCACGTCGAAGGCGCGGCAGTAGCCGGGCAGCTCCGAGTAGGACTTGCGGCCGAGGAAGTGCACGTTGGGCAGGGCCTTGAGCGCCGAGGGATCCACGTCCGGCGCCACCTTGCCGATGATGACCACGGAGCCCTCGGGGTGCGCCTTGGCCGCCGCGGCGATCGCCTCGGTGTCCACCCAGTCGGCCACCAGCCCGAAGAAGCCCAGGATGGGCTTGGGCAGGTTCGCGATGTCCGCCGGAATGGGCGTGGACGCGTCACAGGCCTTGACGAAGTGGTTGAAGTCCACGCCGTGGCGCACCAGCACCGTGCTCGGGTTGACGCGCGCCTTGTTCTCGCGCAGGCGCTCGGCCGAGGTGATGACCAGGTCGGCGCGCTTGAGCAGTTGCTGCTCCATCTCCGCGATGTGGCGCCCGTTGGTGTCGCTGAAGGCGGAGAACTCGTCCACGCAGTGGTAGACGACGAACTCCTCGCCCAGCCGTCCGGACACCGGCGCCGAGGCCGGCAGGAAGGACCAGGAGATGGGCCGCTTGAAGTGCAGCTGGCGCATGGCGCGCTGCACCTGGGCGCGCAGGAGCGAGCGGTTCAACGCGCGCACCGCCTCCGAGCCGTAGAAGGGCACCGCCAGCGGCGCGAGCACGAAGAGGTTGGGCTCCACCTCGCGCACGCCCTCGGTGAACTTGGCCAGCTTGTTCCAGATGCGCTTGACGTCGTGCGCGTTGGCCTTGGGCGCCCGGTTGCCAATGCTGTTCACCCAGAGCACGCGGTTGTCGCGTGAGAGGATGCGCATGATGTGGACCTTCGACAGCGGGTCCCCATCCCAGTCGTTCGAGAACACCACCAGATCCCTGCCACGAAGGGCCCGGCGGGCCAGATCCATTTCCTCACTGCGCCGCATGTAGCTCGCCTCCGACACTCGTCGATTGAGTCAAATCACCGTAAAGCTTCATCAAGATGGGTCCGGCATCGGGCGACACCACCCGAGCGGGTCCGGCTTCCAGGGCATGCAGCACCCGCCGGGTCAGGTCCTCCGCGCTGCCCGCGCGGAAGGTATGGGCCCCCTCGGGCCGGGCGCACACGTCGCTCGCCACACACGGCACCCCCAGCGCGAGCGCCTCGCGCACGGAGATGGCATCCCCGTCATGCGTGGTGGGCCGGATGAAGGCGTCGCAGCGCTTCATCAACGCGAGCGCCTCCGGGTGCGCAAGCTCCCCCAGGTTCTCCAGCAGCGACTCCACCCCGTGCTCCCGGGCATCCCGCTGGAACTCCTCGGAATGGGTTCCCGGTCCGAACACCGCGAGCCCCACGCCGGGCCGCGCGTCCGCGAGCTGGCGCAGCGCGCGGAACATCAACCCGCGTCCATAGACGGGCGAGGGGTGGTGCGCCATGGCCAGCAGCACCTGACGGCGCTCGCGTGCCGCCTGGATCGCCGGCGTCAGCTCACCCGGACGCACCTGCGAGCCGCAGAAGGCCGGGTACACGAGGATCTTCTCCGCGGGGACCCCGCAGCGCACGAGCGCCGCGCGCACCGCCTCGGACACGGCCACCACGTGGGAGTAGCCCATGAGCACCAGGCGCGCGAACGCCCGCCGTGACGGGGAAGCGGCCAGGTAGTCCGGCAACAGCCCCGAGTGCAGGGTGATGACGCGCGTGGAGCCAGGGGCGCGCAGGGCCCCGGTGGCCGCGAGCACCCACGACTTCGGATTGTTCCCACTGGTGTGGACGTGCACCGTCCACCCCTCGCGGATGAACCCCGCGAGCCGCCGGGCGTACTGGGCCGGGGTTCGCACCGAGATGACACCCGGGGCCGGACGGCCGCCCTTGCCAATGTCCAACACCACCGACTCCACTCCGCGCTCGCGCAGGGAGTCGTGCAGCTGCTGCACGTGGACCGCCACGCCACCATGCGGTGGCGGATAGTCGCCAACGAGGAGCACTCGCATGTGGACTCTCTCCTCGGGCGCTAGCGCGCGGCGGACGAGGCGGGAGGAATGGACTGCACCACCTCGTTGCGCTGGGCCATCGGAGGCCGCAGGCCCATCTCCCGCTCGTAGGTGGCGAGCGGATCCGGATCCTTGCGGATCTCCCGGGCCGGGATGCCACCCACCACCGAGCCGGGCGCCACGTCCTTCACCACCACGGCGTTCGCGCCGATGATGGCGAAGTCACCGATGCGCACGTTGCCGAGAATCTTGGCGCCCGCGCCAATGCGCACGTAGTCGCCGATCACCGGCAGATCCTTGAGCCCCGAGCGGCCGCCCACCGTCACCTGGTGCGAGATGAGGCAGTGGCGCCCGATCTTCGCGTCCTTGTGGATGACGATGCCCATGCCACCGTAGCCGAGCTGCGTCCCCTCGCCGATCTCCGCCTCGGGCGGGAGATACGAGCCATGCAGGAAGTGGATGGCCTTGCGCAGCACCGCGGGAAGAACAGGCACGCCCCGCCGGTGCAGCTTGTGTCCGAGCCGGTACAGCGACATCGCGTCGATCCCCATCACGCCTCTCCCCTGTTGAACCTGTTGAATAGAGCCCCAAGCTAGATACGCCCCCCGAGGGCCGGGAGTCCCCCTGAACCTCCCGGTGTCGGGTAGTCGAAGCTCGGCGCGATCACCCGCCGCGGCGGGCACGCGCGAGCAGCCCGAGGGGCCGCACGCCCGTGGCGTACAGGACACCCACGTAGCCCAGCACGAACAGCAGCCCGGCCACGGCCAGCGGCAGCGTCCTCCAGACGAAGCCCTCGGGCAGTCCCCCCCAGGCATGCTCGGTCCCCAGGCGCAGCACGAAGACGGCCGCGGCGGCGGCGAACGCGGCGAGCGACGCCTTGCCCAGCTCGCGCCAGGGGATGATGTCCCGGATGCGCAGGCGCAGCGACGGCGTGGACAGGGCCGCCGGCACCCGGACGAGCAGCGAGCACTTGCCCACCAGCTCCGCCAGGGCCCACGACACCACGCCCCCCATCATTCCGAACTGGCGCACCCCCACCCAGACGAGCGGCACCGTCACCACCGCCTTGATGAGGTAGGACAGGAAGATGGCCCGCGTGTGTCCCCGGGCTCGCAGCACCCCGTCCATGGGCAGGATGGCGAGCACCACGCCCACCACGCTCACGCGGAAGATGGGCACGGCGGGCAGGAACTTGGCGCCGAACAATGCCCCGATGAACTCGGGCGCGGCGGCGAAGAGGAACGCGGCGAAGGGCAGGAAGAGGAAGGCCAGCTTGCCCGCGGCCTCGCGGAACGCCCCCACGCCCTCCTCCAGACGGCCCTGCTTCTCCAGCTCGCCCAGGCGCACCATGAGCACCTCGCTCGTGGGCGTGTACAGCAAGTCCACCACGGGCAACTGGAAGCAGCCCACACGGTAGAGCGCGTACAGGGCCGGGCTCACCACACCCGCCACCATATAGAGGTGGGCGTTCTGCTGCGGAATCGCCAGCGCCATGGCCGCCCCGAAGGGAGCCGCGTAGACGAGCTGCTGACGCCACAGCTCCGCGCGCGCCAGCGGTCCGGTGGTGCCCCTCGGCGCCACCACCCACGTGGCCACGTAGCGCAGGAAGGTGAAGCCCACCACCGCCAGCATCATCCCATGCAGGCCGGCGCCCAACAGGCACGGCACCACCATGGCGGCCGCGCGCACGGCGTCCGACACCAGATAGACGATCGCCGACTGCTTCGTCCTGCCCTGGCTGGTGAGGGAAATCTCCAGCGGGAAGGAGCCGAGCAGGAAGGCGGTATAGAGCGCCAGGGTCCCCCGGTGCTCGAGCAGCGCCGGGTTGCCGAAGTGGTTGGCGACGAGGCCGAGCAATCCCCACACCAGCGCCGCGGCCACCGCCCCCGCACCGGACATGAAGAGCAGCGTCTGCCCGAGCCACGGCCGCTTCTCCTCCGCGCGCGGCAGGAAGTAGTAGAGGCTCTGTACCACCCCGAAGGGCAGCACGTAGTAGAGCGTCGTGGCGATGAGGAACAGCTGGTAGTAGGTGCCATACTCCTCGAGGCTCAGCACCCGCGCCAGCACGAGGGGAATGGACAGCGTCAGCCCGGCGGTGAACAACCGGGCCAACACCAAGGGGCCCGCCTTTCCCATGAAGGAAGCGGCGGGCGCGGCGGACCCCGACTTCTCACTCACCACGCGGCTCCTTCCGTCATGATGATGGGATTGGGCGTGTTGGCCCCGGAGGCAAGGACCTCCTGCCCCTCCTTCTTGAGGCGCTGCGGGCGCCGGCCCAGCACCGGCTCGCGCATGCCGAGCGTGCCGAAGCAGTCATCCAACTGGCACACCGTGAGGCTCGACGAGTAGCCGCCCGTCACACCCACGCTGAAGTTCTCCCACAGCACCTTGCGCTTGAGGGTGAAGGGGTTGCCGCCGATGCGGTTGTTCATGTCCTCGGTGGTGACGGCCGAGCGGAAGCCGTTGCGCATCAGCACGTCGATGACGTCGTCCGAGTACCAGCCGTTGCAGTAGGCGAAGTCGCGCACGGGCTTGCCGAGCTCCCGCTCGATGACGGCCTTGGACTCGCGCACCTCGCGCTCCACCACGTCGAGCGGCTCGTGCGTGAGCACCACGTGGCCGAGCGTGTGCGCGCCGAACTCGAAGCCGTCGCGCGACATGGTGCGCACCTCGTCCCAGTCCATCAGATCACCCTGCTCGGGCATCAGCGGCGCGTCTGGACCGAGCCGCTCCTCCAGCGCGCGGATGGTGTCCATGAGCGTGGCCGTGGAGTGCACGCCGATGAAGTCATCGAGCGCCGCGGACAGGCGCTTGCGCCCGGACATCACCTCCACCATCAGCCCCGCGGCCGGCTCGGGCAGCACGTCGAACAGCGGCTGGTAGCCCCTGGCCTGGACGCTGTGCACCAGGTGGAAGAGCCGATCATGGTTGAAGCGGTGATTGGTGCCGATGAGATCCGCCGGCAGGTAGGTGATGGCCGGCACGCCCATCTCCTTCAGCACGGGATAGGCGTAGCGGTACACGTCCCGGTAGCCATCGTCGAAGGTGACGACGCACAGATCCTCGTGCGCGGTGCGGGCCCCGGACATCACGTCCAGCGCCTCGCCCATGGTCGCGAACTTGTAGCCCGCCGCCGACAGGCCCTCCAGGTGGCGCCGGAACGTCTCCTGGGAGATGAGCAACCCCGGAATGGAGCGCTGCAGCTCACCAAAGAAGTCCTCCACCACCCGGTGGTAGCTGACGATGAGGATCCGTCGCCCACCCGACTGGTGCCGCCGGTACGCCGCCAGCGCCTTGCGCAGTCCACTGTGGTGCAGCACCCCGGCCGCCGCGGACTTCACCGCCCTCCGAACAACCCCTCGCATGTCCATCGCTGATTCCTCTCCAGATGACGCCGCATGCTTCTCGCCCCGAGTGGTTTGCACACGGTGTGCCATCCCCGGGAGCCACCCGTCCCGGGAAAGGGAGTCCCACCAAAGGGTAAGTCCGTTCCCACGCCATGACGTTCACGCGGAGAGATCTGCGCAACCAAGGTGTCTTCGGCCGGAAAGAGCATGCGTTCCGCCGAAGACAAGGGGCTGCGTGCAGGGCTGCCTGCCTGCTTCCAGGACCACTCGGGATGAAGGATCCTGTCGCGGAAACTGAAAAAACTTCCACTTCGTAGGCGGATGTAGGGAGAGGGCAAGGAGGAGCACGGGAGGGGGAAAGTGCCCTCCCAGGGCGATCTCCTGTCCCTGGAGGGCGCCGTCCCGTGGCCGTGCATCCCGTCTCCTATCCAGGCAGCCGGAGGTGCTTTCGCTGGAGTGCGAAGAAGTTTCCAGTTACGAACGCTCCCGCCGATGGACGCCTCCCCCGCCGCGCCCCCCGCGCTCGCCCTCCACGATGTCAGCAAGCGGTATGGCCGCCATTGGGCGCTCGCGCGCCTGAGCTATGCCCTGCCCCAGGGCCGCTCGTTGCTGCTCACCGGGCACAACGGTTCCGGAAAGACGACGCTCCTGCGGCTGGTGGCCACGGCGCTCTCCCCCACCCATGGCCGGGTGGAGGTGCGGGGCCTGGACTGCGTGGCCCAGCGCGACAGCGTGCGCCGCGAAGTCGCCCTGCTGTCCCACGCGAGCTTCCTCTATGAGGACCTCACCGGCCGGCAGAACCTGGTGGTGCTCGCGCGGCTGCTCGGGATGGAGTCCCCCACGGACGTGGCGGACACGCTGCTCGTGAAGGTGGGCCTGACCAGGCGCACGCAGAGCCCCGTGCGCCAGTTCTCCGCCGGCATGCGCAAGCGCCTGGCCATCGCCCGGTTGCTGCTCAAATCGCCCGCGGTGGCGCTCCTGGACGAGCCCTTCGGAGAGCTGGATCCCGCGGGCATCCAGGCCATGGAGAAGATCATCGGCGAGCTGAAGGACTCCGGAGTCACCGTGGTGCTGGCCACGCACCTCATCGAGCAGGGGCTGAGCCTGTGCGAGGAACGGCTCCACCTGTCGGATGGACGGGCGGTGGCGGCATGAGGCCCGGGCGCTCCATCTCCCTGCCGAGGTCGGTGGGAGTCCTGCTGGCCAAGGATCTGCTCATCGAGTGGCGCACGCGCGCGCGCCTCAACGCGCTCGTCTTCTTCGCGCTCGCCACGCTGCTGCTCTTCTCGTTCGCGGTGGGGCCAGACACGAAGCTCCTGGCGCGCAACGCCGGGGGCTACCTGTGGCTCGCGCTGCTCTTCGCCAGCGTGCTCGCCCTGGGCGAGTCCTTCCGGGTGGAGCAGGAGAACCTCACCCTGGACGGGCTGCGGCTGGCCCCGGCGGACGCGCGCGCCATCTTCCTGTCCAAGGCGGTGGGCAACACGCTGCTGCTCGTGGGGCTGGGCGCGCTGCTCATCCCCGTCATGGTGGCGCTCTATGGCGTGCAGGTGACCATGGGCCCCCTCCCCTTCGCGCTCACCCTGCTACTCGGCTGCATGGCCATCAGCGCGCCGGGCACGGTGTATTCGGCCATCGCCAGCAACGCGCGGGCAAGAGATGTGCTGCTTCCGCTGTTGCTGTTCCCGCTCATCATTCCGGCACTGCTCGCCGCCGCCAAGGCGACGTCGCTGGTGCTCCAGGGTGATCCCATGGAACAGCTCGGCTCATGGTTCGGGCTGCTTTCCGGGTTCAACCTGATTTATTGGGGGCTAGGCTTCGCGCTCTTCCCCCGGGTCATCGAGGATTGAAATCGCCATGAACACGGTGCTGCAGCTCGTATCGACGACGGCGGCGTTGGGGTCCGTCGCGCTGGGAATCTACCTGGGCGTGAAGTGGGCGCCGGTGGGCTCGCGCTTCAACGCCCGGCCGGCGCTCTATGCCATGACGGGGGCGGCGGTGGTGCTGCTGGCACTGGGGTCGTGGATGGGGCTCGTCTGGACGCCGCCCGAGCGGGAGATGGGCCACGTCTACCGCATCATCTACGTGCATGTGCCGGCCATGTGGATGTCCATGCTGGCGCTGGTCATCAACTTCGGCTGCTGCATCGCCTACCTGTTCAAGGCGAGCTGGAAGACGGACGCGCTGGCGGAGTCGGCGGCCGAGATCGGGCTGCTCTTCGGCACCTACGGCCTGGTGCTCGGCTCCATCTGGGGCAAGCCCACCTGGGGCGTGTACTGGGACTGGGATCCGCGGCTGACGGCCATGGCCATCATGCTGGTGACGTACGTGGGCTACACGGCGCTGCGCCGCTTCGTGGAGGATCCGGAGAAGCGCGCGGTGTGGAGCTCGGTGGTGGGCATCATCTCCGGCATCAACATGCCCATCGTCTGGAAGAGCGTGCAGTGGTGGCGCAGCCTGCACCAGGTGCAGTCCACGCCCAAGACGGTGGATCCGGACATGGTGCTGGCGCTGCGCGTCAACGCGTGGGCCTCGCTCATTCTGCTGGTGCTCTTCCTGTTGCACCGCTACCGCATCGCCCTCGCCACGCGCGAGGCGGAGGTGGCCCTGCCCTCGGCGCTGCCCACGGACACGCGCGCCAATCCCTCGGAGGTGGTTTGATGATGTCGGCAATGCACACGGGTCTCGTGCTCGCCGAGGTGGGCGTGGGTCGCATCCAGGGAGGCTGGGGCTACATCTGGAGCTCCTACGCCATCGCCTGGGGCTCGCTCGCGCTCTATGCCCTGTCCCTGTGGCTGCGCCGTCCCGGCAAGGCCGTGAACGAGTCGAAGGAGTAGCGCCATGACGCAGCAGACGCGCAACCGTCTCATCGCCGTGGTGGCCTTGCTGGTGGCCGGCGGCGGCCTGGCCCTGGTGGCCTTTGGCAACATCGGCGAGAACCTCGTCTACTACTGGCGGCCCTCGGAGATGCTGGCCCAGGGGAGCAAGGCCTACGGTCCCATCATCCGCCTGGGTGGCCAGGTGCAGCCGGGCAGCATCCAGTGGGACGAGCAGCACACCACCCTGCACTTCCGCGTCATGGACGACGAGAAGCCGGGCGCGCCCCAGGTGCTCGTGCGCACCAACGAGGTGCCGCCGCAGATGTTCCGCGAGCGCATCGGCGTCGTGGTGGAGGGCACCTTCGACGCGTCCCAGACGTTCCAGGGCAGCCGGCTCATGGTGAACCACTCCAACGAGTACCGGGCGCCCAAGACGGATGACGACGTGAAGAAGATGTTCGAGGAGATGCAGAAGCAGGAAGCCACCACGGCGGCGAGGACTCCGTGACGGCGACGATCGGCTACGCGCTGGTGCTCGGGGGGCTCGCGTTCGCGAGCTTCGGGGCGCTGGTGGGACTGGTGAGCGGGATGCGCCGCAACGACGCGGCCTTCCCCTGGGTGCTGCGCTGCGTGTACGGCTTCGCCGCCTGCATGGTGGGCGCCAACCTCGTCATGGAGTGGGCGCTGCTCACCGATGACTTCAGCGTCCAGTACGTGGCGCAGGTGGGCAGCCGCGCCACGCCGACGATCTACAAGATCGTCTCGCTGTGGAGCGCGCTGGAAGGCTCCATCCTCTTCTGGGGCCTCATCATGGGCGGCTACGTGCTGGCGTTCGCCCTCACGCACCGGCGCGAGCACGCGCGCTACATGTCGCTCGCGCTGGGCACCATGCTCGCGGTGGGCGTCTTCTTCAGCTTCCTCATCGCGGGGCCGGCCAACCCCTTCCACGCGATGTCGCCGGTGCCCCCGGACGGGCCGGGCCCCAACGCGCTGCTGCAGAACCACTACCTGATGATCATCCACCCGCCCATGCTGTACCTGGGCTACGTGGGCATGACGGTGCCCTTCGGCATCGCCGTGGCGGCGCTGCTGCGCGGAGAGATGGGGGATGCGTGGATGGCGCCCCTGCGGCGCTGGACGCTCTTCGCCTGGTTGTTCCTGTCCATCGGCATCATCCTCGGGGCGTGGTGGGCGTACGCGGTGCTCGGCTGGGGCGGCTACTGGGCGTGGGATCCGGTGGAGAACGCGTCCTTCCTGCCGTGGCTGACGGCCACCGCCTTCATGCACTCCACGCTCGTGCACGAGCGCAAGAAGATGCTCAAGCTGTGGACGCTGAGCCTGGTGCTCTCCAGCTTCGTACTCACGGTGCTGGGCACGTTCATGACGCGCTCGGGCATCTTCAACTCGGTGCACAGCTTCACGCAGTCGGACATCGGGCCCACGTTCCTGGTGTTCATCGCGATCCTGCTCTTCGTGTCCATCACGCTGCTGGCCGTGCGCGGGCCGCTGCTGGTGGCCGAGAGCCAGATCAAGTCGCTCCTGTCGCGTGAGACGACCATCCTGGTGAACAACCTGGTGTTCGTGGCCATCACCTTCACGGTGCTGCTCGGCACGCTCTATCCGCTCATCTCCGAGGCGGTGCGCGGCATCAAGGTGAGCGTGGGCGAGCCGTACTTCAACAAGATGGCGGTGCCCGGCGGCATCATGGTGCTCTTCCTCATGGGCGTGGGGCCGATGCTGCCCTGGGGCAGCGCGGATCCGAAGACGGTGAGAGAGCGCTTCTGGATTCCGGCGGCGGTGGGCGTGGCGATCGTCGCCGCGTGCCTCGCCGGGGGCCTGCGGGGCTTCTACCCGCTGCTCACCTTCGGGCTGGCGGGCTTCGTCACCGTCATCACCCTGCGCGAGCTCTTCCTGCCGGTGAAGGTGCGCATGAGCGAGCACCGCGAGGGCTTCGTCAAGGCGCTGATGGGCAGTGCCACCAAGGCGCGCCGACGCTTTGGCGGCTACATCGTCCACCTGGGCATCGTCGTCATCCTCGTGGCGGTGGGGGCCTCGTCGGCCTACGTGACGCGCACCTCGGGCACGGTGCGCGTGGGCCAGACGCTGAAGATCGGCGACTACGGGGTGAAGTACCTGGGGCTCGCGAGTGGCAAGGAGCCGCACCGCACCTTCGTGGCCACGCGCGTGGAGGTGACGGCGCCCAACGGCGAGGTCACCGAGATGGCCCCCCGGATGAACTACTACGAGACGATGACGGACCCGGTGGGCACGCCCGCGGTGCGCTCGACGCCCAAGGAGGATCTCTACCTGTCGTTGATGGCCTTCTCCGAGGACCGGGGCACGGCGAGCTTCAACGCGTGGATCTTCCCGCTGGTGGGGTGGATCTGGTGGAGCATCCCCCTGCTGGTGATCGGCACGCTCATCGCGCTGTGGCCGGCGCGCCGGGCCCGGGCGGTGGTGGAGTCGCGCGCCCCCGTGGCGAGCGCGCCTCCCGGCTCGGAGGGTGAAATGAACAGGGGGACGGCATGAAGTGGCGCATCACACTGAGCTTCGTCGTGTTGTGTCTGGCGCTGGTGGGAGTGCTCTACAAGGGCTTCGGGCGCAACCCGCACGAGGTGCCCTTCATGCTCAAGGGCCAGCCGGCACCCTCCTTCACCCTGGCGGCGCTGGACAGCGGCGAGCGGGTGAGCCTGGCGGAGCTCAAGGGTCGGCCGGTGGTGCTCAACTTCTGGGCGTCCTGGTGTGGCCCCTGCAAGATGGAGCACCCGGTGCTCGATTGGGGCGCGCGGGAATTCGGCCACCAGGCCCGATTCCTGGGCGTCGTCTTCGAGGACACCGAGGACAACGCGCGGCAGTTCCTGTTGCAGATGGGCGCGAGCTTCCCTCAGTTGGTGGATCCGCGCTCGCGCATGGCGGTGGACTACGGGGTGGCGGGCGTGCCGGAGACGTACTTCATCGACCGCCAGGGCATCATCCGCGGCAAGCACGTGGGCCCGATCGATCCGCAGACGATGGCGACGTGGATGAGGGAGTTGACGGCGGACGGGCCCACCGCGAAGCAGTGAGTCAGCAGGCGCCGCTCCGGCTCGGGGCGGAGTGAAGGGCCCGGGGAGCGGAGGCCATACCCATGCAGTGCCAGGAGTGCGGAGAGATCGCGCGGGACGTCACCCTGCGCTACTGCGAGAACTGTGGGGCGAAGATGCCCGCGCCCCCGCCCGGAGTGCGCCGCACCGGCGCCCGGCCCGCCCTCCCGGCCGAGAAGCGCGCCGCACCAGCGCGCGCCGCCCTTCCTGGAGATGAGACCGACGAGCAGCCCGAGCCCGCTCCGGTCAGACGCGTCGCGCGGGAGCCGGAGCGCGCGGAGCCGGAGGCGCCTCGGGGTCCGCCCTACGATGGACCCCTCTGGCTGGCGCACGTGCCGGCCCACTCGCCGAGCGTGCTGGGCGTGGGTCTGCTGGCGGTGGCGGTGGTGCTCTCCATCCTCCCCTTCTTCGCGGACGTCGGACCGCTCTGGTCGCTGGTGACGTTGGCGGGAGGATGGCTGGTGGTGGCGCGGGAGCTGCGCGCGGTGGGCGAGCGGCACACGTTGGTGGATTGGGTGCCCGACTCCGTGCTGCACCCGGCGGTGCCCGCGCTGTACGCGGTGGTGGTGGCGGTGCTGGCGATCCGGATGCTCGGCGTGGGCGTCACCCCGGTGTTGTGGGCGGGCGGCGCGGCGCTGATCGGCTTCGATCAGTACCGCAAGGTGTACGTGGGAGAGGACGGCTGGAGCCGCTTCTTCGATCCGCGCCAGTTGCGGGTCGGAATGGCGCCCGTGGCGCTCGCCGGCGTGACGTTGTGCCTGCTGTCGCTGTTCCTCTCCTGGGAGCCCGGGAACAGCTCCGCGGCCATCCGGGGCCCCGGCGCGGGGCCGCCGCAATTGCGCGTGATGGACCAGACGCCCGCCTCGTCCGACGTCGTCTACAACCTGCTCGACATGCCGCACGACGCGGGCTGGGATCAGCCCCTGTCCGTCTTCATGGCGCTGCTGCTGGTCGGGGTGTTGGGCTTGATGGCGCTGCGCCCGGAGGTGCCACGTCCCGAGGCGCTGCGCTTCGCTCCCCTGGGGGTGCTGGTGGTGTGCCTCTCGTGGATGATCTTCAACGGCGTCCTGTCGTGGGGGCCCGTGTTGTTCCTGGTGGGCCTGGTGGCGACGGGATTCGTCTCGGTGTACGGCTCCTTCTCGCGCGAGGCTTGAGCGGGCGCGCGGGGCCCCCCTCTCGGGAGGCCCCTGGAACGGCTCAGCTCTCCTCGCCTTCCTCCAGCAACTGCGCGATGCCGGTGCCGGTGGCGCCGGGCAGGCGGCGGACGCTCGCGAGGTGGTGCAGCAGCAGGCTGCGGTTGTCGCTCACGGAGAGGTTCTGCATCTCCAGGGCGCCGATGCGATCCTCGGGGTTGAAGGCGGCCTCGACCTTCTCCATGGAGAGCTTGCTCGGATCGTAGGACATGTGCTCGGCCTGGGTATCCAGCAGGGTGTAGTCGTCGCCGCGGCGCAGCTCCAGGGTGACGCTGCCGGTGATGCTGGGGGCCACCCACCGGGTGAGCGAGTCCTTGAGCAGCAGGGCCTCGGGATCGAACCACTTGCCCTCGTAGAGCAGCCGGCCGAGGCGGCGGCCCAGGGTGAAGTAGAGGTCCGAGGTGTTCTCGTTGTGGATGGAGGACAGCAGGCGCTCGTAGACGATGTGGAGCAGCGCCATGCCGGGGGCCTCGTAGATGCCGCGGCTCTTGGCGTCGATGACGCGGTTCTCGATCTGATCGCTCGAGCCCAGGCCGTGCCGTCCGCCGATGCGGTTGCACTCGAGGAACAGCTCGAAGAGGGAGTCGAAGCGCTTGCCGTTGAGGGACACGGGCAGGCCCTGGGCGAACTCCACGGTGATGCGCTCGGCGCGGATGTCCACCTCGGGGCGCCAGTGCGCCACGCTCATGATGGGCTCCACGATGTTCATGCCCTTGTTCAGGTGCTCCAGATCCTTGGCCTCGTGCGTGGCGCCCAGCACGTTGGCGTCGGTGGAGTAGGCCTTCTCGGTGCCCATGCGGTAGGGCAGCTGGAGCGAGTGGAGGTACTCGCTCATCTCCTTGCGGCCACCGAAGGCGCTGACGAACTCGGGATCCAGCCAGGGCTTGTAGATGTGGAGCGCCGGGTCCACGAGGATGCCGTAGCGGTAGAAGCGCTGGATGTCGTTGCCCTTGTGGGTGCTGCCGTCGCCGAAGACGTGCACGCTGTCCTCGCGCATGGCGCGCACGATGGCGGTGGTGGTGACGGCGCGGCCGAGCGGCGTGGTGTTGAAGTACTTCTTGCCGCCCACGGACAGGTGGAAGGCGCCGCACTGGATGGCGACGAGGCCCTCGCGCACCATGGCCTCGCGGCAGTCCACGAGCTTCGCCTGCTTGGCGCCATGGCCCAGGGCGATGGGGGGGATATCGGCGGGGTTCTTCTCGTCGGGTTGGGCGAGGTCGGCCGTGTAGGCGTACACCTCGAGTCCCTTGCGGGACATCCAGGCCACGGCGGCGCGGGTGTCGAGACCGCCCGAGAAGGCGAGACCGATGCGGGTACCAGCGGGAGGAAGCGAACGGTAGATGCGGCTCATGGCGCGGCGCCTAGCACGGAATGCTCCGGACGTCCCGTGTCTCCTGAGCCGATGACGCCGTGGTGCATCCCCGTCGGGCCGCGATCACGGAAAACCCGGGGAAGTCCATGAACATCTGTGATATCTAATGACTCCGTAATATTCCAGGTATCCATGGATGACTACTTTCCTGTCTGTTTCTCGAATTATCAGGAAATGCTCTCACCGAGTGGTTCATGGGTCCGAAACAACTGGAGTCTCTTGTGACGATCTCCTCGACCAAGAACCATTCAGCCCCCCCGCTGCCACCCCGGAACAATCCGGCGCAAACGCATACCAGCCAGGCACCAGGCAAGCTCGAGCAGACCGACGGCAAGCAGCAGGGGACGACCCAAGCGGCTGGCACCTCCAGCCACGTCCACACGCCATCGGCCTCCGCGCCACAGGACACCTTCACGGTGTCCAATCCGAACGCCCATGCTGGGGTGACGGGTCCGGTCGGCCAGACCAGGCCCCAGACCGCGGGAAACGTACAGGCGTCCGCCCAGACGCAGCAGACGGGCAACGGCCCCCTGGCCCCCGACAGAGCCGCTGCCGTGATGTCCTTCGTGAATCAGCAGCAGGGGGAATTGCTGGGCCGGATCGCCGGAGGCTTGAAGGCGGGAAAGATTTCCCAGGAGGAACTGGGCCCCTTGATGGAGAGCGCGCAGAAGCTGGCCCAGGCCTCCGGTGAGGCCTCGGCGAAAGAGCAGTTCATGCCGAACGACACGAAGAACCTGAGCGAGATGCTCATGCAGCACCAGGCCACGGTCATCAACACCCTGGACAGCAAGCAGAGCATCTTCTCCTTCTTCAAGAAGCCGTCCGCGGCCCAGCAGGCCCTGGCCCAGCAGGTGGGCCAGCTCAGCCAGGATGTTCTGCAAGGCCGCATCCGCGACGGCGATTTGAGCAAGCTCATTTCCCAGCAGTTTGGTTCGCCCGCGGGCGCGGGTCATGCCGTATCTCAGCCCTCCGTGGCGGGCACTGAAGGAGCTGGCGCGACGAGCGCCCCCCCGCCTCCGCTCCCGCGCCGACGCTCCAGCAGTTGGGCGGCCTGCTGCAGCAGTTCAGTGCGCTGGTGGGCAGCTTGAGCGCCCCGGCCCCCCAGACGCCAACCTCGACCCATGCCTCGGAGCCGGCCCAGGCCCAGCAGGTGGGCAGCCACCTCGCCTTCCCTCCCGACCCCTCAACGATGTCCAATCTGACGCAGCAGCACGGCTCGCTGCAGGCCAAGCTGACCAAGCTCGAGCAGCGCATGAAGCAAGCCAGGATGGGCCTCGAGACTCTCGGCGCCTTGACGCAGGGCCTGCAAGAGCTGGGTGATGCCATCAAGACGACCTCGGCGAAGGAGAAGGTCACGCCGGCGGAGCTGCTGGGCTTGAGCACGCTGGTCCTGAAAAACGCCACGAACATTGACCACGCCTTCCAGGTCTTCAAACAGTCATAGCCTCGGGCGGCGTCCGCTTCGGCACGAATGACCTGTGCGGCGCATTCGTGCTAACCACTCCCCCATGAGGGTCCCGACTCCCTCCCTGCGTGGAGTGCGCCCCGCCCTGCTCCTGCTGCTCTGCCTGCTGCCCTGGGGGTGCTCGGCCATCCCTCCCGCACCGGGGGACGACTCGATCCGGGCCCGGCTCAAGGCGTGCCTGCTGGCGGGGGACATGGCGTGTGTCGTCGACCAGTACCTGGTGCTCCAGGACATCGGGCGGATGCCGGGCTGGCTGGTGGCATTCCAGAACGCCTTCGCCATCACCAACCGCAAGGCGGGCGAGTGCGAGAAGGTCGCACGACTCGTCCACCAGGGACTCGTCAAACTCGGTGAGCGACCGGAATTCATCCGCTTCTCGGTCAGTGGCCCATCACCAGTGCGAGTGCTGGGCTTCGATGAGACCGCACAAGGCATGGTGGTCAAAACCCATCAGGTCTCGACAACGGGTGTGCATGTCGCCATTCATTGACGCCTACACAGGTCTGGCCGGGTTGCCCTTTCAGGACTACGTGGTCCGGCTCCGCACGGGACCGGGCAACAGGATCGTCGACGAGGTGCTCAAAGAGCCATGACCGAGAAGCGAGTCATCAAAGAAGAGCCGATTCCGGAGGAGTGGCGTGGTCGAAGGGTAGGCCTCATGGATGCACTGCTCTATGCCCGACAACAGATTCTCGAGAAGCGTGGACTCTGGTTCGTCACTGGCTTTGACACCGTCGAGTCGCTCGTCGCGTTCACGATGGGCTGGGCTTCCAACACCCAATTCAACGGAGAGAGCGACCGGGAGTGGTGCGACTTCCTGGATTGGTTCGACGAGGTGGAGCCCGCGGCGCGCTACGAGGGCTGGCAGGTGACGTTCCTGCGCGAGTGCGGCGGGGACCACGAGCGCGCGGTCATGAAGTTCCTCGATCGCGCCCACGAGTTCGTCTCCCTGCGTCGCGCGTCACCCAAACCCTGAGAATTCCAGGCGATTTCGTACAATCCGCCGTCGCGGAACGCGCATCCGGCCACCTCCTGGGTTAGGGTCCGGGCACCAAGGACCTCTGAGGAACACATGTCCCGCACCATTCGTGCCCCCCGTGGCACTACCCTGTCCTGCAAGGGCTGGGTCCAGGAAGCCGCCCTCCGCATGCTGATGAACAACCTGGATCCCGACGTGGCCGAGCGCCCCGAGGATCTCGTCGTCTACGGCGGCATCGGCAAGGCCGCGCGCGACTGGCCCTCGTTCGACCGCATCGTCGCGAGCCTCCAGCGCCTCACCGACGAGGAGACCCTGCTCGTCCAGTCCGGCAAGCCCGTGGGCATCCTGCGCACCCACCCCGACGCCCCCCGCGTCCTCATCGCCAACTCCAACCTCGTGGGCAACTGGGCCAACTGGGACCACTTCTTCGAGCTCGAGAAGAAGGGGCTGATGATGTACGGCCAGATGACGGCCGGCTCGTGGATCTACATCGGCACCCAGGGCATCCTCCAGGGCACCTACGAGACCTTCGCCCAGGCCGGCCGCGTCCACTTCGGCTCGGATGACCTGTCCGGCCGGCTCGTGCTCTCCGGCGGCCTCGGCGGCATGGGCGGCGCCCAGCCCCTGGCCGCCACCATGAACAACGCCGTCTTCCTCGGCGTGGAGATCGATCCCACGCGCGCCCGGCGCCGCGTGGAGACGCGCTACCTCGACGTCGTCGCCAAGGATCTCGACGAGGCGCTCGCGCTGGTGAAGGAGGCCCAGGGCAAGCGCCAGGGCCGCTCCATCGCCGTCATCGGCAACGCCGCCCAGGTGTTCCGCGAGCTGTACCGGCGGGGGCTCAAGCCGGACCTGGTGACGGACCAGACGAGCGCGCATGATCCGCTCAACGGCTACATCCCCGCGGACCTGTCGCTCGAGGCCGCCGCCGAGCTGCGCCAGCGCGACCCCCAGGGCTATGTCGAGCGCGCGCGCCAGTCCATGGCCGTGCAGGTGCAGGCGATGCTGGACTTCGCGCGCGCGGGCAGCCACGTGTTCGACTACGGCAACAACATCCGCGCCCAGGCGCAGCTGGCGGGGCTCGACAACGCCTTCGACTTCCCCGGCTTCGTGCCCGCCTACATCCGCCCGCTCTTCTGCGAGGGCATGGGGCCCTTCCGCTGGGTGGCGCTCTCGGGAGACCCCGAGGACATCCGCCGCACGGACGAGGCGGTGCTGGAGCTCTTCCCGGAGAAGGCGTCGCTGCGCCGCTGGCTCACGCTGGCGCGCGAGCGCGTGGCGTTTCAGGGCCTGCCCGCGCGCATCTGCTGGCTGGGCTATGGCGAGCGCGCCCGGGCGGGCCTGCGCTTCAACGAGATGGTGCGCAAGGGCGAGCTCAAGGCCCCCATCGTCATCGGGAGGGATCACCTGGACTGCGGCTCGGTCGCCTCGCCCAACCGCGAGACGGAGGCCATGAAGGACGGCACGGACGCGGTGGCCGACTGGCCCATCCTCAACGCCCTGGTGAACGCGGTGAACGGGGCCTCGTGGGTGTCCTTCCACCACGGCGGGGGCGTGGGCATGGGCTACTCGCTGCACGCCGGCCAGGTCATCGTCGCCGACGGCACCCCCGAGGCCGCGCGCCGCATCGAGCGCGTGCTGACGTCCGACCCCGCCATGGGCGTGCTGCGCCACGCCGACGCGGGCTATTCCGAGGCCCACGAGACGGCGCGCACCCGCGGCGTGCGCATCCCCGGCCTCACCGAGTGACACGATGGAAACCCTGGAGCTGCTCATCCGCAACACCTCCGAGGTGCTCACCGTGGAGGGCTCCCCCCAGGAGCCCGCCGAGCGCGCCCTCACCCCGCATCCCCACGCCTGCGTCGGCGTGCGCCGCGGGAAGATCTGGTACGTGGGCTCCGAGGGCGCCCTGCCCCCGGGCGCGGTAGGCCCCTCCACCCGGGTGCTGGACGCCCATGGCCAGTTCGTGGGCCCGGGCTTCGTGGACCCCCACACCCATGCCGTCTTCGCCGGCGAGCGCGCGGCGGAGTTCGATCTGCGCTGCCAGGGCGCCTCCTACCTGCAGATCGCCCAGGCCGGCGGCGGCATCGCCAACACCGTGCGCGCCACCCGCTTCGCCAGCGAGGAGGATCTCATCCGGCTCGCCCTGCCCCGGCTCCAGTTGATGCTCGAGTACGGCATCACCACCGCCGAGGTGAAGAGCGGCTATGGCCTGTCGCTCCAGGACGAGCTGAAGATGCTCCGGGTGGTGCAGCGGCTGTCCACGCTCCAGCCCGTGGAGCTCATCCCCACCCTCATGTGCGCACACGCGGTGCCGGAGGAGTACCGCGAGTGGCGCGAGTCCTACCTCGACTTGTGCATCCAGGAGATCATCCCCGCGGTGGCCGAGCAGGGCCTGGCGCGCTTCTGCGACGTGTTCGTCGAGCAGGGAGCCTTCACGCACGCCGAGGCGCGCCGCCTGCTGCTGGCGGCCCGGAAGCGAGGGTTGCAGCTACGGCTGCACGTGGATCAGCTCAGCGCCTCGGGAGGCGCGGAGCTGGCGGCCGAGCTGGGCGCGGCCACCGCGGACCACCTGGAGCAGGTGAGCGACGCGGGCATCCAGGCCCTCGCGGCCGCGGGGGTGTCGGCCGTGCTCGTGCCCACCGCCACCCTCTTCCTGCGGGTGCGCCCCTATGCCCCCGGGCGCAAGCTGCGCGACGCGGGCGTCAACGTGGCGCTCGGCACCAACCTCAACCCCGGCTCGGCCATGAGCGAGAACCTTCCCCTCGCCCTGGGGCTCGCCTGCCTGGAGAACGGGCTGACGGCCGCCGAGGCCTATTGGGCCGCCACCCGGGGGGCCGCGCTCGCGCTTGGTTTGAGTTCCGAAGGACGGATCGCCGTGGGCGACCCCGCCAATCTTGTCATATTTTCGTGTTCAAACTATCGCCACCTTCCCTATCACCTGGGAATCAATCACGCACGGATAGTGATCAAGGGAGGCCATGTCGTGGTAGAACAGGAAAGAGCCCTTTGTGCATGATTCTGGTTGCACAAGTGGCCTTCGAGGGAACTTCCACCCTGGGCCGGCCGTTAGTATCAAACAAGCAAGCCTATGTGCCGCCTCTTCGGTTTTCGATCCGCCATTCCCGCCGCCGTTCATCCTTCCCTGGTCACGGAGAAGAATTCCCTCCTGCGTCAGTCGCGGGAGCACAAGGATGGATGGGGTATCGCCGCCTATGAAGCGGGAGACAATCCATCCGTCGCGCACGGACTCGGTCCGGCGCACTGCGACCCGGACTTCGAGCGGGTCAGCAGCCGGGTGTCTTCGCGTACGGTGGTCGCGCACATCCGCCTGGCGTCCGTGGGCCAGGTGGAGAGGCGCAACGCCCACCCCTTCACCCATGGCCGGTGGTGCTTCGTGCACAACGGCACGGTGAGGAACTTCGCCCGGCACCAGGCGGCCGTGGAGGCGCTCATCCGCGAGGATCTGCTCGCCCTCATCCAGGGCGCCACGGACACCGAGCGCTGCTTCTACCTCTTCCTCACCCGCCTGGCCGAGCAGGGGCAGGACTTCGAGTCCCCGGCGTGCGTGGAGAAGGTGGCCCGGGCGCTGGCGGAGACGATGAGCCTGGTGTCGGGCATCACGGATGAGCCCGGGCAGGACGGCTCGTCCATGAACTTCCTGCTGACCAACGGGGACGTGATGTTGGCCACGCGGCGCAACCGCTCGCTCTTCCTGTCGGACACCGCCCCCGAGACGGGCCGCTGCCCCCACCGCGAGTACGTGGGGGCGCCCAAGCCGGGGGATCGGCTGGAGCAGTTCGTGCTCGCCAGTGAGCGGTTGTCGGGCGAGGACCACTGGCACGAGGTGGCGGAGGACAGCGTCATCGGCGTGGACAGCGGCCTCGTGTTCCACCAGTGGAAGGTGCGGGACCTGGACCCGCGGCACTGAACCCCGGGCGCCGAGGCGCTCCCTAGGGTGACGGGGGGCCCTGGAGCGGTTCCCCCCAGTGGGCCACCTGGGCGCTCACCGTCATGTCCCCGGCCACGTGGAAGGAACGAGGTGGCATGGGACTGCCTTCCGAGGACAATTCCGGCGTCCAGACGTCCTCCCGCCAGAGCGTGTAGGAGACCTCCGCGTCCACCGGGAGGCGCACCATCCCCGTGTAGTGCCCGTTGGCCTGGCGGCGCAGGTAGAAGCCCGGGGCCACGTTCCCGCCGAGCGAGGCATGCGAGCCCAGGACGGTGATGACGGCGTCGGCCGGTGTCCCCTCGGGGACCGTCACGTCGAAGATGACGGTGGCGTGGGGGTACTCCAGAGGCGGAGGCTCGATGGCGCCACACCCCACCAGCACCACACTGGCGAGTGGGATGAGCAGGAACCACTTCATGGGGTGGGAGGGGCTCATGGGCGCAGGATATGCCAACCCCCCCGCTCCGGAGCGCATGGCCCACTCATCTGTTGTTCGCTGCACGCACCGCTGGACGCCGCCCGTGTGGCCCGCTCAGCGCTCGGCCAGCAACCAGTCCTTCAGCAGTCCGGCGGGCCGCGCGCCCCAGGCCTCGGCCACCAGCTCCCGGGACTCCTCGCCCACCTCGCGCAGGGTGAGCCGCAGGTACTCGCGCGGCGCGGCCTCGGGGATGCGATCCAACCACTCCACCAGCAGCGCGCCGTCGCCGCCCACCATGTCCAGGAAGCCCGTGGCGTACAGCTCGTCGTAGTCGGCCAGCCGGTAGAGGTCCGCGTGGTAGAGCGTCAGGCGCCCCTGGTAGGGGTAGACGATGGCGAAGGTGGGGCTGGCCACCTGCGAGCGCTCCACCCCGGCGCCCTCGGCCACGCCGCGCACCAGGTGCGTCTTGCCCGCGCCCAGCTCGCCCACCAGCCCCACGAAGTCTCCCGGCTGGAGCAACCGCCCGAGCCGCACGCCCAGGCCGTGGGTTTCCTCGGGCGAGCCCGAGCGTACCGTGTGGCTCAGCGTGGGCGTGCTCATCGCTCCCACCGCGTCCACACCGAGCACAGTCCCTTCACCACGTCCGAGGCGATGAGGCCCAGCCGGCCCCGCCGCCCGGCGGCGAGATCTCCCGCCAGCCCGTGCGCGTACACGGCCGTCCAGGCGGCCTCGGGGAGCTTCAGGCCCTGCGCGAGCAGCGCGCCCAGCACCCCGCTGAGCACGTCCCCCGTGCCGCCGGTGGCCATGCCCGGGTTGCCCGTGGGGTTGACGTACACGGTGCCATCCGCGTGGGCGATGAGCGTGCGCGCCCCCTTGAGCACGAGCGTCACCCCATGCGTGCGCGCGAAGTCCCGCGCCACCTTCACCCGCTCCTTCTGCAGCTGCTTCGTGGGCAGGCCGGACAGCCGCGACATCTCGCCCGGGTGGGGCGTGAGCACCACGGGCCCCTTCGCCCGGCGCAGCACGCCCAGGTCCGTGGAGACGGCGTTGAGCGCGTCCGCGTCCAGCACCACGGGCACCTCCACGCGCTCGAGCAGCTCGCCGAGCAGCGCCGTCGTCTCCTCTCCCCGGGGGATGCCAGGGCCCACCACGAGCGCGTCCTTCTGATCCGCCGCGGCGAGCAGGGACTCCAGGTCCGCCCGCCCCAGGGGACCACGATCCTCCAGGGGCCAGCCCATCACCTCGGGGGCATGGCCGAGCACCGACTCCACCACCTGGGCGCGCGTGGCCACGGTGACGAGTCCCGCTCCGGCGCGCAGGGCGCTCAACGCGCTCAGGGCCGCCGCTCCGGACTTGCCCAGGCTGCCGGCCACCACCAGCACGTGCCCGTAGGTGCCCTTGTGGGTGTCCGAGCGGCGCGGGGCGATCGCCCCCCGGGCATCCGCCTCCTCGACGAGGAAGACCTCCGCGCCCGCGTGGGCCACGACGGCCTCGGCGGGGATGCCGATGTCCACGCACCGCACCTCGCCGCACAGCGTGGCGCCGGGCTCCAGCACCTGCCCCTGCTTGAGGAAGCCGAAGGTGACGGTGGCGTCCGCCTCCACGCACGGATCGAAGGGCACCCCGGTGTCCGAGTGCAGCCCCGAGGGCACGTCCGCGGCCACCACCTTCGCCCCCGCCGCGCGCCAGCGGCGCACGTACTCGATCGCCTTGGCGAACTCCCCGCTGGGAGGCCGGGTGAGCCCGGTGCCGAAGATGGCGTCCACCACCACGTCCCCCACCCGCGGCTCCTCCACCTCCCCGAGCGACTGGGGCTCGAGGCCCGAGGGCCCCAGGGCGAGCAGGTTGCGCTGGGAGTCCGGCGTGAGCTTGTCCCGGGGCCCCACGAGCACCAGCGTCACCCGCCGGCCCCAGGCATGGAGCAGGCGCGCCACCACGAGCCCATCGCCCCCATTGTTGCCGGGTCCGCACACGACGAGGAAGCGCCCGCCCGGAGCGCCCAGCGCCCGGGCCACCTCCGCCAGCTCCCGTCCGGCGTTCTCCATCAACAACGGGGACGGCATGCCGAAGTGGTCTCCGGCGGCGCGGTCGGCCGCGCGCATCCGATCAGCGGTGAGGACACGGCGCATGACGTTCAGCTCCTCTCTTGCAGGACCACGGTGGCGGCGGCGACGCCCGCGTCATGGGTGAGCGCGAGGAAGGCCTCCGCGCGCCGCTTCTCCATCTCCACGCGCGCCACGCCCGACAGGCGGAAGCCCGGCGGGCCTCCCGCGCGCACCACTTCCATGTCGTGCCAGGTGAGGCCCTTGGGCGCGCCCAGGGCCTTGATGAGCGCTTCCTTGGCGGCGAAGCGCGCCGCGTAGGCGCTCGCCTTGTCCGAGCGCGCGTTGCACAGCTCGCGCTCGGCCGGCGTGTACACGCGCTCGAGGAAGCGCTCGGCGCGGGCCCCATCCAGGATGCGCTGGATGCGCTCCACCGAGCAGATGTCCAACCCCAGGCCGATGATCGCCATGGCGCGCGCTCGCCCTAGCCCGGGTTGCGCATCAGCTCGAGCATCTCGCGCACCGCGCGCTCGAAGCCCACGAGCACGGCGCGCGCGACGATGGCATGGCCGATGTTCAGCTCGTCGATCTCCTGGATGCGCGCGATGGGGCGCACGTTGTCGTAGTTGAGCCCATGGCCCGCGGCCACGCCCATGCCCAGCCGCGCGCCCGCCTTGGCCGCGTCCACGATGCGGCTGAACTCGCGCTCGCGCTCGCGCTCGTTGCGCGCCTCGCAGTAGCGCCCGGTGTGCAGCTCAATCCGGTCCGCGTTCACCTTGTGGGAGGCGCGCACCTGATCCAGGTCCGGATCGATGAACAGCGAGACGGTGATCTCCCCGTCCTTGAGGTTCTTGATGGTTTTGGCGAGCGCGTCCTTCTGGCCGTTGACCTCCAGACCGCCCTCGGTGGTGAGCTCCTCGCGCCGCTCGGGCACGAGCGTCACCACGTCCGGCTTGTGCTCGTAGGCGATCTTCACCATGTCCTGGGTGGCCGCCATCTCCAGGTTGAGCAGCGTCTGCACCGTCTCGCGCAGGATGCGCAGGTCGCGCTCCTGGATGTGGCGGCGGTCCTCACGCAGGTGGATGGTGATCTGCCCGGCGCCGGCCAGCTCGGCCAGGGCGGCGGCCGTCACCGGATCCGGATACGACACGCGACGCGCCTGCCGCAGCGTCGCCACGTGGTCCACATTCACACCCAGTCGCTGTCCCATTTCGGCCGCTCTCCCTCACGAGGGCACACCGGGCGGAAGTCCTACACCGCTTCCGCCCGGGCGCGCGCCCTTCTATTCGCGGCCTGGGACTGGATGTCAACCGTTGAGCGCCGCGGACAGCTCCTGGGCGATCTGCTGCGCGTACTGCTCGTTGCGGGCGGCGTCCGTGCCCTCGATGAGGACGCGGGCCTTGGGCTCGGTGCCGGAGAAGCGCACCAGCACGCGACCGTCCTTGCCCAGCTTCTTCTCCACGTCCTGGATGGCGCGCATCACCGTGGGCAGCTCGCCCAGCTCGCGCTTGTTCTTGACGACCACGTTGAGCAGCGTCTGGGGCACGGGCTGGAAGATGGAGGCCAGCTCGCTCACGGGCTTCTGCTGCCGGCACATCACCGCGAGCAACTGGAGCGCCGCGAGGGTGCCGTCGCCCGTGGTGGTGTGGTCGGAGAAGATGAGGTGGCCGCTCTGCTCGCCACCCAGGTTGTAGCCGTTCTTGCGCATCTCCTCGACGACGTAGCGGTCACCCACCTTGGTGCGCACCACCTTGACGCCGTAGTTGGCCACCGCGCGCTCCAGGCCGATGTTGCTCATCACCGTGGCCACGAGCGTCTTCTTCTTGAGCTCCTTGCGCGTGACGAGCTCGCCGGTGCAGATGGCCATGATGGCGTCGCCATCCACGACCTGGCCCTTCTCGTCCACGACGATGAGGCGGTCGGCGTCGCCGTCCAGCGCGATGCCCAGGTTCGCCCCGTTCTTCACCACGCACTTGGCGAGGTTCTCCGGGTGGAGCGCGCCGCACTTGTGGTTGATGTTCTTGCCGTCCGGCTGCACACCCAGGGTGATGACCTTGGCGCCCAGCTCCTCGAGCACCGCGGGGGCCGTCTTGTAGGCGGCGCCGTTGGCGCAATCGACGACCACGGTGAGCCCCTCGAGCGTCAACTCGCGCGGGAAGGTCGTCTTGAGGAAGACGATGTAGCGGCCGCGCGCGTCCTCCAGGCGGAAGGCC
Organism: Cystobacter fuscus DSM 2262; assembly: GCF_000335475.2. Taxonomy (NCBI): domain Bacteria; kingdom Pseudomonadati; phylum Myxococcota; class Myxococcia; order Myxococcales; family Archangiaceae; genus Cystobacter; species Cystobacter fuscus. Next base: position 580,938 of record NZ_ANAH02000064.1, on the reverse strand, counting down.
CGGCCAATCTTGGTCGCCGTGGGGCGGATGGAGTCGATGGCGCCGCTGGCCACCAGCTCCTCGATCTTCGCCTCGGTCTCGTCCGGCAGCTTGAAGCCGTCGCGCCAGAAGAACTTGATGCCGTTGTCCTGGTACGGGTTGTGGGAGGCGGAGATGACGGCGCCCGCGTCGGCCCGCATGGACGTGGTGAGGTTGGCGATGCCCGGCGTGGGCAGCGGACCCACCAGGTCCACGTCCACGCCCATGGAGATGAGCCCCGCGGCGAGCGCCTGCTCCAGCATGTAGCCCGACAGGCGCGTGTCCTTGCCGATGATGACGCGGTGGCGGTGAGGTCCATTGCGGATGAGGTGGGCCAGCGCGCGGCCCAGCTGCATCGCGACCTCCGCCGTCATCGGGTAGACGTTGGCCACACCCCGCACTCCATCCGTGCCGAACAGCCGCTGCGACGCCCTCTCTTCGTTCGGGGGCATGTTCATCCTGTACGCCATAAAATTACCGCTCCACCTTTCCCTGGCCGGCCACGCGGGCCGGACCGCCCACGCCAGAGGGCTTATAGCGTGCCCTCCACAGAGCCCGAAGCTAGGGAGTGGAAGTTCCCTGGACAAGCGTGCGACTTCACAACATGGACTGGCACTCCAGGGCGGTCGGTACGGGTCGCACCTTCGCGTTCATGGTGGGCCTGCATCGCCCTCTAGTAGAGCGAGCCGCCGTCCAGCGCTCCACGCAGGGCGTCCACCACGGCGAGGGCATCCCGCGCCTCGGTGACGTCGTGAACCCGGACGAAGTCCGCGTCTCCCGCCGCGGCCACGGCGGCCACCGAGCCCAGGGTCGCCGCCAGCCGCTGATCCACCGGACGGCCTCCCGCCAGCTTTCCCAGGAAGCTCTTGCGGCTGGTGCCCACCAGCACGGGCAGGCCCAGCACGCGCAGCTCTCCCAGGCGCCTGAGCAGGAAGAGGTTGTGCCCCAACGTCTTGCCAAAGCCGATGCCGGGGTCCACCAGCACGCGCTCGCGCGGAATGCCCGCCGCCACGGCCCGCGCCACGCCCTCCTCCAGGAAGTCGAGCACCTCGTCCACCACGTCCTCGTAGTGGGGAGCGAGCTGCATGGTCTCGGGGACGCCCTGGATGTGCATGAGGCAGCAGGCCGCGCCCGCCTCGGCCGTCACCCGGGGCAGCTCCGGATCGAAGCGGAAGCCACTGATGTCGTTGACGAGCACCACGCCCGCGCGCAGCGCCTCGCGCGCCACCGCCGCCAGGGTGGTGTCCACGGACAGCGGCACGTCCGTGCGGGCGCGCAGCCCCTCGATGACCGGCATCAGCCGGGCGAGCTGCTCCTCGGCGGGCACGGGGGCGGAGCCGGGCCGCGTGGTCTCCGCCCCCACGTCCAGCACGTCCGCGCCCGCCTCGGCCAGCCGCAGCCCGTGGGCCACGGCATCCTCGGCGCGCAGGTAGCGCCCTCCGTCGGAGAAGCTGTCCGGGGTGACGTTCACCACGCCCATGACGTGGGTGCGCGCGCCGAAGGTGAAGGTGCGCCCCCCGAGCGTCAACGGCGCCGGGGGCCGCGTGGCCTCCAGCAGGCGCGCCACGGCGTCGGCGAGTCCAGCCAGCTCCGGCCGCGCGCGGGCGCGGGCCACCACGCGCTCGAACTGCTCCCTGCGTCCGGAGAGCAGCCCCGTGCCGGGCCGGGCGCGGGGATCTCCCGCGACCCACGCCGGGTAGTCCTCGCGCCCCGGGTGGGTGGCGTCGGCGAGGAGCTCCATGAGCACGCGGCCCTGCTCGCGTTCGAGCCCCGTGAGCAGCACGTGCAGCGCGGGCACCTTCTCGCGCAGCTCCTCGCGGGCGGAGGGGGACAGCCCGAGTCGCAGCAGGGCGGGCTCGAGGTCGGCGGGGCGATCGAGGCGGACGGGACGGGCTCGAATCATGGGCGGAGCGGCTCCGGCGGGACGTGCGGAAAAGACGAAGGCCCTCCCCACGTGAGTGGAGAGGGCCCGGGTTCTACCTGAGCGGAGGGCCGCGGCTTACGCCTTGTTCGGCTCCATGTTGGGCAGACCCTCGAGCGCGTCGAGGATCTTCCGCTTGTCCTTCTTCTCGGTGGACTTGGTGGGCGGGGCCATGACGCGGGGCGGCGGGCGCTCGCGGGTGAGCTGACCGCCCTGCAGGAGGATGTTCACGTCCTCGGCGTCCAGCGTCTCGTACTCCACCAGGGCGTCGGTGACGCGCTTGAGGCCCTCGAGGTTCTCGGTGAGCACCGCCTTGCCCTTGTCGTAGCAGCCCATCACGATGCTGCGCACCTCGGCGTCGATGAGCCGCGCGGTCTCCTCGGAGTAGTCCTTGGAGGAGTTGAAGTCGCGGCCGAGGAACACCTCACCGTCGCTCTTGCCGAAGGCCAGGGGCCCCAGCTTCTCGCTCATGCCCCAGCGGCACACCATGGCGCGCGCCGTCTCCGTGGCGCGCTCGATGTCGTTGGAGGCGCCCGAGCTCATCTCGTTGAACATGAGCTCCTCGGCGATGCGGCCGCCCATGGCCATGGAGATCTGATCGAGGATCTGCTTCTTGTAGCCGTTGACCTTGTCCTCGGTGGGCAGGCTCCAGGTGAGACCCAGGGCCTGACCGCGCGGGATGATGGTGACCTTGTGGAGCGGATCGCAGCCGGGCAAGAGCTTGGCGATGATCGCGTGACCCGCCTCGTGCACGGCGGTGTTCCGCTTCTCCTTCTCGGTCATGATCATGGACTTGCGCTCGGGGCCCATGAAGACCTTGTCCTTGGCGGCCTCGAAGTCGCTCAGGTCCACGCGCTCCTTGTTCTGCCGCGCGGCCATCAGCGCCGACTCGTTGACGAGGTTCTCCAGGTCCGCGCCCGTCATGCCGGGAGTACCGCGGGCGATGACCTCCAGCTCCACCTCGGGAGCGAGCGGCACGCGGCGGGTGTGCACCTTGAGCACGCCCAGGCGGCCCTTGAGGTCGGGGCGCGGCACCACGATGCGCCGGTCGAAGCGGCCGGGACGCTGCAGCGCCGGATCCAACACGTCCGGACGGTTGGTGGCGGCGATGAGGATGACGCCCTCGTTGGACTCGAAGCCGTCCATCTCCACCAGGAGCTGATTGAGCGTCTGCTCGCGCTCGTCGTGTCCGCCGCCCAGGCCCGCGCCACGGTGACGGCCCACGGCGTCGATTTCGTCGATGAAGATGATGCACGGGGCGTTCTTCTTGCCCTGCTCGAACAGGTCGCGCACGCGGCTGGCGCCCACGCCGACGAACATCTCCACGAAGTCCGAGCCGGAGATGGAGAAGAAGGGCACGCCCGCCTCGCCGGCCACCGCGCGGGCGAGCAGCGTCTTGCCCGTTCCCGGCGGGCCCATCATCAGCACGCCCTTGGGAATGCGGCCGCCCAGCTTGGTGAACTTCTTGGGATCCTTGAGGAAGGCGACGATCTCCTCGAGTTCCTCCTTGCACTCGTCCGCGCCGGCCACGTCCGCGAAGGTGATCTTGTTGTGGCTCTCGTTGAGCAGCCGCGCCTTGGACTTGCCGAACGTCATCGCCTTGCCGCTACCGCCCTGCAGCTGGCGCATGAAGAAGATGAAGAAGAGGAACAGGAAGACGACGGGCATCCACTGGCCGAGCACGGTCAGCCAGAGGCTGTTCTGCTCCTCGCGCTCGTACTTCACGTCCACGTCGTTCTTGCGCAGCTGATCGAGGATGGCCGCGTCCGGCGCGGGACCGGTGGTGCGGAAGTCCGTCTGCGAGTCGGAGAACTTCCCCGTGTAGGTATTTCCCTTGACCGACACCTCGCGGACCTTCTTGTCCTCCACCTTGGCGAGGAACTGGGTGAAGGTCGGTTCCTCCACCTGCACGCCGTTGGTGTTGAAGAAGTTGTAGAAGGCGACGAAGAGGACGATCAGGATGACCCAGAGGCCGATGGTTTTGTAAGTCGAACGCACGTGGCAGCAGCCCTTTCGGTGCTCGGCAGCAGTGGTGGGCACGGACGGAAAAGCCCAACACTTCCGACCGGTTGTCACGACACCGGGCGTATTGCCCGTGTATCTGACGGTAACAGCAACAACAAAAACGCCTCAACTATTTTGGGGGTTCCTCTTCTGGCACGCCCCCGAATTGTCCGACTCTATAACGCACAGCCCCCGGGCTTGCCCGTGCCAGGAGGCAGCGCCCAGAGATACAGCCGTACAGCGCCCGCGTCCGGGGAATTCCACACCCCTGGTACCCAGAGCACACTCCCCCCGGCGTCCGTGACGACCGGCACCCGGTCCCGGTGCTCGCGGGGAACGCGGCCGTCCACCAGCACGTCCTGCAGCTTCCGGGAGCCGGCCGGACCGCGCACCCGATCCCCGGCCCGGCGCGTCCGCACCGTGAGCGGCCACCGGGTGTCCTCCCGCAGGAACAGGGCGAGCGCTCCCAGGGGCGGTGTCCCGGACCCCACCCCGAAGTGCCATTGCGTTCCGGGCTGGAGGCCCTGGCTCCCCTCTCCTTCCAGGACCAGGCAGGCCGCGGCCTCGTCCGCGGGCCCTTCCCGGCGCACGCAGCGCACGCGTCCCCCCATGGCCATGAGCTGGAGGCCCCCTGGCACGTGTCCTCCGCGCAGCGTCACCGTCCCCCCCTCCCCCACCGCGTCCAGCACCCGGGCGAGCGAGGGCCCATCCACCTCCGCCCCCGCTCCAGTCATCAGGCGGACGAGCACCCGGCGGCGCAGCGCGGGCTCCAGGGCGCGCACGCCCACCGCGTCCAGACTCCCATCCGGCAGCAGCAGCCGGCCCCAGGCCTCGTCGGCCATGCGAGCGAGCAGCGCCTCGTCCTCGGCCGCCAGGCGGGTGAAGGCCGCCAGGTGCGGCACCACGCAGAAGCCCACGGCCGCGGAGAGCGCGGGCAGCAGATCGTGCCTCAGCCGCGCCCGGAGGAAGGTCCGATCCTCGTTCATGCTGTCGTGCACGAAGCCCGTGCCCTGCTCGGCCAGGAACGCCTCCACCTCTTCGCGCGTGCGCTCGATGAGCGGACGGACGAGCGCGGCGCGCGCCCGGTGGATGCCGATGGCGCCGCGCAGGGCGGTGCCTCGTACCAGCCGCATGAGCAGTGTCTCCGCCTGGTCCGTCGCCGTGTGCGCCGTGGCCACCGTGCCCAACCCCCGCTCGCGCCGCAACGCCTCCAGCGCCGCGTAGCGGGCGTGCCGGGCCCGCTCCTCCACCCCTGGACCCGGCCGCAGACCCAATTCGCGGACATGACACGGCAGCCCCCATCGAGCCGCCAGCCGGACGACCGCTTCGGTGTCCCGCCGGGCCTCGGGCCGCAGGCCATGGTCGAGCGTGGCCACCTCCACCCGCAGCGACAGCGCCTCACGCACGAGCGCCGTTCCCACCAGCAGGGCGCACGAGTCCGCGCCCCCCGAGACGGCCAGCAGCACCGAGCCTCCCTCCAGGCCGAGCTGGCGGTAGCACCCCGCGAGGTTCCGCGAAAACAAGAGGCTCGTTTCACCCATGACCGGCATCGAACACGCGAAGGAATCAGAATCGCGCGGGCCGGGTTACACCAGATGCGGCTGGTTGAAGCAGCCGAAGACGATTCCTATGCTCTTCCTGGGGGTCGCGACGGTCGGGGAAAAGAGGGCGGGTGGGAATGGCCGGGCGGCTCGAAGGGTTACAGTGATGGATTTTCAACGGAGTTGGGCCTAGGGGTCCCCCCCCTCCCCCTCTGGGCCCACGGGGCCGCTGGGACACGTCCTGGCGGCCCTTCTTTCCGGAGCGCCCCGGATCCTGCCTGCCAGGATCCGGGGCGTTCTCTTTTCGCGGGTTTTTTACGCACACGCGGAATACCCGGCGGCATACGGTGGGGACACACTCCTAAACCGTTGACCCGTCAGGAGGTCTGTCGGATAACGGCTCCAGTGTGTTCAGGTCGTCACCTCGTATCCGTTCCGGAGACCCAGGATGGCAGGCACCGACAAGCGCAAGCAGTCCCTCTACTTCCCCGAGGAGATGCTCAAGGAGATCCAGGAGGAAGCCAACCGCCAGGACCGTTCGCTCTCGTGGGTCGTCCAGCAGGCCTGGAAGATCGCTCGTGACCGCATCAAGTCATTCCCCGCCGTCAACGACGTGACGGGTGACGAGCGGCAGGACCCACGTGAAGAAGGAAGGTCCTAAGTTCATGGCCGCCACTGATCATCGAAAACAAAGCCTCTACTTCCCCGAAGACATGCTGGATGAAATCCAGCGCGAGGCGACGCGGCAGGATCGCTCGCTGTCGTGGATCGTCCAACAGGCCTGGAAGGTGGCCCGGGGCGATCTGCGCAAGATGCCCTCGCCCAACGACGTCTTCGGCGCCCCGCCGCCGCCCCGCCCCGACAGCTCGTCGGACGGGACGTAGCACCGAAGCACCCTTCCCGGCCCTAGCGCACCACGGGCCGGGAGGGTTTCGCGCAGTTCTCGAAGACGATGCGCTCCTCCTCGAACAAGGGGGGCTTCGGCTCGGCATGTTGGCCGCGCATCCAGGCCTCGGTGAGGGTCACGTCCGTGGTCCGCCCCGCGGACGAGCTCGCCGTGACGGGGTTGCGCGTCACGTCGGAGGCCGCGTCCTTGAAGATGGTGCCGTAGCCGTCTCCGCCCAGCGCCAGGAACGACGACATGGCCACCCGGTAATACGGAGCGTTGTCCCGCGGGGACAAGGACACCGGCCGGCCGCTCACGCTCAGCTCCCGCACGCGCTGTTTCACCGGGCGCGAGCAGTCCACGTGCAGCTTGACGTCCTTGGACACCTGCAGGAAGGCGCCCGAGGGCGCGAGGATGGGCTGGCCCACTGGCGAGAGTCCCTCCACCGAGTGCTCGAACATGGCCACGAGCTGCTGCTCGGAGAGGTCCACCGTCACCACGGAGTTCTCGAAGAGCATCACCTCGTGCAGGAGGCCGTTCTTCAGCGGCCCCTTGGGGATGGACGTGCGGGTGACGCACAGGCCCTCGGCCCGGAGCGCGCCTCCGTTGATGATGCCCAGGTGCGCGGGGGCCGGGGAGCCATCCTCGGCATGGCGTAGCGCGTCCGCGGCGAGCTGCCCGAGCGCGTGGTTGTCATGCCGCGTGTAGATGCGGTCCAGGTAGACCGGGTCGCCCAGGTTGCCGAGGACCGTCTCGGGATCCTCCACCAGGGGCTGGCACTGATCGTTGTAGCGCAGGCAGCCCAGGCCCGGAGCGAGGGCCAGCGCCAGCAGCGCGACGGTGAACGGTCGGGACATCACAGGTGGGCCCTCAAGGTCAGGAAGGCGGACAAGCCCTCGCGGGGAAGCAGGTTGGGGATGCGGTCCGGACGGGGCACATCATCGCGCAGGTCGAAGTCGAAGACGTTCTGCACCAGCAGCGCCAGCTCGAAGTGATCGGCGATGGGCTCGGTGCGCACCTGCGCGGTGATGAGGTTGTAGGCGGGGATCCGGTAGCGGCGCACCAGCTCCAGCACCGAGCGCGTGTTGTTGCGCCGCTCGGCGCCCGCGCGCACCACGAGATCGAAGTTGATGACATCTCCAATGGGCATGGAGATGCCGGCGTTGAAGCGCGCCTGGGGCGTGTCGGTGAGGTAGAGGTGGTTGGCGGGCAGCTCCAGGTCCTCGGCGCGGAAGAGGCTCGCGTTGACCCAGGCGGTGGCGCGCTTGCTGGCCTCCAGCCGGGCCTCGCCCTCCACGCCGTACACGCGCACGCCCAGCTCGCGGTTGCGCACCGGGACGATGTTGCCCGAGGTGTCCACCGCGGCGATGGGATGGGAGAAGGCCTCGTAGAAGGCGTTGCCGCGCAGGCGCACGCGCGCCTCGCCCGCCGTCTGGATGAGGTCCGCGCCCAGCTCGATCGTGTCCACCACGGCGGGCTGCAGGCCCGGGTTCCCCACGAAGCGGCCCTGGTTGTAGTAGGTGTTGGGGATCTGCTCGAGCAGCTCCTGGAGCGTGGGCGGACGGAAGGCCCGGCCGTAGAGCAGCTTGAGCACGAGCGAGTCGGTGGCCGAGAAGACCAGCCCCGCGCGGGGGTTGAGGCTCGTCACCAGGTGCGTGCCGGTGATGGCGAGGCTGTCCTTGTCCATCAGGGGCAACTGGGTCACGTCCGCGCGCAGCCCGAGCGTGAGCGTGAGCGGCTCCACCACCGTCCATTGGTCCTGCACGAAGGCGCCGAACGCCAGCCGCCGCGAGGCCGCGCCCTCGGCGATGTCCTGGATGTCCACGAGCCCCGTCGGTGGCGCCAGCTCGCCACGCCTGCGGCTGTCGGAGGTGTAGTTGGTGAGGTAGGAGTAGTCGTCCAGCGTCTGCAACTCCCCCACCGCGCCGAAGGACAGGCGGTTGCCCTCGAAGAGCGACAGGTCCGCGTCCACGCTGGCGCCCAGGGCGCTCACGGTGACGAGCGTCTGCTCGAGCATGCCCTCGGGGAAGAGCTGGGTGAGGTCATCCGGGCCGGTGCGGAAGTTGTCCGGACCGATCTGGAAGAGCCGGTCCGTGTACTGCCGATCCGCGGACAGGCGCGCGCGCACCCGCATCTGCTCGTTCACCTGGCGCTCGTAGGTGATGTCGCCCAGCAGCATCAGCCACTTGAGGCGCGAGTCCGGACCCATGGTGTCGAACAGGCCCAGGAGCGCGGCGCGCTCCTCGGACATCACCCGCACGGACGCGGTGAAGCGGTTGCGCGAGGAGATGGCGTACTCGGCGCCCAGGCCGAGGTTGAGCAGGAAGCGGTCATCATGGGTGTAGCCCGCGGGATCCAATGGCTCGCGCAGCTTCTGCGCGAGCGTGTCCGCGTCGAGCGCGTCCTTCTCGACGGCCGTCGAGCCACCCTCCTGGTACCAGACGTCCCCATCCCCGAAGATCTTGAGGCGATCCAGGCCAAGGGCACCCGAGAGGTGGAGCTCCGCGGCGGGCGCGAGCCCCTGCTCCACCTTCTTGGGCACACCGCCCACCGAGGCGGAGGAGAACAGGCCTTCCTCGCGCAGGGTGACGAGGTTCACCACGCCCAGGAAGGCCCCCGCGCCATACAGCGACGAGCCCGGACCCCGGATGACCTCGATGCGCTCGAGGTTCTCCACCGGCAGGTTCATCAGCGCCTTGCCGTCGAAGAAGTTGTTGAGCCGGTGGCCGTTGAGCAGGAAGAGCACCTCGGCGTCGTTGCGCAGGCCTCGCACGGCCGTGCGGTGGAAGCCCTGGACGTCGCGGCTGATGGACAGCCCGGGCACCACGTCCAGCACGTCCGCCACCGTGCGCGCCCCGAGTGAGCGGATCTGCTCGCGCCCGAACGAGGCGGCGATGGCGGGCACCTTCTTCACCGACTCCTCGTGCCGCGTGGCCAGCGCCAGCGTGTCCTCGGCGGTGTAGAGCGCCAGATCCTCCTCCATCTGCGAGCGCGTCGACTCGACGGGGGCGGGCTCGGCAGCAGGTGGGCGCGAGGGCCGCTCCGGAGCTGGGGGCGCGGCGGCCGGCTCCGTGTCCGCGGGCAGCTCGGCGTTGAGCGCCGCCATGGCGTCATCGGCGTCGGAGTCGGACTTCCGGGCCGGCTCGGGCTTGCGCGCGGGCTCCGGGCGGGTGGGCTCGGACCGGGTGGGCTCGGGCTTGCGCGCGGACTTCGCGGGCTCGGGGGCTCGGGGAGGCGGGGGCGGGGGCTGACGCGGGGCCGCCGTCGGCTCCGGGGGCGGCCGGGCCGACAGGGGCGGCACCCGGGCCGGAGGCTCCGCGCCCTCGACGAGGACCCGGGCCGGACGCGTGGCGCTCTTGAAGAGCGGCACCCGCTCTCCACCGGGCGTGAAGCCCTCCACGTAGTACTCGACCCCGGGAGCGGCCAGGTGCGTGCCCGGAATGACTCCCCGGTAGAGATCGCCGTACTGCAACTCCATGGGCGCCTCGGTGTAGGGCTCGCCGGAGCCGCGGTAGCGCAGCACCACGCGGAGGATGCGCTGGGTGCCGGTGAGCACGCCATCCACCACCAGGGCCTGGCCGGCTTCGGCCTGATCCGGGGGGTTGTGAAGCAGGGTCGACTTCTCCTGCGAGTGGACAGGCAGCGCCACGAGCAGCACGAGCGCGAGGAGGATGGAGCGGGGGCGTGAGCAGACCACGGGGAATCGGATCGTCCACCGTGGGCCCGGACGCGTCAAGGAAGGGGGACGCGGTCGCTGAATTTTTGCCGGTCCCTCGGGTGCGTGCGAGTGGTGACCGCCCATGCGCGCGTCGCTCGCCCTCCACCTCGCCCTGTTCCGCCGCCAGAAGGCCCAGATCGCCCGGGCCGTCGAAGGACAGTCGGCGGCCTTTCGCGCCTACGAGGCCCGCTACCGCCGGCGGACCTCCGACTACCGCCAGATCCTCTCCGCCCACGCCGTCTCCCAGCAGGTGCGCGCCGCGGACGTCATCTACGTGGGCGACTACCATACGCTGCCGCTCGCGCAGGAGACCTACCTGAACCTCGTGGAGGGCGTCCGGGAGGCGGGCCGCCGGGTGGTGCTCGCGCTCGAGTGCGTGGAGGGCCGGCACCAGGCGTCCGTCGACGCGTACCTCGCCGGACGCCTCACCGAGCGCGCCCTGCTCTCCCGCCTGGGACTCGGCGCGGGACAAGGTGCCTGGTCCGGGGCGCGCACGCTGCTCGCCTACGCCCGGCGCCACCGCCTGCGCGTGGTGGGCATCGACCGCCGCGCCCAGGGCGAGCGCTCGCTCGAGCTCCGGGACGCGTACGCGGCTGAGCGCATCGCCCGGGCCCTCCGGTCCGAGGACTCCCCCCGGGTGGTGGTGCTCGTGGGCCAGTACCACGTGGCACCCTGCCACCTCCCCGCCCAGGTGGAGCGGGCACTCGGCGAGGCGCACGGCCACAAGGGGCTCGTGGTGTACCAGAACGCCGAGGGCGTCTACTGGCGGCTCGCCCGCGAGGGCAAGGTGGGCGCGGCGCAGGCGGTGGAGCTGGCGGATGGGGCGCTGTGCCTGCTCAACGCCTCGCCGGTGGTGTGCCAGCAGAGCTTCCTGGACTACCTCGAGGCCGAGTCGGGGGACTCGCCCCTGCGCGAGCGCGGCGCCGCCGAGCGCTTCCGGGAGATGGCGGGCCTCATCGGACGGCTCGCGGGCGTGCCGGTGGGCCGCTGGCTCGACGAGGCCGAGGTGGTGACGGCGGCGGATGGAGACGCGCTCGAGCGCATCCAGCAGCGGGGCCGCTTCACGCAAGGTGAGCTCGTGCAGCTGCGCCGGTACATCCTCTCGCGCGAGAGCTACTACATCCCCCGGGCGCGCACGGCGTACCTGGCGTCGCTGTCCCTCAACCACGCGGCCGAGGAGGCGGCGCACTTCGTGCGGCACTGCGCCGTGGGCGACGCCATGGAGGCGCCGCGCCGGGCCTCGGATGCCTTCTACGCGCGCTGCGTGGAAGAGGCGCTGGGCTTCTTCGGCTCGAAGCTGGTGAACCCCCGGCGCGTCTGCGTGGGGGCCGGCGAGTGGGCCCTGCGCTTCGGTCAGGCCCGGGGCGTGGAGCGGCAGATCGCCGCGTTCGTGCTCGCGCACAAGGCGGCCGAGGTGGAGGTGCCGGACGAGGCGGTGAAGCTCCTGCCCCTGCGCAAGGATCGGCTCTTCCATGGCGTCAGCCACGCGCTGGGCTACCTGCTGGGCGACGCGCTCTACCAGGGCTTCGAGGCGGGCCGGGTCGAGCGCGCCGAGGTGCGCGCCCTGTTCCGGGATCCCCTCGAGGACCCGCGCGCCACCTACTTCCAGTGGGTGCGCCGCCTCTCCGCCTGAAGACGCGCGGAAGACGTGAGAGGATGGGCGGCGACATGAAACTCTGGGTGGATGCCGATGCCTGTCCCGGTCCCGTGCGGGACATCCTCTTGCGCGCCTCGCAGCGCTTGCGGCTCCCCATCGTCTTCGTGGCCAACAAGACGCTCTCCCTGCCCCGCTCGGAGCTCGTCTCCTCGGTGCGCGTGGGCAGCGGGCTCGACGTCGCGGACCAGTACATCGCGAAGCAGGCCCAGTCCGGCGATCTCGCCGTCACCCAGGACATCCCGCTCGCGGCCCTGCTCGTGCCCAAGGGCGTCGTCGTGCTCGATCCCCGCGGCGAACTGTTCACCGAGGACAACATTTCCGAGCGCCTGTCCGTGCGCAACTTCATGCAGGAGCTGCGCGAGAGCGGCGTGGTGACGGGGGGCCCCAGCGGCTTCTCCTCGCAGGACCGCCAGCAGTTCGCCGCCGCCCTGGACCGCGAACTCGCGCGACTGCACAAGCCACGACCCTAGGCGCCCCTCCCCTCTTCCGGCCTGGCGCGCCGCTCTGGCAAGGTAGCCGCCAGTCCTGCCGGGGAGGCCACACCATGAAGATGAAGGAGCGGGTGGAGAAGCTCGAGGAGCAGCGCCGCCGCAACGAGGGCCTGGGGGGACCGGAGCGCATCGAGCGCCAGCACGCCAAGGGCAAGCTCACCGCCCGCGAGCGCCTCCAGCGGCTCTTCGACGAGAACACCTTCGAGGAGATGGGTCTGCTCGCCGGGGCCGAGGGCCACCTGCCCGAGGAGGAGGACCCGTCCCGGCCCTCGCCCGCGGACGGCGTCATCACCGGCGTAGGGGAGATCGACGGACGGTCCGTGGCGGCGGCCATCTACGACTTCACGGTGTTCGGCGGCTCCATCGGCACGGTGGGCGAGCGCAAGGTGGCGCGCATGCGCGACCTGGCCCTCAAGCACCGCATCCCCATGGTGTGGCTGGTCGACTCGGCGGGCGCGCGCCTGGAGGCGGGTGGCGACGTGGACCCCCGGCGCCTCGCGGGCTTCGCGGACACCGGCTACCTCTTCCGCGAGCAGGTGGTGATGAGCGGCGTGGTGCCCCAGGTCGCCGCCATGGTGGGCCCCGGCGCCGCCGGCACCGCCTACATCCCGGCGCTCGCGGACTTCGTGCCCATGGTCAAGGGCACCAGCTCGCTCGCCCTCGGCGGCCCCTACCTCGTGGAGTCCGTGGTGGGCGAGAAGGTGACGGAGGAGGAGCTGGGCGGCTCGAAGGTGCACACCGAGGTGTCCGGCGTGGCCGACGCCGAGTACCCCGACGACGCCACCTGCCTCGCCGCCATCCGCGAGTACCTGTCCTTCTTCCCCTCGCACTGCGAGGAGCGGCCCCCGCGCCGGCCCACGGCGGATCCGTTCGACAGGCGCGACGAGTCGCTGCTCACCGTGGTGCCCGACAGCCCGCGCCAGGCGTTCGACATGAACAAGGTCATCCTGTCGCTGGTGGATGACCGCAAGTTCTTCCCGCTCAAGCCCCGCTTCGCGCGCAACCTCATCACCGGCCTGGCGCGCATCGACGGCTGGCCCGTGGGCATCGTGGCCAACAACTCCATGTACCTGGGCGGCATCCTGGACGTGAACGCGGCGGACAAAGCGGCGCGCTTCATCAACCTGTGTGACGCCTTCCAGGTGCCGCTGCTCTTCCTCCAGGACGTGCCGGGCTTCATGGTGGGCACCAAGGTGGAGCAGCAGGGCATCATCCGCCACGGGGCGAAGATGATGTACGCGGCCGCCAGCGCCACCGTGCCCAAATTCACCGTGGTGGTGCGCAAGGGCTATGGCGCGGGCTACTACGTCATGAATGGCCGGGCCTTCGAGCCGGATCTGTTCATCGCCTGGCCCGGCGCGGAGATCGGCGTCATGGGCGCCGAGGGCATGGTGGCCATCGCCGCGCGCAAGCTCCTGCAGGGCGCCGAAAGCCCCGAGGCCGCCGAGGCCATGAAGAAGCAGCTCGCCGAGGGCCTGCGCCAGCACATCCGCATCGAGCGCACCGCCGCGCTCGCCATGGTGGACGACGTGGTGGATCCCCGCGACACGCGGCGCCTGCTCGCGCGTGCCCTCAAGCGCTCGGCGAACAAGAAGGTGGAGCGCCCCTTCCGACGCCGGGAGATCTCCCCCGTCTAGAGCCCCTCGCCCACCTGATCCAGCGCGCGCTCGATCTGCTGCAGCGCGTAGGGCTTGGGCAGCACCACGGCGCTCAGGCCCTTGTCCAGGCCCTCGGTCGCGTTCCCATACCCCGAGGCGACGATGACGCGCAGGCCGGGAATGCGCCGCACGGCCTCGCGCGCCAGCTCCACCCCCGACATGCCCGGCAGGCTCACGTCGGTGAACAGCACGTCGAAGCGGCTGGTGGACAGCGCCGTGCGGGCCTCCTCCGCGCTCGGGACCGCCAGCACGTCGTGCCCGAGGATGCCCAGCAACTCGTACGCGGACGTGCGGATGTCCTCGTCGTCCTCCACGAGCAGCACGCGCAGGCGCGTCTTCTTCGGGGGCTCGGGGGCACGCGCGGTCCGGACCCGCTCACGCCGCAGCGCCTGCATGTCCCGCGCGTTCTGCCGCTGCTGACGGTTGCGCAGCATCATGCGGATCTTCCGCGCCAGGTCCTCGCGCCGGTAGGGCTTGACCAGCAACGCGACGCCCGGATCCAGCCGCCCGCCATGGACGATGGCGTTCTCCGTGTAGCCCGAGGTGAACAGCACCTCGAGCTCCGGCAGGGCCTGCCGGGCCTGCCGGGCCAGCTCGGGACTGCGCACCGGTCCGGGCATCACCACGTCGGTGAACAGCAGATCCACCGCCATGCCACTCTGGATGATGGCCAGCGCGCTCTGGGCATCCCCGGCCTTGAGCACCCGGTAGCCCAGCTCCGAGAGCATCTCCACCGCCGTGGCGCGCACCGCGACGTCGTCCTCCACCACCAGGATGGTCTCGTTGCCCCCCTCGATGGGCCCCTCGAGCACCTCGGTCGGCGCCGTCTCCGCCTGGAAGGCACGGGGCAGGTAGATCTTCATCGTCGTGCCGTGGCCCACCTCGCTGTAGATCTTCACGTGGCCCCCCGTCTGCTTGACGAAGCCGTACACCATGCTCAGCCCCAGCCCCGTGCCGCGGCCCTCGGGCTTGGTGGTGAAGAAGGGCTCGAACGCGCGCTCGAGCACCTCGGGAGACATGCCGCAGCCCGTGTCGGAGATGGCCAGCAGCACGTACTGGCCGGGCACCACGTCCTGGTGCAGGTGGGCGTAGTGATCGTCGAGCATGGCGTTGCTCGCCTCGATCGTCAGCCGACCGTGGGACTCCATCGCGTCCCGGGCGTTGATCGCCAGGTTGAGGATGACGTTCTCCAGCTGGTTGGCATCGGCGAACGTGTTCCACAACCCGCCGGTGATGACCGTCTCGACCTCGATGTCCTCGCCCAGCGCGCGGCGCAACAGCTCATCCATGCCGCGCACCAGGCGGCCCAGGTTGATGACCACGGGCTCGAGCGGCTGGCGCCGGGCGAACGCGAGCAGCTGCGCGGCGAGCTTGGCGCCGCGATCCACCGCGCCGACCGCCGTCTGCAGACGCCGCTGGCCCCGCTCATTGCCGGCCACCTCGTTCTGCAACAACTGGAGGTTGCCCCCGATGACCTGCAGCAGGTTGTTGAAGTCGTGCGCCACCCCACCCGTCAGCTTGCCCACCGCCTCCATCTTCTGGGCCTGCCGCAGCGCGGCCTCGGTCTCGCGCCGCTCGGCCTCGCTCTGCTCGAGCGCCTGGGTGCGCTCGCGCACCAGCTCCTCCAGGTGCTCCTGGTAGCGGCGCAGCTCGTCCTGGGCGCGCTTCTGCTCGGTGACGTCCTGCCCCTGGGCGAAGACGCCCGAGATGGTCCCATCCGGCTCGATGATGGGCTGGTACACGAAGTCGACGTACACGTCGCTGAGCGGCGCGTCCGGCGTGCGCTGCAGGCGCACCAGCATGCCCTGGCCGACGAACGGCTCCCCCGTCGTGAGCACCTTCTCCAGCAGCGCCTGGAAGCCCTGCTCCACCGTCTCCGGGAGCGCCTCGCGCAGCGGCTTGCCAATGATGTCCCGGTGGCCCACGAGCTGGTAGTAGGCGGGGTTGCTCATCTCGAAGACGAGGTTGGGCCCGCGCAAGACCGTCACGAAACCCGGTGCCTGCTCGAACAGCCGGCGCAGCCGGTTGCGCTCCTCATCCAGCGTGCGGTTGGCATCCTGGACACTGCGCGCGCGGTGGAGCACGCCGGCCTCGAGTTGAGCCTGGGAGGCCCCGTCTTCCTGCGCCACCCGCACGGCACGCACCGTGCGCTTGAGCTCCTGCAACTCCGTCACGTCCACGGTGTGCTGGAGGATGAAGGCCACCTCGCCCCGCTCGTCGAGCAGCGGCGTGTGGGTGGCACTCCAGAAACGATCCCGGACGACGATGCCCTCGGGCGTATGCAGGGGCACCCGGTAGGGAATGAGCGCCAGCGTGTCCGGGGTCCGCCGCTTCAGCACCCGCTCGAACGACTCGCGCAGCATGCGCGCCGGGAGGTTGTCCGGATCGTTCGGATCGTTGGGAAACGCCGCCAGGACGTACTGACCCACGATGTCCTCGAACCGGCTCGCCGTGACGCTCAGGTAGGCCTCGTTGGCCGCCACGTAGCGCAGCTCACGGTCCAGGATCATGTAGGGGTTGGGCGAGAGGTTGAAGATCCTCTGATAGTCAATAGTCACGGACATATTTCCACGAGGGCCCGCGCCCCCCTCTCCCGTACCTGGGACCAACAACTGATCCAGCCCGGTGGCGCTTTTACCCAAACGTGTCGCTCCCATTCCAGAACCCGGCTCTCGGCGGGTGGATCGTTCATCAGTCCACAAAGAGCACACGAACCCCCCGCGAGGGAAAAGCCTTCCAGTCACCACTCGACTCGGGCGCGGGGGGTGGAGGAACATTTCGGGATTGACAGCGCCTGGCCGCGACCGCTCCCCCGCCCGCTCGGACGAGCGAAGCGCGGGGCGGGGTGTCAGACGCTCGATGGGCGGCCGGGCGCCAGAGGGCCCGACCGCTGGCGGGAGGGCCAGCGGCCGGCCGGCACGGGACTACGGCAGGACGTTGAAGTCGCCCGCCTTCAACCGGTGCTCGATGGCGGGCGTCATCACCGGCGCGGCGAACTCGGCGACGCTCGCCGCCGGCATGCGCAGCTCCAGTCCCCGGCCCAGGCGGTGGTACAAGGCGTTGGTGCCCAGCGAGAAGAGCCGCAGCTCGCGCAGGGCATAGGCGCCTTCCATCCGCGACAGGCCCACGTGGCCCGCGTCGAAGCGCAACGTCACGGTGTGCGAGCCCACGCCGAGCTGGTCCGTCACCTGTGCCTCGGCCACCGGCCGCTCACCGCCCTGGCGATCCGTGGCCACCAGCGTGCCCGACACCTCGTAGCGATCGCGTGCCTGGCTCTCCAGCTCCACGTCCACCTCGAAGGCCGCCACCTTGCCGGCCGCGTCGCGCACCAGGCGCGGACGCCCCGCCGAGACGATGCGCGCCGTGGGCACCGCGAAGCCCACCGACGTCTGCGCCAGGCGGTCGAAGTCCTCGCCCTCCGAGCGACCCGTCGCGCGAACCTCGAGCACCCACGCACCCGGCTCATCCCGCTCGCTCAGCACGCGCGAGACGAGCGCCCGGTACTCCTGGCCCACCCGGACCACCGGCACCGCCCGATCCTTCTCGAAGCGCGGGTTGTAGAGCGTGGCCTCGAAGCGCACCTTCTCCAGCCGGGCCGTGGAGCGCAGGTCCACCGTCACGTGGCCCTCCTCGCCCGGGAAGAACTGCATGGCCGAGGCGGTGAGCGACAGCTCGATGGGAGAGGACGGCAGGCGCACCTCGATGGCCATGCCCACGCGGGCCGCCTCGGCGCCCACCCGCACCTGATAGGCGCCCGCGCCCATGTCCCGGCCCATGCGCATCAGGGTGACGGGCCGGGAGATGCCCTCGGCCTTCAGGCGCGAGGCATTCAGCCCCAGGGCGTCCTCGGCGGAGCGCGCCGCGCGCACGTCCGCGCGCACGCCGCGGGGGTCGAACATCTGCATGTCCCGCAGCGCCCGCTCGCCGCGCTGGGCGTCCGTGCCCTTGGGGATGAACATCACCCAGGCGTCCTCGGGCGTGTCGATGGGCAGCGAGAGCTGCTGGGGCGCCGAGCCCGGGGCCACGTGCAGCACGGTGGACTTGGAGCTCCGGGTCTCTGGCGCGAGGGGCGGCGCGAGCGGCTGCTGGGGCGCGCCGGGGTTGGACACCGAGACGAGGCCCGGAGCGAGGGGCTCACGCACTTCGCGCGGGAACAGACGCGCGGGAGCGACATCGCCCGCGACGCGCCGGGCGCTCGTGGCCAGGCTCATGGAGGGCTCGGGGGCCGTCGGGGTGAAGCCGCCGAGGAGCACCACCGCCAGGGCCCAGCCGGAGGACTGAACGAGGGAGCGTGGAAAGGTCATGGTCTTGGACTCTCGGGGGAGCATCAGTGAAGGGCCTCGACGACGGAGTAGTTCTCGCGGTTCAGGGTGTAGTCCCAGGACAGCGCGCCGCAGAAGTTGGAGCCGCCCGGAGGCGCCTGGACACAGTCATTGGCGCCCGTCGAGCCCACGGCGGCGTCGAAGCCATACTTGGCCACCAGGCACGCGTCGCAGATGCCATCGCCCTGCCACGAGTCGGGGCAGACCTCGCCCGCGGTGGAGTAGCTGGCGGCATTGAGGTACGGGTTCCAGCTCGCCGTGCTCGGGATGCGGTAGGAGCTGGAGTAGCCGTAGGCGACGAGGCAGTCCGGCTCGGGGTAGCCGTTGGTGAGATCCGCGCTGGTGCAGCCATACTTCCAGACCGTGTTTCCGGTGGAGTAGTCGTAGGCGTAGCCCGAGTAGTAGTTGTTGCAGGCCTGACCGGCGGCCAGCACGTTGGTCTCCGGGGGCCACGTCTGCTGCGAGGGCGCGGGGATGGAGGCGTTGGCCACCTTCTTGGCGATGAGCGAGCCGCTGTTGTGGCAGCCCCGGCGCGACTGGTGATGGTTGAGGCGCCCGTCGTCGATGATGATGTTGCCGAAGTAGCCCGAGCTGTCCGCGCCAATGAAGCCGTCGGTGCTGGCGTTCCAGCTGCCCCAGCCGAGCAGCGCCGCCGCCTTGAGGCCCACGGCGTAGAGGTAGCCGCCGCAGTGCGCGTCGCTGGAGAAGAGGTTGGCGTAGACCTTGTTGCCGCGCACCACGGAGATGGGCTTGCCGCCCACCGACGTGGCGCCCTGGGCACCGGCGAAGGTGCCGTTGGAGTTGTACAGGCGCATGTTGTCCGTGCGCTGCTGCACCACGGCCGGGTTGTTGTAGCTGCCACCGCCGAAGAACTCGACGACGCTGTTGGCGATGTTGAGGAAGGAGCCGCTGGTGGTCACCTTGTCGGCCAGCGGCGTGCCCGCCAGGTCCGGCGCCGAGAAGATGACCTGGGAAATCTTGCTCGTCACGGCACTGACGACGTTGCCCTGGGCGCTCACCGCGCCGGTGTGGCCGAGCATGTAGCGCACCGGGCTCGAGCCGTTCGAGTGGGTGATGACGGTGAAGCTGGTGATGCCCTTGGCGTTCACCCAGGGGACGATCTGGTCGACGATGGAGCCCCAGCTGCACTGGCTGAAGCCCGCGCAGCTGGCACCGGGATAGCCCACGACGAGGTAGGGCAGACCATTGCTCATCGTGGTGAGGGCGCTCTGCGTCCAGTAGCCCGTCGTCGCCGAGCTGACCGATTGATCGCCTGTCCCATGGATGAAGACCACGCCGGGACCCGCGGCCTGGGCTTCGCCGTTGACGCAAAGCAGCGCCGCGCAGGCCGTGGCGAGCGCCAGGCCTGACCTGTGAAACAAATGCATGGAGAACCTCCTGGAGAGGCCGTCGAGAGCACGGCCCCGCACAGCGGTCGAGAGAGCAAGCGACTTTAACAGAACGGCGACAGGGATTCTCCAGCCTCCCAGTGAAGGGCGATTGCCTCGACCGGGCGCGTCAAGAATTGATCCCGTGCGGCTCGGAATTGATAGGGTTATCTCCGCCTTCCGCCCCCAAGGAGCAATGCGGTGAACGCCCTTCTCATACGCCTGGTGTGTGGTCTGCTCTTCGCCGCGATGGCGCTCGGTGCCGTGGCCCATCCGCCCAAGGATCTCACCCAGGGACTGGGCATGCTGCTGCCCATGTCCATGCTGCTGGGCTACGCCATCAAGGGGTCACCGCGCCGCTCTTTGATTCCCAAGCGCAAGGCGGCCCCGCCCCCTCCGGACGTCTCGGGCACGTGAAGCTCGCCGCCCCGCGTCACGGGGTGCCGCGCACCAGGGGAGAGGGCACGAGCGAGGTGCTCTCCGCCTCGCGCGAGCCCGTGGGGGCGGCGGCCTGCTCGCGGGGAGCCTCCAGCAACGACATCACCACCGGGTGCACCTTGTTCGCGAAGTAGCGGCCCCCGGCCACGGTGAAGTGCACCCCATCCGTCATGCGCAGCCGCATGGGCTTGCGGAAGCCCTCGACGGGGGCCTCGCGCAACAGGCGGCCCCTGGCATCGACGAAGAAGGGCCGCGTCTCCAGGTGCGTCGACGCGCTGTCGCTCCGCACCGACTCGCGCAGCACCCGGCGGATGATCTCCAGCTTGCGCTCGAAGCGGGGCAGGCCGGTGAAGGGCAACTCCACCCAGAGCACCTTGCGCCCCGGAGCCGACAACGTGCGCAGGAACTCCGTGGCCCGCTGCTGATAGGCGGCCTCCCACCCGGACGCGCCCCACTGCACCTGCGCCCTGCCCTGCTCATCCGTGAGCCCCTGCCCGTCGTTGCCGCCCAGGATGACGACGACGACGTCGGGTTGATGGCGCTCCACTTCCTCCCGCCCGACCTTCATCCAGTCGAAGAAGTCGGGACGGGCCAGTCCCGTGGAGGACTTCGCCCGCCGCACCGCGCGCACTCCCGGCTGCGCGTTCAGCAGTTGTTCGAGAGACTCTCCGAAGCTGGTGACGATCAGGCTGTCACCCAGCAGGAGCACGGTGCGGGAGCGGGCGGCGGCATCGGGTCTCCCCTCCTCCGCCCGCACCGTCACGGACCACAGCAGAGCAAGACACACGAGCGCGCGAATCAGGGCGTTGTCCATCCGGCCCGCACGCTACCGCGCCATTGCCCGGAGGAGAAATGCGCTGCCTCCCCTGGTGGGCGGGGAGCCAGGCACTCAGCGCGTGAGCGCCGGGAGTTGTCCGATGGAAATCACCGTGCCCCCCGAATCGACGGCCCAGACGGCCGCGAGGGCGGCCCGGCGCTCCACGTCGGGCAGCACCCAGATGGGCTCCCCACCCGGAGGCTGGGGCGGAATGGGCTTCTTGTACCCCTCGGGAGTCAGGACGATCTTCGTGTCGGACACACTGCTGAACCCCCCGGTCCTGATCCGGATGTCGATCTCCGCCACGCGCTCCACCAGGACCGCGCTCATCCTGGCGCGGTAGTATCGGTAGATGAGCAGTCCCCGCCCATCCCTCGGCCGCACCGCGAGATCGAAGGTCTCGGGTCCCACGCGCTGGAAGTCATCGTCCTCGGCGGCCGCCCGCGTGAACGCGTTCCCCGAGGGCGGGTTTCTCGCCCAGGCAAGCTCCGCCGCTCCCGCGCTCCCCGCCATGCCGCTCAGCAGAACCACCACGAGAAAACCCTGCTTCATGACCCATCTCCCCTGCTGTTCGAGGTGAACGTCCACCCTCTCTACGCCGGGGGGCGCGGATATTCCCTCATTCGAAAAGCACGAGTTCCGACACCCACGGGGCCGGTCTGTCGCGCAGCCAGACGGAGCGCGTCCTCGCCAGGGCCTGGGCGGGTGTCGCTCCCCGCCCTACCTCGTCGAGCAGGGCCTGGAAGAAGGCGCCTCCTTGCTCATCGGGGATGGGCGAGGCGGGAGCCACCACGGACCGGGCACCCGCCTGGATGAACGCCGCGGGCAGGCTCGCCACGGCGTAGTAGCGCAGGGCGCCCCCATTGGCGCGGCACGCAGCGAGCAGCACCAGCGGCGCGCCCCGGAGCGAAATCCCCTGGAGGTCCGAGACCGTCAACGCGTAGCGGCCGTCGGACTCGGGCGACAGCGCGAGGAAGGACGCGTCGGAGAAGCCCGAGCGGATCAAGCCGTGCGCATGGAACTCCACCTCGGTGGCGTCCTCGAGCTCCGCCAGGACCGCGTCGGGAGTGGCCGACGCACCCCGCAGGAGGAACTCTCCCGGTCGCGGCGCGCGGTTCCACGGCAGCAGGCGCGGCAGACCGAGCGTGGCCGGCGGCTCCACATCCGACACCACCACGTGCTTGGGAGGAAGTCCGGCCTCGGGCACCTTCTGCTCGCCGCCCCCGGGGACCAGGTAGCTCCAGGCCCGCTCGGGTCCCAGCAGTCCGGGACGTCCCAGGATCACGGGCTCGGCGAGCACCCGCACGGCGTCACACCCCGCGAGTTGCTCCAACACCGCCGGGGGCACCGCGGGGAAGTCCTCGAGGAGCGGACGGGTGCGCTGCCCCAGGTACTCGCCCCGCACGTCCCCCCGGGCGCCACGCGCCACGAAGAGGACGCGCTCGTCCTGCCCCGCCACCGCGAGCAGGCACGAGGCCGGCGCGGCGCGCTCCTGTCCGGCGGCGAGCACGCGGAGGGCCTCGTCGAACTCCCCCGCCTTCCCGGCATCCATCACCAGCGTCTGGTGGGCGTAGGACCAGGCCTTGCGCGCCTCGATGTCCGTGGCGCGCAGGGGCAAGGCCGCCGCGATGATCTCGCGCAGGCGTCGCTGCCCCTCGCGCCGATCCGTCTCGATGAGGATGCGCGCCCCCATCTGCTCCAGCAGCAGCCGCGCGCCCGGCGTGAACGACGCCTCCTCGCGCAACAACTCCAGCCGCCGCGCCACGTACGCGCGCTCGTCCCCGGTCGTGCCGAAGCGCAGGAGATCACCGTAGACGGCGAGCTCGAACAGGGAAGGCGGCGCCGCGCACTCGCGAGCCCGCGCCACCTCGCGCCGTGCCGCCTCCACGTCCAGCGCCTCGATGGCCAGGAGCGCGCGTTGATGGTGGTAGTCCGCGCGCCGCTCGCAGTGCTCCGGTGCGCGTTGCAGGTACTCGTCCAGATAGGCCCGGGCGAGCGCGGGCTCGTGGCTCAGGCGCGCGCTGGTGATGAGCGCGAGCACGAGCTCCTCCTCGTGGTGCCAATCCCCGAGGCGGCGCGCCACGTCCAGCGCCGCGCGCGCGGGTCCCATCGCCTCCTGACGGCGATCCAACTGGTTGTAGAGGCCGCTGAGCTCCGCCTGGAGCGACACGCACCGGTACTCCAGCCGGGCCCGGTGGCACTCGTCGATCGCCGCCACGAGCCGCTGCTCGGCCCGGGCGCCATCTCCATGCGACAGATCCTCCGCCACCTGGGCCTTCACCAGCGGCGCGCGGTACCACACGGCCTCGCCCGATTCCTCGACGAGCGCGCGCAGCTCCTCCAGGTGCTGGTGCTCGACGCGCAGCAGGAGGATGGCGCCGAGCAGCAACTCCCGCTCGCCCGCGCGGCGCAGGCGCGTGAGGTACGCCTCCGCCGCCTCGCCCGTCAGCGACCGGGCATCCTCCAGCAGCGCGCGGTACGTGCGGGCCAGCGGCGCGCGGCGCGCGAAGTCGGCCCGGGCCACGCGTTGCACGTAGTCGGACGCGGTGGGGTTCCTGGCCTCGGCGTCCAAGGTGCGGGCCAGCGGCGCCAGCGCGAGCACCTGCTCCCGGGACACCGCGGCGCGAATCGCATGGTAGAGGTAGAGCCGCACCAGGTCCGGGTTGCGGCGGACCATCGCGGCGGGCAGCGCCGTTCCCTCCAACGCGAGCGCCATGCCGGCGGCGTTCATGTCCGTCCACGCACGGCTCCGGGACGCGGCGCTCGCGCGCAACCCCTCCGCCAGCCGCTTCGCCTCCTCGCTCCACCCCGGCTCGCGCCGGTCCGCCACGAGTTGGAACTCCATGGCGGCGGCCAGCTCCAACGACATCGCGCGCAACGCGACACCGCGGTTCCAATGGGCGCGCGGGTGCTCCGGCGCCGCCCTCAGCGCGCGATCCAGCACCACGAGGGCCCGCTCGGGCTCGCCCCGCCCCAGCGCCGCCAACGCGCGGTCGCTGTCCACGTCCGGCGAGGGGGGCAGACGCTCCAGGGCCTTCTCGGCGCGCTCGAACTCACCGGCGAGCAGGTACGCCGTCGCCAGGCCGTGGAAGTCCCCCTGCTCCTCGAGCCGCGCCAGCAGCCGCACGTCCAGCTCCGCGGAACCCGAGGCCCCCTCGCGCAACGTGCCGGAGCTCCGGTAGCCATCCAGGCCCGGGTAGCCGAGCCGACCTTCCAGGGAGCGCGTCGGCGCGAGCGCGAGCAATTGGGCCCCCACGTCGGGGGACGCGGGCCGCATCCACCACGCCGCCAGCAGGCCGAGCAGCACGAGGGCCGCCATGGCCACGCCCGCGCTCCACATCCGGGTGGTGCGGTGGGCCCAGGAGGGGCGGAAGGGCTCGCGGCGTGGGGCACGGCGCGAGGCCGCGGCGGACCGCACGGCGAGACTCGCCTGGAGTTGATCCTCCAGGGAGGCCTGACAGTCGGCGCACCCCGCGAGGTGGGCCTGGAACTCCTCGGCCTCGCTCGTGGACAGCTCCCCATCCACGAAGGCGGCGATCCGCTCGCAAGCCATCACTCGACACCTCCGGGCTGCGCCTGCTCGAGAAGGATGTCCTTGAGCCGCTTGCGCGCCCGGAACAGCCGGGTGCCCACCGTCATGGGGGCGATGCCCAGCTGCTCGGCGATGCGCGCGTACGACAGACCTTCCATGTCCTTCAACCGCACCACGTCCCGGAATTCCTCCGGCAGCTTCTCCACCGCGCGCCAGACGTCCTCCAGCGTATAGCCCGCCCACGTCTCCGCCGGAGCCGCCTCCTCGCTGGCAACGTCCAGGCCCTCGGTGAATTCCTGCTGGGGATGGCGCTTGTCCTGCCGGCACATGTCGAGGAATCGCCTGACGAGGATGGAGGCCAGCCACGGCAGGGGGGGCGCGGAGCGGTCATAGGTATGGAAGGCGCGGAACGCCCGCTCGTAGGTGTCCTGGAGCAGATCCTTCGCATCCGAGGGGTTGCGGCCCCGGCACAGGAAGCGGGCGCGCTCCTCCAGTTGCGGCTGGCAGCGAGCCACCAGTTCCTGGAACTCCCGCGCGGACCCGGGAGCGCCGCTCGCGGGGACGGGGGTCCGTACCGGACTCCGGGTGCGGGTGAATCGGAACGGGAATTCCACGGGGGCACTACTTCGCATGGGACGCATCCCGGCGAAAGGGCCGCCAGGGACTTCCTGCATCGCCTGGGAGCCATTCATGCCGTCATCCTCCAGGGGTCCCGAACTCCCCGCCCCACCGCTGGTACGCCGCGGGGAGGGATTATTCCTGGAGGGGCTGGCGGGGCCTCTTCCCCGCGACGTCCCCGCTACCG
The DNA here is from genome assembly GCF_000335475.2 of Cystobacter fuscus DSM 2262. NCBI lineage: Bacteria > Pseudomonadati > Myxococcota > Myxococcia > Myxococcales > Archangiaceae > Cystobacter > Cystobacter fuscus. The sequence continues at coordinate 555,742 of NZ_ANAH02000064.1, read as the reverse complement.
GGTGGCGGGCTTGAGCGCCCGGGTGGCGCAGAACCCCGACAGGTACTCCGACAGCCGATCTCCCTCGGAGTGCTTGTCCTCGTAGAAGCCGGTGAGCAGGAAGCCCGCGTCGAGCTGCCCGCCGATCTGATCCTCCAGCGAGTGCGCCACGCACAGGGGCTCGCCCTCGTCGGTGTAGCGGCGCCGCTCCTCGTCGGTGAGGCTCGCCACGTCCGAGTACGGCATGCGGTACTTGAGCCGCGGCCCACCCTGCTTGTCCAACTCCGGGTCGAACAGGAAGACGATGGGGTTGGAGAAGCCCGCGAGCAGCACGCCACCGGGGCGCAGCACCCGGAAGGCCTCGTGCCACACGGGGCGGATCTCCGGCGAGAAGCAGTTGGAGCAGGGATGGAAGATGAGATCGAAGCTCTCGTCCGCGAAGGCGGACAGGTCGCTCATGTCGCCTTCCACGCGGCGGATGCCGAGGCCCTCGCGCTCGGCCACCTCGGCATCCCGCGCGAGCTGGGCGGGCGAGTTGTCGAACACCGTGACGCGTGCCCCGGCGGCGGCGAACACCGGACACTGCTGCCCGCCCGCGCTCGCCAGCCCCAGCACGTCCTTGCCCGCCAGCGAACCGAACCACTCGCGCGGCACGGGCTTGCACGGGGTGAGCACCACGCTCCAATCCCCCCGGCGCGCCGCGGCGATCACCTCGGGTCCCACGGGAATCGTCCACCGATCCCCCTTGGCCACCTGGCGGTTCCAGGCCTCACGGTTGTAGGCACGCAGATCCATACCGCGCTTCCACTCCGTCCCCATGACGGCTCCTTGTTGAACACTGAAGACCGGATCCACGCGATATCACGCTTCCGTGCTCGAAGAGCCCACCGAGGCGGTATTCCTCGGGCATGACCTCCGCGATCCGCTCCGTGTTCACCCTCGCGTTGCTGCTGTGTGCCCTGCCCGCCCTCTCCCAGGAGAAGAAAGCCCCCGAGCCGCTCGGCATCGCGCTCGAGGGCTACGCCTACCCCGCCCCCGTCCAGTTCCTCCCGCTGACCGTTCAGGGCCAGGACGTGCGCATGGCCTACATGGACGTGCCCCCGAGCGGCAAGGCCAACGGGCGCACCGTCGTGCTGTTCCACGGCAAGAACTTCTTCGGCGCCTACTGGCGCGACACCATTCGCGCGCTCGGCCAGGGGGGCTACCGCGTCGTGGTGCCGGATCTGCTCGGCTTCGGCAAGTCCTCCAAGCCGGCCATTGACTACAGCTTCCACCTGCTCGCCGCCCAGACGAAGCGGGTGCTGGAGAAGCTCGGAGTCTCCAAGGCCGCCATCGTGGGGCACTCCATGGGCGGCATGCTCGCCACGCGCTTCGCGCTCCTGTTCCCGGAGACCACCACGCACCTCGTCCTGGAGAATACCCTCGGCCTGGAGGATTACCGCGTCCTCGTGCCCTGGCGCGCCACCGAGGAGCTCTACAAGGGCCAGCTCGACACCACCGAGGAGTCGGTGCGCAAGTACCAGAAGACGTACTACGTCACGTGGCGTCCCGAGTACGATGAGTATGTCCAGGTCATCTACCGCCAGACGCTCGGGGGCGAGTACCCGCGGCTGGCCTGGGTGTCCGCCGCCACCGAGCAGATGATCTACCAGCAGCCGGTGGTGCATGAGTTCCCGCAGGTGACGGCGCCGGTGCTGCTCGTCATCGGGCAGGCGGATCGCACCACGATTGGCCGGGCGCGCGTGTCGCCCGAGGCCCTGACGAAGCTGGGCCAGTTCCCGGAGATGGGCCGGCGCGCCGCGAAGGCCTTCCCCCGCGCCACGCTCGTGGAGATCCCCAACGTGGGGCACATCCCCCACTTGGAGGCCCCCGAGAAGTGGCACGAGGCGCTGCTCGGGTTCCTCGGCAAGTGAGGGGATGGCGGCTCAGGCGCCGCCGTCGGTGAAGCCGGGGTCGGCGTTCACGTCGATGCCGTCGCGCAGCATGTCGGCCTTCTGCGCGGTGCTCGCCAGGGTGGCCACCGGGTTGTCGTACCAGCCCGGATCTCCGTAGCCGTCCAGTTGCTCACGCACCTTGAGCACCGTGAACATGCCCCCCATGGTGATGCCGCCGTAGCGGCCCTTGCCGCCCACCATGGGGATGCTGTTGGCCGGCACGGCCATGCCCATGTCCTCCATCTCCCCCATGCCCGTGTGGCCCATGGTCATGTAGTCCGGCAGGAGCTCGCGCACCTTCTCGTCGAAGCCCTCGGGCTTGAGTCCGATGAGGTTGGGCATGCCGTGCCCCATCTGGTTCATCACGTGGTGGGTCATGTGGCAGTGCATCGCCCAGTCCCCGGGCTCGTCCGCCACGAACTCGATGCCGCGCGTGCTGCCCACCGGCACCAGCACCGTGGTGTCCGACCACTGCGCGGACTCGGGGACGCGGCCCCCGTCCGTCTCGGTGATGCGGAACTGGTAGCCGTGCAGGTGGATGGGGTGATGGTCCATGGGGCCGAGGTTGCCCAGCCGGATGCGCACCCGCTGTCCCTTCTTCACCACCAGCGGCGCCGTGCCCGGGAAGGCCTTGCCGTTGATCGTCAGCAGGTTGAAGTCCGTCATCTCGTTGGGGTTGGGCCGCCGGGCCCCCGGGTCCAGGCGCCACTCGTGCAGCATCAGCGCGAAGTCCCGGTCCACCTTCGGCCCCCGCGGCGGCTGGCGGGGGTGGACGATGAACATGCCCGTCATGCCCAGGGCGATCTGCGTCATCTCGTCGTGGTGCGAGTGGTACATCAGCGTGCCCGACTGACGCAGGGTGAACTCGTACTTGAACGTCTCGCCGGGGGCGATGGCCTTCTGGTTGAGGCCCCCCACTCCATCCATGCCATTGGGCAGGAGCAGCCCGTGCCAGTGCACCGTGGTGGGCGCGGGCAGCCGGTTGGTGACGTAGAAGCGCACGCGATCGCCTTCCACCGCCTCGATGACCGGACCATGCACGCGGCCGTTGTAGCCCCAGCACCGCGCCTGGAGCCCCGGCGCGAACTCGTGCTCCACCTCCTGGGCCACCATGTGGAAGACCTTCACGCCGTCCACCAGCTTCCAGGGCAGCTTCGTCCCGTTGGGCACCACCACCGGCGTGTAGTCCCGACCGGGCCGCCCCGGGGGCAGGTGCTTGCCGCTCGCCTGGGGCCTGCCCGTGTCCGCCGCCGAGCCCTCGCGCGCCGGCGTCCCGGAGAACGGCTCCTGGGCCCGCGCCCGCGTGGCCGACAACAGCGTGGTCCCGGCCATGCCCAGACTACTGGCGACGAGCAAGCGCCGCCGGCTCAATCCCTTCGTCTCGCTCATCGCTTCTCTCCCACGTCGTCCGTCAGCCGGCCACCCACCGCGTTCTCCAGGGCGTTCCGGGCGTTCCAGTAATCCCGCAGCGTCTCCACGTACTCCCGATACGTCCGCACCTCCTCTTGTCGGGCCTCGAGGAGTTGGAACGGGCTCAACACCATGGCGTTGTATTGGAGCTGCGACTGCTCCACGACCCGCCGGCGCACGGGCAACAACTCCATCTTGTAGTGCTCCACCAACCGCCGTGCCGTCTGCAGCGCCGCCCTCCGCTGCCGCACCTCGGAGCGGGCATCGACCGACAGTTGCGCCAGCTTCCGCTCGGCCTGGCGCTGCCGCGCCTCCAGCCCGCCGATGAGAGCCTGCCGCTGGTTGAACAGGGGCAGCTCCAACACGAGGCTCGGGCCGATGAGGCGCAGCCCGTCCGACTCACGCTCGGCGTCCACGCCCACCTCCACCGTGCCGAAGAAGCGCGAGCCGCGCGCCAGCGAGACGCCCTTCTCCATCAACGCCACGTCCTTGCGCGCGGCGTCGATGTCCAGGCGGCGCTCGATCGCGAGCCGCTCCAGGTGCTCCAGGGAGGGCTCCTCGGCGGGCGGCTCGGGCAGGGGCTCGCTCACGGTCCACTCCGTGTCCCCGCCCCACAGCCCGAGCATCCGGTTCAACCGCTCCCGGCTCTCCACGAGCGCCAGCTCCTCCCGGGCGAGGCCCACGCGGGCCTCCTGCCAGGCGGCGCGCGCGAGGGAGAGATCCAGCTCGGGGATGTTGCCCGCCTCGTGCTGCATCCGCGCCAGCTCGGCCGCGGCCGAGAAGACGGCCACGAGCTGCGTCTGGTAGCGCAGCAGCTTGTCGGCCGCCTGGACCGCCGTATAGGCCTCGCGCGTCTCGGCCACCACGGCCAGCGCCTCATGGGCGGTGCGCAGCACGTCCGCCTCGAACTGCTGCCGGGCGATCTGCTTGCGCGCCGGGAGCATGAAGAGATCGAGCACTTCCTGCACGAGGGAGAACTCGAGGCGGGGGCCGACACCTGGCGTGTTCGGGAAGCCAACCGCCGCGCCCAGCGTGGGGTTGCGCAACAGCCCCGCCTCCACCATGTCCGCCTGGGAGACGCCGAGCGATTCGTAGGAGGCCTGGAGCCCCGGGTTGTTCACGAGCGCCAGGCGCACGGCCTCCTCGCGCGTGAGTCCCTCCTGGAGGAGGGCGTGGACGCGCTCGCGCACGGCCTCGGCCGGAGGCGTGCCCTTCTCCCAGCCCGTGGACACTTGCACCCGCTCCTGCACCAGGGCTCCGAGCTCCGCGTGTCCCCGCTCGGGAGACATCGTCGCGCAGCCCATGGCGGACAGGCAGACGGCCGCCGTGAGCAGGAGGCGGTTCATGGGGAACCACCCTGCATGGAGGACGCGCCCGGCGCCGGCGCCTCCCGGGAGGCGCTCTCCTTCGGCGCGGGAGGGGCCTGGAGCACGAGCTTCATCCCGCACTTCGGGCAGCGTCCCGGCTCGTGCGAGGTGACGTCCCGGTGCATGGGACACACGTAGAGATCCTTGGACGGCGTTCCGGCATCCGGGGGGGGCTCGGCCTGGGACAGCGTGGCGGGAGGAGGAGCGGCGGCGGGCGAGCCGTGCAGGGCGAGCATGGCCCGCATGGGGGACTCGGACGCCGCGGGGTTGGAGGGATCCAGCAAGGAAGGGGCACGCTCCGCGGCGCCCAGGGCGCACGCGGACAGACCGAGCGCCAGGGCGCCGGTCAGCAGCTTCATCGAAAGAGACATGGAATGTGTTCCGCGAAAGAGATGGGTTGAGCAACGGTTTCTGGAAGCACGCCTCGCGTGTCCGGAGTGGCGCGAGGCCCTCACGGAGACGGAGTCGGAGACCGGCTCAAATCAACAACTGACGCAGGGAGAGGAACAACCGCTCGCGCGGAGGCGGGTCGTGCCCGGAGCGCAAGCGGAGCCCCGGCTGTTCGGGAGGCGAGGGAGCCGCCCAGTCGATGCCTTCGGGCAGCTCCACCCAGTGGACCTGGACCTGCGCGTCGACGAAGGGCAGGCGGCCAGCCATGTCCACGGGATGACCCTGGCGCAGCTCGCAGCAGTCCTGGGCGAGCAGCCGTGCGTCCTGTACCTGCTTCTTGCCGGGACACGCCGCGCATGGGGCGACGCGACGGCCGGTGTAGCGGCACACCCGCTCACTTCCGCCCGCGAGGGCGGCCTGCCCCGAGATGAGCAGGGCGAGGAGGAGTGCGGCGAACCGGGCAATCACGCTCCTAGCTGTATCGCCCCCGCCGAGGCTTCGCAAGATGGGTGCCCCGCCGAGCATGGAAACGATCAGAAGTGATAGGACGGGGGCGCCCATGACCGCTCCCCTCGCATCCGGGGCCCCACGCCGTGCCGCGTTGGCCTTCATCTTCATCACCGTGCTGCTCGACATCCTGGCGATGGGGATGATCATCCCCGTGCTGCCCAAGCTCCTCGTCGGCTTCATGGACGGGGACACGAGCCGGGCGGCCCAGCTCTTCGGCGTGTTCTCCACGGCCTGGGCGCTCATGCAGTTCGTCTTCTCGCCGGTGCTCGGGGCGTTGTCGGACCGCTACGGCCGCCGCCGGGTCATCCTGCTGTCCAACGTGGGCATGGGGCTGGACTACATCCTCATGGCCTGGGCGCCCACGGTGGGCTGGCTGTTCGCGGGACGCATCATCGCGGGCATCACCGCGGCGAGCATCAGCACGGCGAGCGCCTACATCGCGGACGTGACGCCGAGCGACAAGCGCGCCGCGGGCTTCGGGATGCTCGGGGCGGCGTTCGGGGTGGGCTTCGTGTTGGGGCCCGGACTGGGCGGGCTGCTGGGGGGAATCGATCCGCGCCTGCCCTTCTGGGTGTCGGCCGGGTTGAGCCTGCTCAATGCCCTGTACGGACTGTTCGTCCTGCCCGAGTCCCTGCCGCCCGAGAAGCGCAAGCCCTTCCGCTGGAGCGGGGCCAACCCGGTGGGCGCCCTGCTGCGGCTGCGCGCCACCCCCGAGGTGCTGGGGCTGGTGAGCGTGCACTTCCTCAACAACCTGGCCCACATCGCGCTGCCCAGCGTGTTCGTGCTGTACGCGGGCTACCGCTTCGGCTGGGACGAGCGCGCCGTGGGGCTCGCGCTGGCGGGCTCGGGCCTGTGTTCGCTGGTGGTGCAGGGCGGCCTCGTGCGGCCCGTGGTCAAACGCCTGGGCGAGCGGCGCACGTTGATGATGGGGCTGGTGTTCGGCGCGGTGGGCTTCTCCGTCTACGCGCTGGCCCCCTCCCCCACGCTCTTCTGCGGGCTCGGCATTCCGGTGATGGCCCTGTGGGGGTTCTTCTCGCCGGCGTCGCAGGGGCTGATGACCAGCCGCATCCCGCCCTCCGAGCAAGGTCAGTTCCAGGGCGCGCTCTCCAGCCTCCTGGGCATCGCGGGCCTCATGGGGCCCGGGCTCTTCACGCAGACGTTCGCGTACGCCATCGCCCCCGAGCGCGCCATCCATCAGCCCGGAGCGCCCTTCCTGTGCGCCGCGCTGCTGTTGATGTTCGCCCTGGGGCTGGCGATGCGCGTCACCCGCGAGCGCGAGCAGGCCGTGCTGACGACTCCGGGCCCCCTGGCGTGAGGCGGGGCGTCAGGACTCGTGCAGGACGCGGCCTTCCATGCCGCCGGCCACGGTGATGACCTCGCCGGTGACGTGGCCAGAGACGCGATCGGACGCGAGCGTCACCACCACCCGGGCCACGTCCTCCGGACGGCCCAGCTTGCGCAGGGGCATGGTGCGCGTCACCCGGTTGATGAACACCGGGTCGGTGAGCTTGTCCTGGTGGCGCTCCACCCCCGTCCAGCCGGGGCACACGGTGTTCACCCGGCCGAGCGGAGCGATGCGCGTCAGCTCGTTCTTCAGGCTCTTGAGGAAACCACTGGCCAGCGCGCCCTTGGCGGCCGCGTAGTCCGAGTGGCCCGCCTCGCCGAAGAGGCCCGCCGTGGAGGCGATGAGGATGATGTTGCCCGAGCCCGTCGTCTCCACGTGGCGCAGGAAGGCGCGGCAACTCAGGAAGACACTGTCCAGGTTCTCCGCCAGGGTGCGGCGCCAGCGCGCGAGCGGCATCTTCCACACGGGCTCGTCCGCGGGGGGCCACACGCCCGCGTTGGCCACCAGCACGTCCAGCCGGCCCAGGGCCTTCACCGCCGCGGGCACCAGCGCGTCCACGTCGGCTTCCGAGGTGAGGTCCGCCCGGAGCGCCACGCCGCCGAGCTCCCGCGCCAGGGCCTCCGCCTTGTCCGCGCTCTGGTGGTAGTGCACCGCCACCTTCGCCTGCTCCTCGGCGAAGGCGCGCACCACCGCGCTGCCGATTCCACCCGCGCCCCCGGTGACGAGGACGCCCTTGCCCTGAAGCTGCGTGTCCATGCGCTGCCCCGCTCCCGCGTGAGGCCTACTTGCCCTTCTTCGCGGGCGCGGCCTTGGTGTACGCGACGCTGCCCGCGATCTTCTCCACGAGCGGATCGAACTGCTCCCGCTCCTTCCTGTCCATGTGGAAGACGAGCGACCAGGTCGTCTTCCCGTCGCACCCCACGTACGTCACCGTGCGCACCGACTCCGCCCCATCCGGGGTGGTGTCCGAGTCCACGCGCCGCGCCGCCGGGGCCTTGCCCAGCTTGAGCGGCTTCCAGCCCTCGCTGCCGCCCATGGCGGTGAGGATCTTCTCCAGGCACACCTGCGGCTTCATGCCCGCGGTCTGCACGGCGCCCACGTCCACCAGCACGTACGCATCCCCCGACGGGTCGGCGAAGCGCTGGGTGCCATCCGCCTCGGACTGGGTCCAGTCGGAGGGCAGTTGCAGCGTGAGCGTCTTCACCTCGTGCTTCGTGAGCTCCGCCGGCTCCCCGGCCATGAGCACCGCCATCAACAACGAGCCAAACATCGATGTGCCTCCTGCCTGTGCTGAGTTGGATTGAGCGCGCCGCTAGTCGAGCACGAGCCGCTGGCCGATCACCGCCAGCGAGCGCTCGAAGCGGTAGTTGACGCCCATGTGGCCGTCCTCGAACTCCTCGTGGGTCACCTCGACGCCGCCGTTCTTGAAGTCCTCGGCGATCATCCGCACGCCCCAGCGCAGGTTGAACTCGTCGCGCGTGCCGCAGTCGATGAAGACGGTCTTCATCTTGCGGAACGCGTCCACGAACTTGGGCACGAAGCGCACGGGATCGTGCACGAGCCAGCGGTTCCACACCTCCGGCCGCAGCCGGCCCGTCTGCGTGTCGAAGGGCAGCTCCAGGTTGAGCGGCTCACCCTTCTTGGGCGAGTAGGCGGCGGCCATGGCCAGCGCGCTGATGATGGTGAAGTCCTCGCTGCGCGCCTTGGTCTCCCGGGAGCGCTGGACGAAGTTCGTGTACCAGGCCTCCACCCCGCCCGCCTTGAGCAGCGCCGAGGCCGTCTTGGGCAGATCCGGCAGGTAGCAGTACTCGAAGTAGGCGTCGGGCGACTGGGCGCTCAGGTGCGAGAAGAGATCCGGGTGGTAGCGGCCCATCACCAGCGCGCCGTAGCCGCCCGAGCTGTGGCCCACCACCGCGCGCGACAGCGCCTTGGGCAGCGTGCGGTACGTGCGATCCACGAAGCCCAGCACGTCCTTGGCCAGGAAGTCACGGTAGCGGCCGATGGCGTCGCTGTTCACCCACTGGCTGCCACCCATCGACGTCCACCCGTCCGGGAACACGCCGATGACGGGCGGAATGGCGCCCGCCGCGACGAGCGCGTCCAGCCGCTCGGGCACGCTCAGCGAGAAGGGCGAGAAGTTCGTCCACGTCCTGCCGCTGCCACTATAGGCGTTGAGGAAGTACACCACCGGGTAGCGGCGGGTGCCCGCGGCATAACCGGGTGGCAGGTACACCGTCAGTGCCCGCCGCGCCGGATCTCCCAGCGGGTTGCCCTCCAGCGCCGGTGAGTGCATCTCCTGCGTCTCGAGTACTCCCTTCATGTGCGTCCCCTCCCGGAACAAGCCCATCCTGGGTTCAGCCGCGCTGCCCGGATGGCTTGCCGAAGAACTTCATGACTTGTTGGAGATCCTCCCACGCCTTGCGCTTCTCCGCCGGTTGGCGCAGCAGGTAGGCCGGGTGGAAGGTGGGCATCAGCTGGATGCCCTCGTATTGGCGCCAGGTGCCGCGCAGCCGGGTGATGGGCGTGGTGTCACGCAGCAGCGTCTGCGCCGCGAACTTGCCCAGCGCCACGATGGCCTTGGGCTGGATGGACTTGAGCTGCGCGCGCAGGAACGGCTCGCACGCCGCCACCTCGTCCGACTCGGGATTGCGGTTGTTCGGCGGCCGGCACTTCACCACGTTGCAGATGTAGATGTCGTCGCGGCGGTAGCCCATCGCCTCGATCATCTTCGTGAGCAGCTGGCCCGCGGCGCCCACGAACGGCACGCCCTGCTGATCCTCGGTCTCCCCGGGACCCTCGCCCACGAACACCAGCTCCGCGCGGGGGTTGCCCGAGCCGAAGACGATGTTCTTGCGGCCCGTGCACAGCTTGCACCGGCGGCAGTCCCCCAGCTCGCGCCGGATGTCGTCCAGGAGGGGCCGCTCGCCGTCCACCACGCCCGGCAGCGCGCCCGCGTACGGACGCGTCTGGGCCGGCACCTCGATGAGCGCGGGCGGCGCGGGGGTGAGGAGCCGCGGAGCCGGAGGGCGCTCGGCCTGGGGGGCCGCTGCGCGAGGGGGCGGCGGAGGGGCCGCCGGGGGAGGCGCCTGGGGCGCGGGGGCGGGCTTGCTGGCCACCGGGGGGCGCGCCAGGGCCGCTGGCCGGGGGAGACCCGCGGCGCGTGCTTCCGCTGCCACACGTGCGTCCACCTGGAGGAACCGGCCACCCTCCTCCTGCTGCCAGAGGAGGTGACGGCGCAGATCCTCGAGGACTTCGCTCAACGCTTGCGAGGGATGGGGGGCGTCGCTCACGAGGTGGGTTTACGGGTCCGGGTGACTGGATTCAACCGCCTACCGGGTAGGGTGCCCGCACGCTTACCCCATGACCGGGGGCAGCGCTACCACCAAGCTCCCCGCCCGGGCCCACGTCAAGGGCCCCGGGCTTCCCTCTTCAGGGGGCTGGCCCGGGCCCCTTGCGTCGTGCCCAGGGAGGACCCGATGCGGCCTCCGCCGATGCTTCCCCCGTCACTTCTCGCCCAGTGCTCCGTAGCGCACCACGCGGAAGCGCGCGCCCTGCGCCTCGCGGATGCGGGCGGCGAGCACGTCGTGCAGCTCGGGCGTCCACGTGCTCCAGCGCTCGAAGAACTTCGCGGTGGCTGCCTTGTCGCCCGCGTGCTGGAGCGCGAGTACCTCCTCGAGCAGCGAGCCCACGGTGTCCACGTACCTGTCGTATTGAATCGTGAGGCGCGCCGTCTTCGGATCCGCGCGAATCAGGCCGTGGTCCAGGAACCAGTTGAACTGCAAAAGCTGCATGCGCTGGTAGGGCTGGTCCTCGCGCGGGCGCACGTTCTGCAGGGTGCGACGGATGCCCGAGGCCTGCACGGCACGCAGGCTGGCGGCGTCCAACGAGCCGCTCTTGTTGAAGGCGTGCAGCGCGAAGAGGCTCACCAGGTCCGACTTCATCTCCTCCATGGCGTCCGCGTAGTCCTCCAGCGCCACGTCCAGCGTGCGGCCCTTCGCGTCGCGGTCCGGCCCCAGGTAGTGGCCCACCTCGTGCCAGAGCGTGCGCTGGAAGTTGCCCTCGGAGGTGAGATCCTTCGCGTGCGCGTCCACCGTGGCGGTGCGCCAGATGCGCTCGTCCGCGGCGAAGAGTTCCGGGTTCCTCATGATGTTCTCGCGCAGGAGGATGGTGCGGCCGTAGCGGCGCGAGTAGAGCGGATCATTGGGAAGAATCGTCGCCGTGTTGGTGCCGCGCGCCTGGCCGAAGTCCGCCACCACCTCGTACACGCCCACGGGGATGTCCTCGCGAACCTGCTTCTTCGCGGTGTAGGGCAGCGCGTCCTCCACGCCCTGCAGGCCGCTCAGCCGCTTGCGCAGCTCGCGCGTGGCGTCTTCGTTCAGCAGCAGCACGGACACGCCGTAGAAGGCCTTCACGCCGTAGAGCGCGTCGTCATACGTCTCATACGCACCGAAATGCACGTTGAGCTTCTTGAAGCGGCCCGTCACCCACGCGGCGTCGCCACTCTCGTAGTCGTTGCTGAGCATGTCGCGCGCGCGGTTGCGCAGGTAGCGCGCCAGCTCCTCGTCGCTCGCCCGTACATGCTCCGCCGCGCGCATCAGCAGGCCGTACACCTTCACCATCTCCGGCCCGTAGGCCACCGCGTACGGCACCGCATACAGCGCCTTGGCATCCGGCTGCTTCGCTCGCACCTGGAGCGACTCGCGCAGCCCGGGGTGCAGCGTGTCCAGCACGGGGTGCGCCTGGAGCACCTTGAGATCCTGGCGCAGGTTGTCCGTGGTGGCGCGGCGCACCACCGTCAGCTCGCCCAGGAGGGACTCGCGCTGCTCGGGGTGCGCGGCGAGGTAGGCGTCCACCTCCGCGCGTGTGGCGTCCGGCGGGTAGACGTTGCGCGCCGGCACCTGCGGGTCCACGGGCAGGAAGGGCTCGCGCGCATTGGTCAGCGTGCTCGCGATGGGACCCTGGTAGAGCCGGTACAGAGTGAGCAGCTCCTGCGTGCGCTTGGGGCTGCCCAGCTTCCTGTCCAGCGCCTGGAGCTTCGCGTGCGAGGCGAGCGCCTGGTGATGGCGCGAGGTCTCATAGAGTCCCTGGAGGATCTGTCCCGCCTCGAGCAGCTCCTTCACCGCCGCCTGCTCGTCGGCCGTGAGGCGCGAGAGGTCGGGCGCGAGCCGCACCTCCTCCGTCTTGGCGAGAATCTCCGCCACCTTCTCCTCGGGCCAGTAGCCCGGCGGCAGCGAGGGGGCGGCGGGCGCCGCGGCATGGGCCGCGAGCGTCGCGAGGGCCGTGAGTGACAGGGTCAGCGCGTGGGAAAGTCGCATGGTGCGCGAGTCTGCCATGACGGCACGGGTATTCCCCACGACCGCGGTGGGTTACCCCGTGCCCTGGAGTCCTCCCCGTTCGCTTGGGTAGCGTGGGGGCCGCTCCGCACGAACGCGGGCCCCAACAAGCAGGTCTCCTCCATGGAATTCAGACAACTCGGCGCTTCGGGCTTCAAGGTTCCCGTCCTCAGTCTCGGCACGGGGACGTTCGGAGGCAGCAACGAGTTCTTCAAGGGCTTTGGCAGCAGTGACGTGAAGGAGGCCACCTGGCTCGTCGACATCGCACTCGACTCCGGGCTGAACATGTTCGACTCGGCCGACGTGTACTCGGGCGGAATGGCCGAGGAGATCCTTGGCCAGGCGCTCAAGGGCCGCCGTGAGCGGGCGATCATCTCCACCAAGGCCACCCTCCGCGCGGGCCCCGGTCCCAACGACGTGGGCTCGTCGCGCTACCACCTGATCCGCGCGGTCGAGGGGAGCCTGCGCCGTCTGGGCACCGACTACATCGATCTCTTCCATCTCCACGGCTTCGACCCCATCACCCCCGTCGAGGAGACACTCAACACGCTCGACGACCTCGTGCGCGCCGGGAAGATCCGCTACATCGGCTGCTCGAACTTCCCGGGCTGGCACCTCATGAAGTCGCTGGCCGTGTCGGAGCGCCACAACCTCGCGCGCTACGTGGCCCACCAGGCGTACTACTCGCTCGTCGGGCGCGACTACGAGTGGGAGCTGATGCCGCTGGGGCTCGATCAGAAGGTCAGCGCGGTCGCCTGGAGCCCGTTGGGTTGGGGCCGGTTGACGGGCAGGATCCGCCGCGGCCAGCCCCTGCCCGAGGGCACCCGGCTCCAGAACGCCCAGACGGCCGCGGGCGGCCCCCAGATTCCCGAGGAGCACCTCTACCGGGTCGTGGATGCGCTCGACGAGGTGGCGGCGGAGACCGGCAAGACGGTGCCGCAGGTGGCCATCAACTGGCTGCTGCAGCGGCCGACGGTCGCCAACGTCATCATCGGCGCACGCAACGAGGAGCAACTGCGCCAGAACCTGGGCGCGCTCGGCTGGAACCTCACCCCGAAGCAGGTGGCGAAGCTCGACGCGGCGAGCGCCACGCCCCCCGCCTACCCCTTCTGGCACCATCAGCGGTTCAGCGAGAACAATGCCTTCCTGAGGTAAAAGCTCGACATGGCGAGGGCGGCGCCTCCACCGAGGCGCCCACGGCCTGCACGGGTTCTGCACGAATATTCCTCCGAAGCATCGCTTCATCCGCGGCATGGGGCGCATTAGCTTTTGCCAACCTTCACGGAGGCACGGACATGGCAGACGTCTATGAACAGGGTCACGGGCAGCGCACGCGGCGACCGCGGATCTTCGCTTGGGCAGGCGCCGGGGTGCTGATGCTGCTGCCACTGGTCGCCATGCAGTTCACCGATGAGGTGAAGTGGGACGGGGCCGACTTCGCGTTCTTCGGCGCGCTCCTGCTCGGTGTCGGCGGCACCTATGAGTTGCTGGCGAGGAAGAGCGGCAGCGCCGCCTACCGCGCCGCCGTCGGCGTTGCGCTCGCGGGCGCGTTTCTTCTCGTCTGGGCAAACGCCGCCGTCGGGATCATCGGGAGCGAGGACAATGACGCCAACCTGATGTTTGGCGGAGTGCTCGCCGTTGGCATCATCGGAGCCATCATCGCGCGCTTCCATCCGGCTGGCATGGCGCGCGATTTGTGCGCCATGGCACTCGCCCAGGTGGTGGTGGCCCTCATCGCACTGATTGGCGGCGCTGGCGCCGGTGAGCCGATCCGGCCGAACGACCTGCTGCTGCCGACGGGCTTCTTCGCCACGCTGTGGCTCGCATCCGCCCTGCTGTTCCGGCGAGCGGCACGAGAGCAGAAGCCGACAAACGCAGCGGCCTAGCCCACCCAGGGCTCCTCCCGCGTCAACCGGCCAGGCCCTCCACGGTCTCGAGGTGGTTCAGGAGCGCCGCCGCGAGCGGGGGGACGACCGCGCGTGAAATCGTGTGCCCCATCCCGTCGATGGTCACGAGGGTCGAGCGCGGCAGGGTCTCCGCGAGGAACCGCGAGTTGGACTCGGGATTGGTGGGATCCTCCGGGGTGGTGATGACGAGCGTGGGCACGGTGACGTGAACGAGCTCCGCCCCCCGAGCCAGTCCGGAGGAGTCGGCCCGCGCGTGAGCATCCGAGGTGTCATGACGGCCAGCGTGGGCGATGAGGCGCCGCTCGAGTGCGCGGAACTCCTCGGCGTCGAAGGGAATCTTCCTCCCGTTGAGTCTGCGCCAGTTCTCGACCCGCCATTCGATCTGCGCCTCGCGGTCGCGCGGCTCGAACATATGGCTCCAGAACGCGTACAGGTCCGGATCGATGGGGGCTCGCGCCGTCGCGTTGGCGCGGGCGGGAGCGCCTTCGAGGGCGGGCGCCCCGATGACCGTCGCGCTGAGCAGCCGCTCGGGATGCGCGACCAGGAGCCACTGCACCAGGAAGCCTCCCAGCGACAGCCCCACGACGTGCGCGCGTGCGATGCCGAGCGCATCGAGGATGACCAGCGCGTCCTCGGCCATCCGGGCCGCGGAGTAGGCAACCCTGTCGAAGGCCCAGGTGGACGCGCCCGTGTCCCGGTGGTCATAGCGGATGACCCGGTGCTTCCGGGCCAGGCGCTCGACGAGCTCATCGGGCCACACCCGTCCCGAGACGGTGGAGCCCATGATGAGCAGAACGGCGGGTGCATCCTCTGGACCTCGTGATTCGACCCAGAGCGAGACTCCCTCGGCGACCTCGACGAAGCGTTCCATGGTCCCAGCTTCGCAGGACGGTGCCAGAGGAGGGGTCCTCTTTCTGCTCTCCGGCGCGATACGCATGGGGCGAATGGTTGGAGCGCCTCTCGGGAGAGCCGCATGACGCCAAGGGCTGGCGAGTGTAGCTCCGGAAGCAACAAGGGCCGTGAGCCTGTTTTTCCAGCGCTCGCCTTGCTTCAATGTCTGACTCGCATTCATGCTCTTCCGGCTCGACAGCATGCCGCCGTCGATGGGGAGGAAGACCTGGATGCGTACCCGAATGCTCGCAGCTTGTGTCACGTTCGCGCTCACGGCCTGTGGCACGGAACCGTTGGACCCTTCAGCCGGTGAGGCGAAGGTCGACGCCACCGACCTCGGCTCCACCCAAGACATCCAGGCGGCCCTCGCGGCCTTCCCCTCGACACAGGTGCTCGGCACGCACGAGAACGGCGTTCCGTACATGGTTCGCGGCAACTTCGGCTCGACCGCGCTGTCGCCTCGGGGGCTCGTGGCCCGGGACGCCCACGCGCTCGTCAACTCGGCCCTGGCCGGCATCTCGCCCATGTTCCGCCTGAATGCCGCGGACCTCGTCGTGCGCCAGCTCTCCGTGGACGAGCAGGGCCATACCCATCTCCGCTATGCCCAGACGAAGAACGGGCTGCCGGTCGTGGGCCACGAACTGGTCGTCCACGTGGATGACGAGGGCCGCATCTACGCCGCCAATGGCTCGGCCCGCGATGGCGAGCCGCTCACCTCCCGCGCCCGGATCTCCTCCGAGGCCGCGCGTGTCGTGGCGCTCGAGAGCACTCCCGGAGGAGTCTCCACGGAGACGCCGCGGCTCGTCTACGTGCGTTCCCGTGCGGATGGGCGGTTGAAGCTGGCCTTCGAGACCCTCGTGATGGGCAGGCACGAGGGCAAGCCCGTGAAGGATCACGTCTTCGTCAATGCCCTCGACGGCTCCGTCGTGGAGCGCACCTCGGACATCCACGACGCGCTCAACCGCTCCGTGTACTCGGCCAACAACGGCACCTCGCTGCCCGGCACCCTCAAACGCAGCGAGGGCCAGGCGGCCACCGGTGACTCCGCCGTGGACAAGGTCTATGAAAACATTGGCATCTTCTACAAGTGCTTTTATGACAACTTCGGGCGCGATGGGATCAACGGCACGGGTGTGCAGATACGCGTCACCGTCCACTACAGCCACAACTACGTGAATGCCTACTGGGATGGCACCCAGCTCGTCTGCGGTGACGGAGATGGCGTCAACAGTGGTCCGGTGTGCAACGATCTGGATGTCATCGTCCACGAGCTCACCCACGGGGTGACGGAGACCGATTCCGGCCTCGTCTACGCGGGCGAATCCGGGGGCCTCAATGAGGGCGTGAGCGACATCTTCGCCGCCTATTGCGAGAGCTGGACGCGCAACTGGTCCACGGACCTGGACGTGTGGAAGCTGGGCGAGGACGTCTGGACGCCCGCCACCGCGGGTGACGCGCTCCGCTACATGTACGACCCGGCGCTGGACGGAGCCTCGCTCGACTTCTGGACGAGCAGCGCCGGCAGCAACGACGTGCACTACAGCTCGGGCATCGCCAACCTGGCGTTCAAGCTGCTGTCCACGGGCGGCACACACCCGCGCGGCAAGTCGACCACCGTCGTACCGGGCATTGGAGTGCAGAAGGCGGGCGCCATCTTCTACAAGGCCAACCGGGACATCTTCACGCCGTCCACCACCTTCGCCCAGGCGAAGATCTACACCGAGCAGGCCGCGACGATGCTCCACGGCACCGGTACAGCCGAGGTGGCGGCGGTGACGGCGGCCTGGTCCGCGGTGGGCGTGGGCGCGGTGGTGCCTCCCCCGCCGGCCAGCCCGCTGACCAACGGCGTGGCGAAGACGGGCCTGTCGGGCGCCACGGGCTCCGAGACCTTCTACTACCTGGACGTCCCGGCCGGCGTGGCTTCGACCTTCGCCCTCAGCGGCGGCACGGGTGACGTGGACCTGTATGTGAAGGCGGGCTCCACTCCGACCACGTCCTCGTATGACTGCCGTCCGTACAAAACGGGCAACGCCGAGACGTGCTCCATCGCGGCGAGGACCACGGCCACCCGCATCTACGTGATGCTGCGCGCCTACAGCACGTACGCGAGCGTCTCGCTCAAGGGCAGCTACTGAGCCCCTGCCGCTCATCCGCTCCAAGATGCGGCGCGTGACGAACAACAGGACATCGAGGGGGCGCGCGCGCAGCTCGGCTGCCCCTTGCACCCTCGAGCTATGGGAAGCACAGGGGCCGCGCACCTTCACCCTTGGGGACGTCGAGTTCCCCGAGGGCAAAGCGAAGGGGCCCTGAGTATGGCCAGCGCGAGCCGTGCCGAGTCTCAAGGCGTGGAGCGTCCGCCAATCTCCGGGAAGCGCTCGTAGGCCCGTTTGAGCGCGTCCAGGTGAGCGGGGTTGTCCAGGTCGAGCGGCGCATCGGTGAGCCTGACAACCCACCCGCCCGTCGCAGTACGCCGTGCGCGTGACAGCAGCTCCGCGTCGAGGGCGGGTTCCGGGAAGCCGATGGCCCGTGCGGCAGCAGCCGACCAGTAGTTCAGCCATCCGAGGCGATGCGGAATCTCAGGCGAGCGCATGTGCTCTGCGAGCTTGAGCACTGGTAGCCCCCGTGGCGGGATTCCCGGCTTACGAACCGGATCTCTGGTCTGCCGCGAAATCTCAACAGCCGCGTTGGACGGCGTTGCGTGCCCCCAGAAAGCACAAGCACCTTCCCCGATGGCCGCTAGCACATTCGTCGCCGCTGCAATGCCGGCTTCGTCCAGGTGTAGCGATCCATGGATTTCAAAGTGCGGCGGGCTCCTTGCGGCAAGCCCGTTCGGGTTCTCCCACCCCGTAAGCGTCACCGGGCGGTTTTTGTCATCGTTGCAAAGGAACGGAAACCCGCCGTCTATCTTGTTTGCAGTGACCCACTCATCGCGATGAGGCAGTGCAATGAACTCCTCTTTCTCAGAGAGCGTCCAACCCAGCCGCAAGCCGGGAAGTGCGCCCTCCATTCCATGAATGATAGCGAGAGTCCGCCTATCTTCGCCCACGAGAGCAGGTGCATAAACGATGATGCCAAGTTCATCCGAGAAAACCTCCATATCAGCACCAGTCCATGATTTCAATGTTGAGGTTTGGATCTAATTTCTCAAGAGCGGCTTTATGCGCGGCGCTTTTCACGCCAACGACAAAGTTATAACCGCAGAGTTCTGCGAGCCGTTTCTCGCTTTGTATTTCAGGCAATTTGATCCGGGCAAAAAACCTCTGGGAATGTGGTGAGTGTATATCGAAATCATCAGTTTTTACCTCCCAGAGCGTGCGCGTGACCAGTTGTAGCGCGTCGAAGTTCTTCCCATTCACGAACACATCCCCGCCGGGGAAACTGTTGTTCGGAATTCTGTCGGCGCACTTGTTGTGTAGGTTATTACCGCCAAGATGGTACGGCACTGGGATGGGCTCGCACCTGCGGCGATCTCGCTCCGAAGTCTCGGGTGGCTCCAGAGGCGGGAAAAAATCCGGCCCCTTTGGCTCCGGCTTGGGCTTTTTTTTCGGCGAGGGTTTCTGCGGAGCGGGCTTTGTTTCTGGCACGGGGCGCGTTTCAGGCACGGGCTGCGCTTCCGGCACAGGCCGCGTCTCCGGGACCGGCAGCGTAGGCGGCGGCCGAACCTGGGGACGGCCCCTCTTCTCGTAAGCCTCCAGCGCCTCTGAGATCGCGAAGCCCACCACCACCACGCCCGCCACAACTACCGCGCCCACGATGATCTCCGGTGCGGCCAGCACGCAGACTCCGAGCCCCATTGCAGCGGCCCCCGCAGAGGCAATCGCGCATCTTCCCGTGATGTCGTGAAACTCGATCCGGTCATGGTCGAGGGCCTGATAGCACCGCTCCGCCAGCACGGGCCAGGGCTCGGAAGCTTCGCGGACGGCGCACCGCCCCCCGTCCGTCCAAGGCAGCGTTGCCGCTCGCTGGAGGTTGGCATACCTCGGGCCCCAGTCCACGGGCTCTTCCGGGCTCGGCGCTGACGTAGCGCAGGCGGAGACAGAGAGCAGAAGTGCGATGCACGCTCGGAGACGCATGGCCGGGTCCTCCATTGGAGCTAGGACCTAGCGGGTCCTGGTGGGGCCAGTCGGAGCATGACAGCGCGCCCCGACAGCTACGAACGAGCGCGCCGGGGGCACGGCAGGGGGCCAGGGTGCCGCAGCCGCAGCTCGGGCTTGTAGAGGGCTCCCAGGGCGGTAACGGTGCCAGCCGGGCGCGCTCTAACGGACAGTGCCGGGACAGGCGACCACTTGCCCGTAGCCGGGGGATACGGGGCATCTAGTCCGCTCGCGCCTAAACTGGCGGCCCCGACATCGCTCCGGTTGCGCCCTCACAGCCGTTAAGTTCGAGTTTCGCACTTTTGATGCGCTGAGAGAGGAAGAGAAGAAGGGGCTGAAGAGTGGGCTGCTCCTCATGCGAGCTGGCGGCAGGAGGGCGAGCAGTAGGGGCGAGAGGCGCCACAGGACGTTAGAAGTCATCCTCTGCAAGCTGACGGCGGAGGTGGGGAGCGTCGAGTCGAGCTGGCTGTCCCCTCTCGCCAAGGGGACACCATGTTCTTGCCGGATTCCTTCCTCCAATTGCTCCTGGCGCTGGGCGCCACCATGAACGCGCCCACGCGGGCCTCGTGGGTGACGGTGGTCAAAGGCTGGCTGTTCGCTGGACGCCGCACTCTGACGGGGGTCCTGGTGGCCGCTGGAGCCGTGGGCGACAAGCACCACTCGGCCTATTACCGGGTTTTCGCCACCGCACGCTGGAGCCTGGATGCATTGGGCCTGGCGCTCTTCGCCCTGGCCAGGCCCTTGCTTGAACCGGGCGCAGTGCCCCTCACTCTGGACGATACCCTGGCGCGCAAGCGGGGCGTGAAGATGTTTGGCACGGGCATGCACCATGACCCGTTAGCCAGCAGTCGCCAGTGCGCTGTCCTCAGCTGGGGGCACTCGTGGGTCGTGCTGGCCGTGCGCGTGCAACTGCCTTGTATTCCAGGCCGCTATTTCAGCCTGCCGCTCCTCTTCCGCCTTTATCTCAATCGCAAATCCGCAGCGCGCTGGCGCCTGACTTATCGCACGCGGCCCCAGCTGGCTGTCGAAATGCTCAAGTGCATGAGCAAGGGAGTGCCCGAGCGACGCTTTCACGTGTATGCCGACTCGGCCTACGGCGGACAGAGCGTTCTGGCCCATCTACCTGACCGGTTTGACCTCACCAGCCGAATGCCAGTGGATGCCCGGTTGCACGCCCCTGTCCCCGAGCGCCGGACGACGACTCGGGGTCGGCCTCGCCGGCGTGGGCCTCGCTTGCCCAACCCGGAACAAATGTTGGAGAAGCAGAAGGCGCGGCACCTGACGCTGCGACTGTATGGACGTCAAGACAAGGTGCGTGTCGTCGAGGGGCTGGTGTATTGGTACAGCGTTCCCAACCGTCTGCTCAAGGTCGTCGTCGTCGAGCCCCTGACGGGAAATCGTCCCGTGCAAGCTTTCTACTCCACCGTCTCCACACAGACGGCGGAGGAGGTGTTGCAGGGGTACGCCGGACGAGGGTCCATTGAGGAAGCCTTCCAAGGAAGCAAGAGCCACCTGGGTTTCGAGGAGCCGCAGGGTTGGAGTCGCTTGGCGGTGCGGAGAACCGCTCCTATGGCCATGCTGCTCTACAGCCTGACCGTGCTGTGGTTCGCCAGAGAAGGGCACACCCACTACGAGCCTCCCTTCCGCCCCTGGTACCGCCACAAGGTGCGCCCTTCCTTCGCCGACATGCTCACCACCTTGCGCTACGCCTGTTTGCGCTCGGCATTTTCTACGACCCCGCGCGATGAGCAGGGTCAACAAAAACCGCTCCTACTCCTCCTGGGCTCCTCCCAAGCGGCGGCTTGATCCTCTCCAGAAAGTGCGAAACTCGAACTAAGCCGATGCCCCCTGCCGCAGCAGCTCCGGCACAGGTCCCCGGTAGCTGGGGAGCGAGCTGCACGTTCAGAGGGCCCCGCCAGTCGCACACCGCCCGGCGTGGGGAGGGATGCAGGTGGGGAGGTGGGGCGCATGTGCCCCCAGTGTGCCCCGCCAGCGGGGAAAGGGGTGGAACGCGAGGGAACGGGGCGGGACGGGGCGGGATGACGAATCCGAGGAGAATCAAGGCGATAGCGGGTAACAGCGCGTCCTGCTTAGGGTTTTCCATCGCCTTGTTCACGGGTTCGCTTCCCGCCGCCTCCAATCAAGGTTGCCCGCCGGGCCTTGTCCGCCCGGTGCGCGGCCTGCTCCGCGAACAGCCGCTCGCGCCCGGGGCCAATTCCTCCCAATCCCCGCCCGGTGGTACAGTCTGGCCTCGTCGGCTTCCACACGTGCCCTCCCTCCGCCGCTACCTTCCGCTGGCTGCTTCGACGCTGCTGGCCGCCCTCATTCTCGGTACGACCGCGGCCCGCGCGTACACCATCGAGACGCCGGTGACGGAGGGCTGCCACGAGCGGATCACCGCCGCCGCGCTGGCACGGGCGGGCTGGCCGGACGGAGCGCTGCCGCCCGCGCCGACGGCCGGACAGAAGGTCCTCGTGGACAACCTGCCCTTCCACCTGCCGACGGCTCGCGACGCGTGGACGGTGGCGATGCTGGCCGGGGTCCGGGACAACGACCTCCATGGTGCCGCCGCCACGGATCTGCCCGAGCACGTGGAGGTGGACCTCGCCCCCGCCTCGCAGCCCGAGCACTGCCTGCGGACGTCGGACCAGGACTTCGCGGCCGGAGACGTCCAGGCCGCCCAGGCGTGTCACGACTCCATCCTGGAGCAGGTGGCGCTCGCACTGGGGGACGCCGAGGCCGTCGACCTGGACGCCACCGAGCCGGTCCAGCTCGCCCTCAAGTACCAGCGCGCGCTCGTGCCGCTGCCGCGCTACGCCTACCGGCTCGGGCGCGCCCTTCACGCGCTCCAGGACAGCTTCACCCACATCTACCGCTCGCCCGACATGCGGCGGATCTGGAGCGTCTTCAACTACGTCGACCCCGCGCTCGCCCCCGACTACAACCCGGCACGGGATGGCCGGGCGCACATCTCGGCCTTCGACCGCTGCACGGACGAGGACGCGCCCGGTCAAGCACGAGTGGCCGCGGCCACCCAGGCCTCGGCCGACCTGCTGGCCGCCCTGGCCGACGGGAGCGGGGGACGTCAGGGGCGCCTGGCGCGGGCGGACGCCGTGCTCCAGGGCTACCTCCAGGTCGCGCCCGGGTGCTCCATCGGCAATGACTGGTGCGGCGCGCTGGAGAGCTACGCCACGAGCCCCACCCGCTCCGAAGGGTGCGCCGCCGCGCCCGGCGTGCTCTCCGCGGGCACCCTCCTGGCGGGGCTCGGCCTGCTCCGCCAGCGGCAGCGCCGCGGGGGCCACCGGGGACGGCCATGAAACGGCCCCTGCTGCTCTGGTTCGGTCTGGTCGCAGCCACCCTGCCCTCCGCCGCGCCCGCCGGGACGCCCGAGACGTTCGCTCCCCGCCTCCACGTCGCGGCCGGCGTCTCCCTCGACCGCTCCGCCCTGAGCGCGGACGCGGGCGTCCGCTGGGCACCGCTCGCCCACCTCGCGCTGGGGGTGGATCTGGAGTTCAACCCGTGGATTGATCTGCTCTCCGGCCCCTTCGCGCCCGGGGTCTTGAGCCTGGTGGGCTCGGGCATCTACCGCTGGACGCAGGTGGAGGGCGTGGAGCTGCGCACCACGGTGCACCTGGGGACGAGCCTGCTGCTGTTCAGCGCGGTGGGCGCGCCGATGGGCTCCGTGGGGGCGTACCTGGGCCTGGGCGCCCTGAGCGCGGCCGTCCGGGTGGCACCGAGCACCTGGCTCGAGTTCAAGCCGGACATGGTGGTGCCCGTCCCGCAGCTGCGCGGCACCCCGTTCGCCTACCGCCAGTACCGCCTGATGGTCGGACTCGAATGGGGGCCCTGACGTCGCCCGCCTCCGTACTCCTTCGATCCATGAAACTTCCTCTTGGCAGGTGGCTCATTTCCCTCGTCGCGCTCCTCGCCCTCATCGGACCCTACGGGGCGGACTGGAACGAGACGCACCTCTTCAACCCGCACTGGTCTCCCCACGCGAAGTTCCACGACGCCCAGACGATGCTGCTCGGCACCTTCTGTCCCTCTACTTCCTCTGCTCGAAACCCTGGCGGGAGCGGGGTGGCCTGAGGTTCAACCAACTCGTCATGGATGTGCTGTTCTTGAATGAGCGACGGCATCCCCAGCCACCACGGCGACGCTCGTCCACCCCCAATGCCCCGGGCGAGCGCCGGGTGCCCATCTGCCCTCGCTGGCGCCGCCTCCTGTTCAAGGGGCTGGGATTCGTCGCGCTCATCTCAGGGTAGCGTGTCTGGCCTTGATGGAAACCACCCGAAAGCACGGGAAACACATCACCCAAAAGAGGGAGCGAAGCCTGTGAGATGGCGAGATGCGTCATCAACGAGTGGCCGGGCGACTCGTGGATGAAGGACAGGGGTCCGCTCTGGATTATCATTGAGATCCAGTTTGACCCGGAATACCATGTAATTCCCTCCAGAGAGGGATGTGTCTACGGGAGCGGGCGTGCTCCCATCAGGAGCCATCCATGTCCAAGCGTTGCATGCTGTCGCTGGCGATCGCCGGCGTGTCGCTCGCCGTGTCCCCGGCGGTCGCGCAGACCGTCGGCGACCCACAGAACCCGATCTTCCGCAACATGTACACCGCCGATCCCTCGGCGCATGTCTGGGCCGACGGACGACTCTATGTCTATCCATCGCACGACATCGCCCCACCGCGCGGTGCCGACCTCATGGACGAGTACCATGTCTACTCGACCAACGACATGGTCAACTGGGTCGATCACGGCGAGATCCTGCGCGCCTCCAACGTGCCCTGGGGAAGGCCGGAGGGCGGCTTCATGTGGGCGCCCGATGTGGCCTACAAGAACGGCATCTATTACTTCTACTTCCCCCATCCCAGCGGAACGGACTGGAACAACACCTGGAAGATCGGCGTGGCGACGAGCACGCAGCCGGCCGCGAACTTCACCGTGCAGGGATACATCCAGGGACTCGAGTCGCTGATCGATCCCGCGGTGTTCGTCGATGACGATGGCCAGGCGTATCTGTATTACGGCGGGGGAGGCATCGCCAAGGGGGGCAAGCTCAAGGCCAACATGATGGAGATCGACGGCCAGATGCAGACCATGCAGGGCCTGGTCGACTTCCACGAGGCCTCGTGGGTGCACAAGCGGAACGGGCTCTACTACCTGTCGTACGCGGACAACTACGATCAGAATGGCGACCACAACCGCATGCGCTACGCCACGAGCACGAGCCCGCTCGGTCCATGGACGTATCGTGGCATCTACATCGACTCCACCGACAGCTATACGAACCACGGCTCGATCGTGCAGTACAAGGGGCAGTGGTATGCCTTCTACCACACGAGCATGCTGTCGGGGAATGATTGGCTTCGCTCGGTCAGCGTCGACAAGCTGTATTACAACGGCGACGGCACGATCCAACTGGTCAAGCAGACGAAGCAGCACGGCACGCCACACTTCGCCACGCCGCTGGCGATTCCGGGACAGATCCAGGCGGAGGACTACGACAACGGGGCCCAGGGCGTCGCGTACAGCGATGGCAGTCCGCAGAACGAAGGCGGCGCGTACCGGCCGAACGAGGGCGTCGATGTCGGCGCGATTCCCAGCGGAGGCTTCAACGTCGGTTGGGTGAGCTCCTCGGAATGGGTGGAGTACACGGTGAACGTGGCGACGAGCGGCACGTATACCGTGTCCGCCCGGGTCGCGACGCAGACGGCCAATGGCAGTTCGTTGCGCATCCTGTTCGACGGAAAGAAGGTGGGCACCCTCGCCGTGCCGAACACCGGAGAGTGGCAGACCTATACGACGGTGAGCACGCAGGTGAACCTGGAGGCTGGCAAGCACATCATCCAGCTGCGTTTTGGTGACGCGTTCAATCTCGACTACTTGACGTTCACCAGGCAGTGACGAGGGGTGGAGTTCCCCGGGCCTCCCTCTTCAGGAGGCCGGCCCGGTCCCCTTGCGTCGTGCCCATGAGTGGTGGACCCGATGCGGCTGCATTCTCAGTGGGCAACCGTCCTTCCGGGCGTTATCAGGGCGCCATGAACCTGCTCAAGACCGTTGTCCTCACGGGCGCACTGCTGTGGACGCTGCCGAGCGCGGCCCAGAACAGCGCCGTCGCCACGCCCTTCGCGACCGCGAAGGACATCGACACCTGGATGGAGAAGAACCGGAACTGGCAGCGCTGGGGTCCCGAGGATCAGCTCGGCGCCGCGAACCTGATCTCCGCCGCCAAGCGCAAGGACGCCGCACGGCTCGTCCGGGAAGGCGTCTCCGTCTCCCTCGCGCATCCGCTGGAGACCCAGAAGGCCGAGGATGTCCCGTACCCGCTCGGCCACGACATGCTCTTCACGGGGGAGTCCCCGGACTCCACGTACAGCGCCGACTCCCTGTCCATCGGGTTTCATGGCTTCTCGCACACCCACCTCGATGCGCTCTGCCACGTCTTCCATCAGGGCAAGATGTTCAACGGGTACGACCAGAAGCTCGTCACCGCGAAAGGTTGCGCCACGCTCGCCGTGAGCGCGCTCAAGGAAGGGCTCCTGACGCGCGGAGTGCTCATCGACCTGCCTGTCCTCCAAGGCGTCCCCTACCTGGAGCCAGGCACCGCCATCCACGCGAAGGATCTCGAGGCCTGGGAGAAGAAGACGAAGGTCCGCGTGTCCAGTGGTGACGCCGTCATCATCCGCACGGGCCGCTGGGCCCGCCGCGCCGCCGTGGGCCCCTGGGATGTGTCGAAGCAGTCCGCGGGACTGCACGCCTCCACCGCCGACTGGTTCAAGAAGCGGGGGGTCGCCGTCGTCGCCACGGATGTCGGTCTGGATGTGATTCCCTCCGGCGTGGAGGGCTCCTTTCTTCCGGTGCATTTGATGCTGATCAACAGCCTGGGCATCCACGTCATCGACAACGCCGACCCCGAGGCACTGAGCAAGGCCGCCGCCGAGCGCAAGCGCCATGACTTCTTCCTCGGCATCGCCCCCCTGAACGTGGAAGGCGGCACGGGCTCTCCCGTCAACCCCATCGCGGTCTTCTGAGGTTCAGGCGCTCGGGGGGTGCGGAAGAACGCACGCACGTCCCCGGGCAGCAACTCCGGCGGCGCCTGGCCGCTTGCTTCCCCACGGACGGACAAGACCCGGGGCTCGGCGAAGGCGACCGTCGGCGTGGCCCTGGCTGCCCGCGAACTGGAAGCCCGTCACAAAGCCAGACTCGGCTCTCCATCCATTTGGGCCGGTTTTCCAAATCCTCCCTACCGGAGGAGCCCGAGCCCGAACCACCAACCAGGAGGCCGTCATGAAGAACCGTCGCAAGAAAGGAACTCTTCATGAAGCCAGCCTCCATCTCTCCAGCCCGGATTCGTCAGTTCGGCGATCCAGAAGATGCCACCTTCTGTCTTGTGACAAACAGGGAGTTCATCAGCCAGAAAAATGGGGATCGGTTCAGTGAATTGCTCGCGAAGAAAATCCCGGAGCATGCGCACATCCTGGTGATCTCCCCCAATGCGTTCTTCCAGTCTCCGCGCGCCGAGGAGTTGGGCAGTCGGCGCAAGTTACTCGCCATGGCCTGCAACTCGACGCCCACCTCATGGGACATGATCCCCCGCTTCCTGAAGATCGTCGAGGATACCGACCCGGAAGAGCAGCAGCGCTTCACGGACCGGTTCTTCGCACTGGGAGAGGCCTCCGCCTATCTGGAGTTCGTCGACGAGCGGTACGGCACGCGAGCCAGGCTCGAACATCTCGACGAGCGCTACTTGTGGAACGAGCAGGCGGGATTGCTCAACTGGGGCGGCCAGCAGCTCGCCCCCCTCGGGAGAGATCAGCGTCCTGCCGCTGCACATCTGGGACTTCGATTGCCCTGGCCTCACGGTGCTCACCGACAATGGCCAGGTCGTGCGCGGACGCCGCGGGCCCGTCGGAGCCATGCCACGTGTGCGCGCGGATGGTTGTGGAAGTCTTCGCGCTCAGCGTGGGAGGCTTCACGGGGAGCGGCCAGTTCGCCCTGCTGGCGCTGGCCAAGGAGGGTGTTGCTCCCCTGCTGATCAACCTGGCCATCTTCTCCGCGAGCAGCGAGATAGCGGCGGCGCCCGGCCCGGCGCTGTTGGGGCTGGGGATCCTGGGCGTGTTGACGCTGGCACTGCGTACCGTCCCCATCCTGGTGACGCTGATCGCGTCCACCGCCGCTTTCCTCCTGCTCTTCACGGCGCTGAATCGCTGAGGCCCGGGACGTCGGCGGCGTGGTGCACCGCACCGCCGTCAGAGGTGTTCGCCACCGGAAGTTGTCCGGTAGAGTCCCCCGCCCTCTCCGCCCGTGCGACCTGGAGCCCATGTCCTCCGTCTCCCCAGAGCCCCCCCGGTCCGAAGCGCCCCCGCCCCGATGGCTCGTCCCCACCCTGAGCGTGGGACTCACCTTCCTCTTCTTCCATCGGGCGGTCTTCTCCGCCAACGTCTTCTTCCTGCGCGACGTGCAGCAGGTCTATGTCCCACTGTGGGAATACTGGCGCGAGCGGGTGCTCGGGGGGGAATTTCCCCAGTGGTATCCCTTCGATGGGCTCGGGCAGCCCTACGTGGGCATGGTCGTCTCCGGAGCCTTCCACCCGGCCCAGGTGCTGTCGCTGGTGCTGCCCGGGGCACAGGGCCTCAAGTGGCTCATGCTGCTGTGCTTCCCCGTGGCGTTCCTCGGCATGAGCGCGCTGGGGCGGCGGCTCGGGTGGGGGCTCGGGGCCGCGCTGCTCGCGGCGATGAGCTACTCCTTCAGTGGCTACCTCGTCAGCATCACCAACAACACCCTGTACCTCCTGGCGGCCGTCACCGTGCCCTGGGTGTTCTGGGCGCTGGAGGGCTTGCTCAGGGCGCCCTCGGTGGGACGGGGGCTCGGGGTCGCCGTGCTGCTCGGGCTCGTGCTGCTCGCCGGCGACGTGCAGGGCTACGCGGTCTGTCTGGGCGGGGCACTGCTGTGGAGCGTGAGCCGCCCGGCGTCTGGCGGCACGCCCCGCGCGTTGCTGGGAATGCTGGGGGTGGGGATCGTCTCCCTGCTGCTGTGCGCGGTGCAGATCCTCCCGACGCTGGCGGGGCTGGGTGAAGTGCGCGCCTCGAATCAGACGCTGGCGCAGGCGACGGAGTGGTCCGTCCATCCCGTGCGGCTGGTGGAGCTGCTGCTCGGGCCCCTGTTCGCGGGTGAGTCCGGCGAGCAGGTCCAGGTGGCCATCAGTGCGTGGCTGCTGTCCACGTCGAGGACCGAGCTGTGGGCGGACTCGTTCTATCTCGGCACGCCCGCGCTCGTGATGGCGGGCGTGGCGGTGGTCCGGGTGCGGGGGCCACGCGCGGCCTTGCTGCTCGCCGCCGCCCTGGGGGCGGTGCTGCTGGCGCTCGGCAAGCACACGCCGCTCTACGGCTGGGTGTTCGACTGGGTGCCGCCGTGGCGGGCCTTCCGCTACCCCGAGAAGCTGATGACGTTCGTCACCTTCGCGGTGTGCCTGGCGGCGGGCGTGGGGTGGGAGCGGCTGGAGCACGCGCCCGACGTCCGGCGCCGGATGGGGCGCGGCGCGCTCGGGCTGGGCGGACTGGTGCTCGCGGTGGGCGGCGCGGAGTGGCTCGGCCACGTGTTCTCCGAGGGGATGTTGTCCGGCCTGTGGATGGGGCCGCCGTGGCCCGAGGCCCAGCGGCGCATCGGCGAGCACTTCGTGCTGGGTTGTGGGCTGGCGGGCGGGAGCCTGCTCGCGTTGGGGGGCATCCTCGGCGCGGTGCGCTCGGCGGAGGCGCGGGCCGGGCTCGTGGGGGTCGTGGGCTTCGGAGGGCTGCTGCTGGCCAATGGCGACATCTACAAGGTGGGGGAGCCGGAGCTGTTCGACGAGCCGACGCCCTTCGTCCTGCGCATCCAGCAGGAGCTGCGCGAGCAGGTCGGGCCGCCGCCGCGGGTGTACCGGCTGACGGGCCTCTACTACGCGCCGCGCCCCTTGCCGCTGCCCACCCTGGCGGAGACGAACGCGCTCATCATGGGGGCCTCGCTGATGCCGCTCGTGCCAGCGCTCTTCGGCCTGGAGAGCTCGACCGCGTACATGCCCGCCGTGTCGCGGAGGGTGGCGGACGTGCAGGCGGAGACGAACTCCTGGGTGCGGCACACCGCGGGCCTGTTCCACACGCGCTACTTCATCCTCTCGAGCGAGGTCACCGCGCAACTGGCGGCGGAACCGCTCCGGGTGCTGGAGCGGCTGGACGCCTTCGGGCTGTGGCTGGTGGAGGACCCGAACGCGCTGCCGCGCGCGTACCTCGCCCACCCGCGCTGTGTGGCGGGTCCGCGGGAGGCGCTGCGGCGGCTCGGCGGCGTCCAGGCGCCGCGCGAGGTGGTGGTGGAGTGCGCGGCGCCCCTGCCCGAGCCGCCGCTGGAGGCGCCCCGGGGCGAGGTCACCGCCGCCCGGTTCGCGCCGGAGCGGGTGGAGGTGGAGGTGCGGGCGCGGGGCGGGGAGGTGCTGGTGCTCAACGACGCCTACTACGGGGGGTGGACGGCGAGCGTGGACGGGGAGCCGGTGCCCATCCTGCCCGCCAATGGGGCAGTGCGCGCGGTGGCGGTGCCCCCGGGGGAGCATCAGGTGGTCTTCCGCTACCGCACGCCCGGGCTGGCGGTGGGCACCGGGGTGAGCCTGGGCACGCTGCTCGTGCTGCTCGCCGCGGACGGGGTGCTGCGGCGGCGCCTCACGCCAGGGGCCGGGCGGAAGGGGCCGCGGGCAGCGCCCCCAAGCGGGGGCGGCGCCGAAGCCGCCAGAGACGAGCGTGGCGCCTGAGACAGCCCGGAGCGCGGAAAGGCGCACACCCGCGCGCCGTCAGCCACCGCCGAGGCCTGGCGATTGCCCCGCTCCCCCCGTGGCCCAGATGTTGATGCTCTGGGGAATGGCCGAGGGCAGGAGCACCGGCTGGTGAAGAGCGCGCTGTAACCAGACATTGACTCAATCGTCCCGAGCCAGGGCTGACCGTTCAACGCCGGCCTCCAGGCCCGCCTGTCGCACGTCAGGCGCGCATTTAAGTCAATTGACTTCATCAGTCGTTTGACTTAATCCTCCTCGCGAGGGCTCGAGGACGGGTCACTCTCCGGAGGTCATGATGAGTGCCGACGACAGCCAGCAGGTCCATCCGTTGCGAGCGCCCACCCCGCTGGCGCCGCCCGAGGAAGGGGCCGAGGCGCCGCTCCGCCGCGAGGGGCTCCTCCACGGGGGCCTGGAAAAGGTCCGGGTGCGCGGGTGAGTCCGAGCAAATCCGACCGGGGCAGTGAGACCCGCGAACTGATCCTCGTCACCGCGGAGCGGCTGTTCGCCGAGCACGGCGTGGAGGCCGTCTCCAATCGCCAGGTGAGCGAGGCGGCCGGCCAGTCCAACAACTTCGCCGTCGGCTACCACTTCGGCTCCAAGGAAGAGCTCGTGGTGGCGATCGTGCGCCGGCACTCCGAGTCGATCGAGCGGCGGCGGACCGAGCTGCTCGCGGAGATCTCCGGCTCGCCCGACCTGCGCGACTGGGCATCCTGCCTCGTGCGGCCGACCACCGAGCACCTCGCCTCGCTGGGCAGCCCCTCCTGGTACGCGCGGTTCATCGCCCAGGTGACGACCCATCCCTCCTTCCGGGATCTCGTGATCAACGAGGCGCTCTCCTCGAGTTCGATGCAGCAGACCTCCGAGGGCATGTTCCGGCTGGTGCCACGTCTGCCCGAGGAGGTGCGGCAGGAGCGCGGCTACATGAGCCGGTTGATGATCGTGCACATGTGCGCCGAGCGGGAACGGGCGCTGCACGAGGGCACCGCCCCGCCCCGCTCGACGTGGGAAGCCACCGCGGCCGGACTGGTCGACGCGCTCGTCGGCGTGTGGCTGGCCCCTGTCTCCGCCCGGCGGTGACCCAGGCGAGTGAACCACAAGCCCATGCAGTGCACAGTCCGCATCCAGTCGTTGTCCTGAACCCTCCTCCTCAAGGAACTCCTCCATGAAGAAACTCGAAGGCAAGGTCTCCATCGTCACGGGCGCGGCCTCGGGCCTGGGCCGCTCCATCGCCCGGCTCTTCGCCGCCGAAGGCAGCCGCGTGGTCGCCACCGACATCAACCCGGCGGGGCTCGAGTCCCTGTCCGCGGAAATCCGGGACGCGGGCGGAGTCGTGACACCGCTGCGTGTCGACATCTCCCAGCAGGCGGACCTCGACAAGATGTTCGAGACGACCCTGAGCACCCACGGCACCCTGGACATCCTGGTGAACAACGCGGGCGTCATGGATGACTTCAGCCCGGTGGGTGACGTGACGGACGCGATGTGGGAGCGCCTCATGAGCATCAACCTGACGGCGCCCTTCCGCGCCATGAGGAGCGCCCTGCGCATCATGGCCGAGAAGAAGTCGGGCAACATCATCAACATCGCGTCCGTGGGAGGCCTGCAGGGCGCACGCGCCGGAGCGGCCTACACCGCGAGCAAGCACGCGGTGATCGGCCTCACCAAGAACACCGGGTTCTTCTACGCCAAGGCCGGCATCCGCTGTAACGCCATCGCCCCCGGAGGCATGCTGACCAACATCGCCGCCGGCCTGGACATGAGCAAGGTGCCCGCGGCGGTGATGGAGCGGATGGGGCCCGGCCTGGCGCTCAATGTCCGCAACTCCCATCCGGACGAGGTGGCGCGGGTCGCCCTGTTCCTCGCCTCGGAGGAGTCGTCCTTCGTCAACGGCACGGTCGTGACGGCGGACGGAGGCTGGAGCGCCTACTGAGGCAGCGCGGGCAGGTAGCCGCGCACCAGTTCCAACAGGGCGCGAGCCACCTCGTGCTTGGTGCCGGACAGCGCGTGCTCCCCCCCGTCGCGGGTGAGCACCGTCACCTGGTTGGTGTCCACGCCGAAGCCCGCGCCCGGCGCGGTGACGTCATTGGCCACGATGGCGTCCAGCCCCTTGCGCTCGAGCTTCTGACGCGCGTACTCCACCACCCGCTGCGTCTCCGCCGCGAAGCCCACCAGCGCGGGCCTGCGCTCGCGCCCCGCCACCCGCCGCGAGGCCTCGGCGAGCACGTCTGGCGTGCGCACCAGCGTCAGCGTCTCCGGCCCCTCGGTCTTCTTCACCTTGTGCTCCGCGCGCGTCTGGGGCTTCCAGTCGCTCACCGCCGCGGACGCGATGAAGAGGTCCACGTCCTCCACCCGGGCGAGCACCTCGCGCGCCATGTCCTCCGCGCCCACCACGTCCACCACCTCCAGGCCCGTCCGATCCACCGCGCCCACCGGACCGAGCACCACCGTGACGTGCGCCCCGAGGCTCCGCGCCGCCTGCGCCACCGCCAGCCCCATCTTCCCCGTCGAGGGGTTGGAGATGAAGCGCACGGGGTCCAGGTACTCGCGCGTGGGCCCCGCGGTGAGCAGCACCCGCCGGCCCGCGAGCGGCCCCGGAGCGAAGAGGGCCTTCGCCGCCGCGACGATGTCGCCCACGTCCGCGAGCCGGCCCGCGCCCACGTCTCCGCACGCGAGCAGTCCCGCCCCCGGGCCCACGAAATGGAAGCGGGGGGAGGCGCGCAGCGCGGCGAGGTTCTCCTGGGTCCGCTCGTTGTCCCACATGGCCACGTTCATCGCGGGCGCGAGCAGCACCGGACCCCGGAAGGCGAGCAGCGACGTGGTCACCGCGTCGCCGCCGAGCCCCGCGCGGATGCGCGCCATCAGGTCCGCCGTCGCCGGGGCCACCACGTACAGGTCCGCCCAGCGCGCCAGGTCCAGGTGGCCGAAGTTGCCCTCCTGCGAGGGATCGAAATAGTCCGTGAGCACCGGGTGGCCGCTGAGCGCCTGGAAGGTGAGCGGCGTGACGAACTGCTGGGCCGCCTCCGTCATGGCCACGCGCACCTGAGCCCCGGCGCGGCCCAACTCCCGCACCAGCTCGCACGCCTTGTAAGCCGCGATGCCGCCGCCCACTCCGACGATCACCCGGCGCCCCTGCAATGCCGACGCGTTCATGCCGCGTTCCTTACGCGCCACGGCCCGGGCTCGCAACCTTCTCGCGAACCAGGACCCCCTGGGAGTGTCCTCCCGCGGCACCCGGAAGGTGCCCGTGGCGCCGGGGCCGAGCGCCGCGTGGCGTCGAAGTTGGGAGCGCTGGGCGACGCCCTGCTCCGCGCGACCTATCCGTGACCCAGGAGCGCTCGTCGAGGGCCCCCATCCGGCCATGCCCTTCTTCGTTGTCAACCAAGCACATCGAGATATAGCCTGCCCCATGGCCAAGGACATCAATCCCAAGCAAAAAGAAATCGAACGTTTGTTCAAGGCGGCGGCGAGCCACGAAGAAACACTTCTTGATCTCGATGAGGATGATCCCGAGCTGGACGGCATCCTCGAGGATCTCGAAATCGTCTTCAGGGAAATCATCAAACTCGATCCGAAAAACATCGAAGCCCTGACTCGCCTGGGTGAGTTCTTCCTGGAGCGGGGGGAAGCTGAAGAAGAGGCCTTGATTCATCTGGAGCAAGCTCTTCAGCTCGATCCCAAGAACAAGAAACTTCAAAAGCTCATCAAGAATGCCAAGAAGGCCTTGGGCTGAACGAAGTCCGCCCGCGCCCCCATCCGTGGCGCCGGAGGAGTCAGCGCGTGGCGGTGGGGGCGCGTCGGTTCAGCAGCTCATCCCGGAGGGGCACGACCTTCGTGGCGGACAGATCCACGGGCGAGGTGAAGGCGGGGTCCGCCCCTTGTGCTCGCAGCTGCTCCAGGTGCTTGAGCAGCCGGACCTGCCGCTCCGTCTTCGCCGGATGGGGCGTGGACAGCCCTCCCCGCTCTGGCAGCTTCGCCAGGAAGGACACGTACTCGCCGGGCGCGTAGCCGGCCGCCGCCATGAGCTCCACCGCGTGGAGATCCGCGGCGAACTCGTCCTCCTGGCGGAAGCCCTGGCGGTTCATGCGCTCGATGACGCCCCGGGTGACGGCACGGATGAACTCCCGGCCCGACTCGTCGAAGTCGAAGCCCTTGACCTTGCTGCCCGCCCGCGCGAAGGCCTCTCGCAAGGTACTCGCTGGAAGCACCTGGGACAGGTTCTGGAACCCCTGTCCCAGCCGCTGCCCGGCCTTGGAGACCGCCTGCGCCGTCGCCTCCTGGTACGCGCTCCCCTCCTCGACCTTCGCCGAGTTCTCGCACTGGCCCACGAGATAGTCCTGGTACTCGTGCAGGGCGTGCTTGCCCGTGATGTGGGCGATCTCATGCGCCAGCACGCCCGCGAGCTGGGCCTCGTTGTCCAGCCGCGCGAGCAACCCCTCGGACACGAAGACGTAGCCTCCCGGGCCGCTCACCGCGTTGACGCCCTCGGACTGGAGCACGCCGAACACCCAGGGCAGGTGTGGCCGGCTGGATTGGGCCGCGAGGTTCCTGCCAATCTTGTTGAGCTGCACATGCAGCGCCTCGGGATCGCCCCGGGTGGTCAGGCCCCCGCCCTCGCTCACCCACTGGGCGCTCACCGCGTCTCCAAACGAGCGCTCCTCCTCGAAGGTGATGACCCGCTCGCGCAGGGCCACGCACTCCTGGCGCATCTCGCTCGCGCGGAGCCTGGCCTGCTGGTCCGCCTGGATGAATCGGGAGCAGGAGCCGAAGCCGCACAGCGGCAGACAGACGGCGACGAGCATCAGGTGGCGGCGCATCACTTCTTCCCCTTGCGCTTCTTGTTCTGGGTCTTGGCCGGCCGCGGCGCAGTCACCTGGCCCGAGCCCACCACCTCGGGCAGCCCGGCCGCGCGGGCGTACGCGGCCACCTCGGCGTCCTGCACCTGGCTGGCCAGCTCCGACAGGTGGATGAGCTGCTGGACGCTCTCGGAGTGCTCCAGCGTCTTGCCGAACTCGATGGTGCCGGGGCCGATCGCCTTGATGGCCGCGCCCGAGGAAGCGAAGGCCTCGGGAGACAGGGGCTTCTGCGGATCCTTGCTGAGGACCTCCAGCGCGGGGGGCGAGGCGGAGAGGTTGGCCTGGTAGATGAAGCCCTCGAGCGCTCCCTTGTCGGCCGCCACCGACACGCGGTGCCAGGAGGAGGTGCCCTCGCGTCCGAGGTAGCTCACCGGATGGCCCGGTTGCAGCACCCGGAGAGTGTCCGCGGTGGGGCTGCCCGAGTCCTTCAGGTGGGTGTTCTTCGCCTTGACGTACAGCGTGCGGACGGGCTCGCCGGCCAGGGCCGGGCCGCCGAGGGACAGGCCCACGAGGGCCAGCCAGAAGGAGGGTCGTTGGGGCCTCACGTCACTTCTCCAGGTTCGTCACGCCCTCGAAGGGCATGGCAGGGGGATGGAACACATGGTGCGCGCAGCGCGCGAGGAGCGCCCGGCTGGGGCCGTCCTCCGGGTCCGCCGCGAGCGCCGCCTCCAGCACGCGCACCGCCTGCTCGAAGCAGGCGGCACGGTAGAGCGCGAGCGCCTCGGCGTAGCGCTCCACGGTGGCTCGCCGGGCGGCGGGCAGCGCGCCCTTGCGCGCGAGCAGTTCGTAAAGGGTGACCACCTCCACCTTGCCCGCCACCCGCACCCAATCCAGCTCGCGCGCCTCGATGTGCTCGCGCGCCAGGGCGTAGGTGCGCGGGCCGATGAGGATGACCGTGTCGTACGCCTTGTTGGCGCCCTCCAGCCGGGCGGCCAGGTTCATCCCATCGCCGATGGCGGTGTAGTCCAGCAGGTGCTCGCTGCCGAAGTTGCCCACGAACATCTCCGCGGAGTTGAGGCCCATGCGGGTGTAGACGTCGGGCAGGCCCTCCTGGCGCAGCTCGGCGCGCAGGGCGTCCACCTCGTCGCGCACGGCGAGCGCCGCGTGGCAGGCGCGCACCGCGTGGTCGGCCATGTCCAGGGGAGCGCCGAAGAGGCACACCACCGCGTCGCCGATGTACTTGTCCAGGCAGGCCCCGTGCGCCATGAGCACCGAGCTCACCCGGGTGAGGTAGCGGTTGAGCAGCGCCACCAGGGCCCGGGGATCGTCCTTGAAGCGCTCGCTGAAGGTGGAGAAGCCGCGGATGTCGGAGAAGAAGGCGGTGATTTCCCGCGTCTCGCCTTCCAGCGAGGGCAGCCGCTGCTGCTCGACGAGCTGATCCACCAGCGTCTTGTCCAGGAAACGGTTGAAGGACTGGCGCAGCCGCTCGCGCTCGCGGTTGGCGAACATGTGGTTGACGGCCACCGACGCCAGGGAGGCGAACACGCCCGCGTAGATGGGCATGGCGCTGAGCACGTGCACCCGTCCGTGCTCGAGGAACACACCGGTGAAGAGGAAGAAACCGAAGCAGAGCGCCAGCGGCCAGACGATCTCCAGGAGAGGCGAGCGCGCGAGCGTGAGCAGCGCCACGGACAGGAGTGCCACGGCGCAGGTGAGCAGCAGCGACAGCGCGAAGGGCGCCTGGGTGATGAAGCCCCCGGACAGCAGCGCCTCGAGCACCACCGCCTGCTTGACGAGCCCGGGCGCCTCGCTCTGGAAGGGGGTGGCCTTCACGTCGCTGGTGCCCACCGACAGGCCGCCCACGACGATCACCTTGTCGCGGAACGTGCCCTCGGGGAGCACGGGGACGAAGGACGTGCCCCGCTCGCGATGTTCCCGACGGCGTGCCCAGTCCTCCAACACCGCGTAGACGCTGATCGCCTGGAAGCGCTCCTGCCACGGGCCGCCGAAGTCCAGCTCCGCCGTGCCGTCCAGGTTGATGGGCAGCTCCCGGGCACCGAGGCGCAGCCGGCCCGGCGTGAGCTCCACCCGCTCGGCGCCGAGCAAGTCCACCGCCGCGGCCAGTGGCAGCGTGGCGTACGTATTGGCCCCATCCGAGTACGCGAAGCGCGTGCGGCGCAGCTTTCCATCCGCGTCCTCCTCCATCATCACGAGCCCGAAGCCCGGCACGGTGGGCACCAGCATGGGCAGGGGAGGCACGGGGTGGAGGACAAGCCGGGGCCCGCTGCCACCCGGCTTCTGGACCAGCGGGGGCAACCCGAGACCGGGATGTTCCACGGCAAGCGCGAGCGCCCGCGCCACGTCCTCGGAGGCGAGCGGTGGAGGCTCCTGCGGCTCGGCGAAGGGATCCGCGGCTGGCTCGGCCACGGGGAGCGAGGGAGACGGGCCCTCGCGGGCGGGAGGCCGGGGGAAGCGGTTGACGGGCTCCACCCGGGGGAGGGGCGGCTGGCCCGCGTTGACGCTGAAGCCCAGGGTGAGCGGAATGCCGCGCTCCTCCAGGACCTGGACCAGCGCCAGGTCATTGCTCTCGTCGGTGCCCCGCTCGTCCATCACCCCGTCGAAGACGATGGCGCGGGCGCCCTCGTCCATGAGGTGCTCGAAGACGCGGGCCCACAGGTTGCGCGAGTACGGATAGACGCCGTAGTTGCGCACGTAGCGCGCGTTGTCGCGGATGCCCTGCAGCGTCCGATCGTCGATGCCGACGATGAGCACGTCCCGCGAGCGCTCATGGCCGCGGGTGAAGAAGGTGAGCCCCTGATCATAGGCGGCGAGCTCGGCGTCATGAATCCGCAGCCAGCCGTGGCGTTGGCAGAGCGCCGCGCCTGCGGTGGCGAGCGCCGTCACCAGCAGGATGAACTTCCAGCGGTTGCGCAGCCGCAGGGCATGGACGCGCGAGAGGGGCGGGCGCATGCCCGCGACGCTAGCACTTCACTCAGGGCGTGAGGACCACCTCCGACGAGGAGGGCAGATCCACCGTGCGCACCACGGGGGGCTCTCCTTCGGTGTGCAGGCTCGCCCAGATGACGGTGTAACGCCCCGGAGCGAGGCCCTGCAGGAGGACGCGCTCGCCCGTCGGCTGGAAGATGACCTGCCCGTAGGGCACCCGGTTCAGCTCCTGCTGGGGACGGGTCACCCCGCGCATGTCCCCGGCGACGACCCAGAGCACCCGGCCCCGTCCGGGCTGCAGCACCACCGTCAACGGGCTCGTGCCGGGAGCGGGCCCGAAGTTCACCTGCTGCTCCCCCTCCCCCACCTGGATGAGCAGCACGGTCTGGCCGGAGAAATCGTGTTCCGAGCCCGTCATGAAGCGGTAGTTGCCCGGGGCCACGTCCACGGAGTAGCGCCCATCCGGCCCGGTGACGATGCTCAGCGGCTCCGAGCGCTCCGTGTTGATGGCCTTGACCTGGAGGCCCGCGGCGGGCGTGCCGTTGGCCTGGTACACCGTGCCAGACAGCCGCGTGGCGCGCTTGAGCACCAGCTCCAGCGGGCGGCGCTCCTCGGTCGAGAACGGCGCCGAGGCGCTCAGGCGCCCCTTGCGCGCGGAGACGTTGAACTTCCTCACGAAGGAGGGACTGGCCAGGGTGAAGCTGCCATCCGGCCCCGTCATCACCGAGTCATCGCACGCGTCACACCCCACCACCGCGTCCGCCACGGGCCCTCCGCCCTCGTCGCGCACCCGGCCCGTCACCTGGGCCGCTCGCTGCAGCACCAGATCGCCCAGATCATTGGGCTGGGCCGGCTTGTCCACCGTCAGCGGTACGAAGCCCGGCGCCTCCAGGGACACGATGACGCGCTCCTCCACGACGGACAACGCCACCTCGAAGCGCCCGTCCGCGCTCGTCACCTCGTGCTCTTCCAGCTGGAAGTGGCGCACGGGCTCGCCGTCCTCGGCCACCACGCGGCCGCGGAACAGGGCGCGCGCCTGCATCACCAACCGCACCGGCTCGCCACCGGCCGAGCCCTGCGCGCGCTCGCGCTGGTCGTACGCCGGGTGCCGTGCCTCCACGAGGTAGGGACGCCCGGGGTTGAGGGCGCGCATCTCGAACTGCCCCTGGGCATCGGTCGTCACCGCCTCGGACGCGCGGGGCAGCACCGACACCGTCGCGCCCGCGATGGGCGCGCCCTGGGTGTCCACCACCTCGCCGCGCAGCACGGCCCCGGGCTCGAGCGACACCGTCACGCGCTGCGTCTGCCCGTCCTCCACCACCACGCTCTGCCGGGGCGAGGGCAGGTAGTCCGGGTGCGTGGCCACCAGCGCGTAGGTGCCCGAGGGCAGGCCGCGCATGGGCACCACGCCATCGGAGCCCGAGGTGGAGTCGCTGCGGAAGATGCCCTCGCTCTCCACCCACAACATCACGTCCGCGCCCTCCACCCGGCGCCCCTCGGACGTCACCGTCACCTCCAGCGACGCGCGTGGCTCCAGCTCCAGCTTCACGCCCTCGGCCGGAGCCGTCGCCTTCACCTGTCCGCCGCCCCACTCGGAGTGGTGCGCGTGCAGCTCGTAGAGGCCCGGCGTGGGCACGGGCGCCGAGAAGTGGCCCTCCTCGTCCGCGAGCACCGCGTCCCCGGTGGGCTGCACCAGCACCGACACGTTGGGCGCGGGCCGGCCGTACTGATCCAACACCTGGCCGGAGATGAGCGTGGCGCGCGACATCTCCAGCTCCAACGTCGTCTCGCCCGGCTTGACGCGAGCGGGCAGCTGCGCGTCCTGGTAGCCCGGGGCCTTGCCCTCCAGCACGTAGTCGCCCACGGCCAGGGGGCCGAACTGCACCAGCGCGCCCGTTTGCGGCTTCTGCGTGTGGATGGGCAGGGGGCCACGGGAGGTGCGCAGCATCAGGGTCGGCGAGGGCACCGGCTGCCCGGCCTCGTCCACCACGGTGACGAGCAGCGTGCCAGCCTCTTCCAGCTCGAGCGTCACTTGCGTGAGGCGCTCGCTGAGCGTCAGGGTGCGCGGCTCGGCCCCGAGCGCTCCCGCCTCGGCGGACACCACGAGCGAGTCCGGGTACAGGTCCTCGAAGCGCACCACGCCGCGCTCGGCGCGCGCCTCACGGGCGAGGTGATCCGCCCGCAGCCGCACCGTGGCCTCCACGGGCCGGCCCTGGTGGGTGACGTGCACCTCCAGGGTGCGCGAGGGCTCCAGGCGCAAGCGCACGGGGCGCGGACCCGCCTCCACCTGGTGCTCCACCGAGGGCAGGAAGCCCTGGGCCGAGGCCACGACATAGAAGGGCCCCTCGCCCAGGCCGGACAGGGTGAAGGAGCCATCCGGACCCGTCACCGCCTCGGACGGCACGGGCACCTTGCGCGACACCGCGTACACCCGGGCGCCCGGCATGCCCCGGCCCGCGTCGTCCACCACCTGCCCGCCGATGCTCCGGGGCGAGGACAGGTACAAGTCCACCGGCTCCCCCGGGGCCGCGCGCTCGCGCAGGGCGGCACCGAAGCCCCCGGCCCGGGCCCACACGGAGAAGGACACGCCGACGAGATGATCGAAGCGGAAGCGGCCCTGCGCGTCCGTGCGCGTGCTGGCCCGGGCCTGGAGAAAACCCCGGGCCTGCTCGAAGAAGGCCCATGCGTGAATGCCGCTCTCGCGCGCCGGACAGGCCAGCAGCGCCTGTCCACACTCGTCACAGCGTACCGAGGTGAGCGTCTTCTGCGCGCTCGCGGCAAGCGACACCTCCGCGTCCGGCACGGGCCGGCCGGAGGGATCCAACACCCGCCCGGTGAGGGTGAGCCCCTCGGAAGCGCCGGAGGACACCTCCACCGGCTCGAACTCGGGCAGCGCGCGGATCGCGGGAGCCCCCGCGTTCCCGGTGGACGCCGGGACGCCGGACCGAGGCCACAACACCGCCACCGCCACGGACAGCATGGCGAAGGCCAGACCTATGACGAGCCATTTGCGCATGGTGTGGGCGGACGGCGCGGGGACGTTCACCCCGCGACCGGCCTGCCAACGGACATTCCGGGCCTTTCATTCCGGCCCGGAGTTGTCCCGGGGGCCCTATTCCTCGGCGAAGGGCTGGATGGCCTGGGCCACCGCCAGTTCCTGTCGGGCCTCGCTCAGCTCCGAGTTGGTGGCTCGCAGACGATCCGACAGCACCTGCACGAAGCTCCAGAGCATCTTCACCGCCAGGATGGACTCGCGCTTCATCAACCCCATGAGATCCGAGCGGGAGATGACCATGGTGCGGGTGGGCTCGACCGCTCGCACGGTGGCCGAGCGGGGGGCGTTGTCGATGAGGCCCATCTCCCCGAAGTGCCCGCCCGGGCGCAGCTCGGCGATCTCCACCCCGCTCTTCTCGATGACCACCCGGCCGCGGATGACGACGAAGAGCTCCTCGCCCGGCTGGCCCTCCACGACGATCTCCCGGCCGGCGGGGAAGGTGCGCGTGGTGGCGATGGACAACACCGCCGTCTGCTCCTTGTAGGTGAGGTGGCGGAAGAGCGGAATCTTGCGCAGCGCCTCCATGCGGCTCTGCGCCTCGCTCGTCTCCGCCTCCAGCGTGCCCTCGCCGGACACCTTCACCACCACGGCGGTGATGTTGTCCTTGCCTCCGCGCTCGTTGGCCAGATCCACGAAGCGCTTGGGCAGGTCCACCGGGGTGGAGCCCTGCACGAGCGGCAGCACCTCGTCATCGTCCAGGTAGCCGTGCAGGCCGTCCGAGCACAGCAGGAAGAGATCGCCCGGGAAGAGATCGACGATGAGGGTGTCGACCTGGACGGACTCCTGGATGCCCACCGCGCGGGTGATGACGTTGCGGTACTGGGAGGTGGCGGCCTGTTCCTTGGTGATGGTGCCGGCCTTGAGCTGGGCGGCCACCAGGGTGTGATCCTCGGTGAGCCGGTGGCACTGGCCATGGCGCACCAGGTAGATGCGCGAGTCGCCCACGTGGCCGATGACGCCCTTGTTGCCGCTCACCGCGAGGCACACGAAGGTGGTGCCCATGCCGCGCTTGGACGGGTCCGACAGGGCCATGCGGAAGATGTCCGCGCACGCGCGCTGGATGGCCACCTCCATCAGCGCCTGGGCCGCGTTGCGCGCGTCCTGGCTCGTGTTGGTGCTCAGGTCCTTGAGCAGATGGCGGTTGGACACCATGTGCTGGCGCACCACCTCGGTGGCGCGCGAGCTGGCCACTTCGCCCGCCGCGTGGCCGCCCATGCCATCGGCCACGATGAACAGGCCAAGCGGGGCGTCCACGAGCATCGCATCTTCATTGTGCTGCCGCTTCCGGCCCACATCCGTCAGGCCGAACGCCTCTGTGGTCAATGGCACCGCGAACGCTCCCTGCTCCCTCGTCGAGGGGTCCCATCTTACGTTACGAAGCCCCCGCGAGGGCTGACAAGCTCACGGACCTGGTCGCCGCGCGAGCACCTTCGTGAAGCCACTGGCCAGATAGAACGTCAGCTCCACATGACCGAAGCGCACGCGCGCTCCGTCGTTCAGGGCACACGCGCGCCGTGGCAGCAGGCGAACCCCCTCCACGAACGTGCCGTTCTTCGAGCCCGCGTCGGTGAGCAGATAGCCCCCCTGGCTCTCACGCTGGAACCACGCGTGGAAGCGCGACACCGTACCATCTTCGAGCACCACGTCGTTGTTGCCCGTTCGTCCCACCGTAATGCCACGGCCGAACGCATTCTCCCGCGTCTTGATCACCGGGAACACCACCGGCTCGCCCACCCCCATCATGGGCTTGGACACATGGCTCAGGGTGCGGAATTGACGGTCCGAGTCGGCATCGTCCGGCACCCGCTCCGCCCCGATCGCGGGCGTGAACACCAGTAGCGCGGGGGGCAGCGTCCGCTCGTACTCCGTCCGCTCCCGATGGAACCGGCCGATATGCAGGCTGAGAGGCTCGAGCATCTTCAGTACACACTTCACCCCGCCAGGGGGCACAGGATCCAGTGGGGCCTAGCGCCAGTCCGCGTACAGACCCAGTTGCAGGCCCCCGATGAACGGCCGGGAGCGGCTCGAACGTTTGTAGTTGTAGGGATCACCATACCCTACCGTAATCCCCGAGCCAACGGCACCGAAGCGGTAGCCCATTCGCGCGCGGCCTTCCAGCAGGCCCATCCAGGCAGACTCCCGGGCAGGCGAGGTGGTGAAGCGCCCCCGGGCCCAGGTGGGACCCGTGCTCACCTGGAAGCCCCACTCCAGACCGGACTCGGTGCGGTTGGTGTACCCCACGCCGAACAGGAGCGAGTAGAGCTGGAGCGAGGTGAGCGCGCCGCTGGCGTCCGGGATGGAAGCAGGCCGGGCGGCGGCGAAGGCCACCGAGGGCTCGATGAGCAGCCCGAGCGAATCCTTACGGCTGCGAAAGAACAGCAACTGCCACTGCACGCGGGCCTCGGGCAGCACCGCGCCCTCGCGCAGGGACACGCTCAGCGAGGCGGCCCGGGGAAACCAGGGCGGAGTGACGGAGGCCGACAGCTCGGCGGGACGCGGGGGCTGGGCGCTCGCCGTCGTGCAGAGACAGAGAGTGAACACCAGGACGGTGACGAGGCGGCGATTCATGCCGCTTCCTTACCTCGTTTCCAGGCGGGTCATGTCAAGCGCTTGTCAACGAAGTCCTCCGTTGGCTATAGCACGGAACCCCCCTCCCTGATGGGCGGGTTCAAGGAGTCATCAACCCCCATGCCCAGTGCGTCCGTACGTACAGGCAACACCAAGAAGCGCCCCCTGAGAGCCGATCCGCTGGTCCGCAAGGCGGCCGCGGCGGCCACCGGCCTGCTGGATCACAGCGAGCGCGTGCTGGTCGTCTACGACGAGGGAGGGGCGACCCTCTATTACGAGTCGGACGACGCGGAGGATGGAATAGCCCGCCGCACGCTGCCCCGCGCTTCCTGAGCGCGCGCCCCCACCACCATGAATGCCGAGCAGGACATGCCAGGGGGCTTCTCGCTTCCCTCGTGGCGGCCCACCCTTCCCCCCTCGGCGGCTTGGGACATCCACCGGGCATGCTGGTGGTTGCTGCTGCCCGAGCCCCCCGGACCGGAGGGAATCGGGGCCCGTCTGAAGCAGCGCCTCGAGGAGGCCGGTCAGCGCGTCATCCTGCTCACCCCCGGTCCCCGCCTCGCCCAGCTCGGTGAGAACCACTGGTCGCTCCAGCCCGCGGAGGCGGCGGACTACGATCTGCTGCTGCGCTTGCTGCTCCCCCAAGGGCTCGCGCCCGACCGGGTGCTGCACCTCTGGAGCCTGCTTC
The DNA here is from genome assembly GCF_000335475.2 of Cystobacter fuscus DSM 2262. NCBI lineage: Bacteria > Pseudomonadati > Myxococcota > Myxococcia > Myxococcales > Archangiaceae > Cystobacter > Cystobacter fuscus. The sequence goes on along the minus strand of NZ_ANAH02000064.1, from coordinate 511,730 downwards.
CCCCGCGGAACGCCGGAGAGCTGGAGGCGGCCTTCGAGCCGGCCCAGGAGGGGGGCTTCCAGTCCCTCCTGTTCCTGCTCCAGGCGCTCGGACGCCAGGCGCCCCGGCCCCTGTCGCTCGTGGTGCTCACCCACCGCATGCAGGCCCTGGGCGAGGAGAGCCCCTGCCCCGAACGGGCCACGGTGCTCGGCGCCGTGCGCGCCGCGTCCCGCGAGTCCCCGCACGTCACCTGCCGCTCGGTGGATGTGAACCTCCCGGCGCCCGGGAGCTGGCAGGAGGCCCGGCTCGCCGACTGGCTCCTGTCCGAGTGCGCCGCGGCCTCGTCCAGTGAGGACGTCGTGTACCGCGGCCAGCAGCGCCACGTGCGCGCCTTCACGCCCATCGAGCTCCCCACCGCCGCCCAGGCCTCCGCGCGTGCGCCGGGCGCGCTGTCCCCGCGCGAGCGAGGCGTCTACCTCGTGCTCGGCGGCTTCGGCACCCTGGGCTCCAGCCACGCCGAGGCCCTCGCGCGGCACGTCCGGGCACGGCTCGTGCTCGTCAGCCGCTCCTTGATGCCCGAGCGCTCCCACTGGGAGGACTGGCTGGCGACCCACGACGCGGGCGATCCGCTCTCGCGGCGGATCCGCCATGTACGGGCACTCGAGGCCCTGGGCGCCGAGGTGCGGGTGATCAGCGCGGACGTGGGGGATCGGGATCAGCTCCAGAGCGCCCTCGAGGAGACGCTCGCCCACTTCGGCGCGCTCCATGGAGTGGTGTTCTGCGTGGGCTCGATGAATGCCTCGCTCTCGCGTTCCCTCGCGGACCTGACGCCCGACGACGTGCGCGTCCTCTTCCAGAGCCGGGTGCGTGGCCTGTACGCGCTCGAGGAGGTGCTGCGAGGCCGGCCGCTCGACTTCTGCCTGCTCGCCTCGTCGCTCGCGGCGGTGCACGGGCGGGGGGCGAGCGCCGCCTATGCCGCGGCCATGAACTTCATGGATGCGTTCGCCCTGCGCCAGGCGCAGCGCTCGCCGGTGCCGTGGGTGAGTGTGGACTGGGACGGCTGGGCCAGCGACGACGCGGACGCGCTCCACTCGACCGTGGCTCCCCTGGGCTCGCGGCCCATCACGGCGGCCGAGGGCGCCGAGCTGTTCACCGGCGTGCTCTCGCTCGGCGACGTGGCCCGGGTGGCCGTCACCCCGCGAGCCCCGTCCGCCCCCGCCACGGCCCAGCCACCGCCGAGTCCCCCGGAGCAGGGCACGCACCGGGCCGAGCCCGCCGCCTTCGATCCGAGCGCCGCGCGCAAGGCGTCCCGTCCCGACCTGGACACCGCCTATGTGGCTCCGCGCGACGAGGTGGAGGAGTCCATCGCGAAGGTGTGGGAGTCGATGCTGGGCATCACCGGGGTAGGCATCTACGACAACTTCTTCGAGCTGGGGGGCGACTGGCGCACCGGGATGACGGTGATGACCCAGGTGCGAGAGAAGACGGGAGTGCCCCTGCCTCCCGTGAGCCTCCAGGAAGGGCCCACGGTGGAGCTGCTGGCCCAGCGGCTCCGGGCCGCGTCCGAGGGGCTTCCAGACAAGTCCTTCGACCGGCCCCTCGTCCCCTCCTCCGCCGTGAAGCCCTCCGGCGAGGACGACTGAGGGAGCGCGCATGAGCCGGACAGAGGAAGCGTTGATGGTCGCGGTGTGCGACGTGGCGCGTGAGGCGGGGCGTGCCACGCTGCGGTTCCATGGAGGGCCGCTGGACGTCGAGCGCAAGTCGGACGACTCCCCGCTCACGGCGGCGGACAAGGCCGCGCACACCCTCATCGTCGACGCCCTGCGGCGGCTGACGCCCGAGCTGCCGGTGCTGTCCGAGGAATCCGACGAGCGGGAGCTGGCCGAGCGGCGCCAGTGGAGCCGCTACTGGTTGGTGGATCCGCTCGATGGCACCAAGGAGTTCATCAAGGGCAGCGGCGAGTTCACCGTCAACATCGCCCTCATCTCCGGGACGGAGCCCGTGCTGGGGGTGGTGCATGTGCCAGTCTCGGGCGTGACGTACTGGGGGCGGCGGGGCCAGGGTGCCTTCCGGGCGGACGAGGGCCAGGCGCCGGTGGAGCTGCACACGCGGCCCGCCGATCCCGAGCGGCTGGTCATCGTGGCGAGCCGGGATCACGCGGGACCGCGCGTGGAGGCGCTGCTCGCGCGGCTACCCACCGCGAGGACGGCCAACCTGGGCAGCTCGCTCAAGTTCTGCCTCATCGCGGAGGGCAAGGCGGACTTCTACCCCCGGTTCCAGCCCACCAGCGAGTGGGACACCGCGGCGGCGCAGTGCGTGCTGGAAGCGGCGGGCGGCGCGGTGACGGACACCGAGGGCCGCCGGCTGGCCTACAACAAGGAGCGGCTCACCAATCCGTCCTTCCTCGCCTTCGGGGACGCGCGCCAGGACTGGCTGGCGCTGCTGGAGGAGCGAGGCGGCGGGTAGTCGCCCGGTGCCTCACGGGCACTGCGCCATCCCCGCGTCGAGCCGCCCCGCCCTCACGAGCAACCCGAGCGCGATCGCGCGGCCATGGACGAGGCCTTGCGATTCGAGTCTGTCCACGACGGATTCGAAGGACGCGTCCTTGTCGAGCTCCACACACGCCGGCCCACTTCCCCCATCCACCGTCCCGCCTCCTCCACCCGTTGGAGATTCAAAACCGCCCTCGACATCGGTGCCAGTCTGTCTCACGGTATGTTCAGCACACCCAGACAGACAGACACCCAGGGACAACACCAGGAGAGTCCAGCATCCCGTCATCACTCCCACTCCTTGTGGGCGCTTCGCTTGGGATCGCGGTTCTCCAGTTCAGGGATTCAGGAAAGGTTCGAACCCGGTGTGTTCATTCTGAAGCCGTGTCAGGAAAACCTCGATACTCCTGGTAATCTTTGCCTTCTCCCGTGCGGATGTGAAGTAACCGTTGATGAAAATTTCCATATCGCTCCGGTATCCAACGACCGGGTTGTGGCCTGGCCAATCCTGTCCAAGGAGTTTCAGGTTCTGGACGTGGACGTCGTCGAGTGTCACCTTGCGAGCCAAGGGATCATACGTGAAGCCCAGGTGGATGCTGTAGCTCACGGGGATACGGTACTTCCGCCCGCGCGCCGAGAGCATCAGCAGGGTCTCTCCCCGCATGTGAGAACCTGGCGCGAGCGCGATCTTCCGCCCCCTCCAGGACAGGGCATTTCCCTGGATGTCGAAGCGCCAGCGATGCAGGCCCTCCGCCGGATTGACGAATGGAAGCGCGGAACGGATGTTTCGCAAGGAATTCTCGAGCACGAACTCCTGGTCCAGCTTCTGGCGGAGTCGCTCGAAATCGAACTTCGAGTTGAGCTGACGGAGACCGAAATGCGAGCCCTCCACCAGGAAGCCCTCTCCGTCCGCGAAGGACTCCTCCGGGTAGAGCCGCAGCCCCAACCCCCTGATCGCCTCCCCCAGGGAGACCTGCGAGGTGCCGGAGTAACGGCGTGCGATGAGACAGGCCTCTCGATGCCACTCGATTTCCACCTGCTCGCAGTTTCCACCCGCCCAGTAGCGCGCCCGGACGGTGTTGGAGAAGGCCTCGGAGAGATACGGGGTCGCCGTCAGCATGAGCTGCGTGGCATAGGCCCGGAGGTAGACGTAGTGCGCCCTGGGCAGATTCTCCGCGGGATTCATCCGTACGGCCCGCGGGTTGAGGAGCGGAATGCGCGTGATTTCCGCATCGCACTGCGGGCTCACCACGGACCCGAGACAGATGACCCGGGCGTCCACGCTTCCCAGCGAGGCGGGGAAGGTCAACGCCTCACGGATTTGACGGACGTCATAGTCCTTGTTGAAGCGGAGCCTGACCGTCACCCTGTTCACACCATACTCGAACCGGACGTCCACCAACGCCGGATTGTCCTGGGTGAAAAAAGACGACGCGAACTCGAGACGGGTGGGAAGCACATCCACCTTCACCACATCCATGTCATGGACGGCCTCCCCATGACGCGCCCGGAGCAGACCGACGGACTCGCTCCAGCTGGTGACGAACTGAATACTCGCCTCGATCTGCGAGCCGTTCTCCCGCACTGAAATGAACTGCCGTCCGTCCTCCTCCACCACGACCAGGGTGTTGGGGAGGACGACCAGGGGCTCCGCGAGGGCAATCGACGAAAGACTCAGCGACAATGCAACCATGAGGCTGCGCATCAAGGTCTCCTAGATCTCCTCCGGAAGCAGGAGGACTTCCCCGTCGGGGAGGATGGTGACCACGGTCCCTCCCTCGTAGGTGTACTGCGTGGTTCCATCATCGAAGACACGATGAAGTTGAAGCTTGTCGAGTTCGAGCTTGAGCTGCTGCTTCTTTCCCAACACCAGGAAGCGGCCCTCCTCGTTCGAGGGCTCCTCCCTCCGCTGGACCACGGCCTCCTGCGCACGGGACGGCGGCGGGCGCTGCGCCTGACCCTCCTGGGGCTTGCTGGCCTGTCGCGGCGAACGCGCCTCCTTCACCCTCCCGGCGGGCGGGTTCTGCTCGGACACCCACGCGTCCCTCCAGGACATTCCGACGAGCACGAGTATTCCCAAGGGCCCGGCGATGAGCCCCAAGCGCTTCTTCGTCATGATTGGCTCCCTCCTCGACACTTCACGGCTTCACGAGAAACCCGAACGGCCCCACCGCGTCGTTGGACAGCGTGAATCTCACGAGACGCGAGCCCACATCCTCTCCGGCTCCGCACCGGTACACCTGCTGCCCATCGACGAGCTGATAGCAGGCCTCCAGAACGACGTTCACGTGACGCAGCCCGGTCGCGAGTTCATTCGTGAGCACACCTCGATCGATATACGCCGCCACGTCGTCGCTCTCCGCCCAGTGACGAAGCGCGCTCAGCGCCAGGAAGGCCGGCTTCGCGTTTTCATCCTCCACGTTCGTGACGAGCGGAAAGCTCTCGAAATAGTCCCGCGGGGTGGCCTTCGCCTTGACCGCGCTCAGCCAGGCGATGAGGTACTCCTGACGCGGAACCTGGGCGAGCGTGCTGCTTCGCGCGGCATTGAAGCTGGGCTTGCTCGGCTCGAGCAAGGTCGCGAAATTCGCGTAGCTCGGGGTGAGCGTCCCATTGAGCCAGCGGGTGACGCCCGTATAGAGAAACGTACCGTTGTCGTCCGGAATCTCGAAGTTCTCGAACCGGGGAGCGCACTGGACGTACTCCTGCCGGAGGTATTGAGCGAAAAGCGGAGCGTAGGCGATCGCGAGCTCCTGCCTGGCCTCCGCCGAGGCCTCACTCAAGCTCCCGGCGAGGACCGTCCGGTTCGGAACGTTGATGTCCGCCTGCGGGAGGGACAGGTACCACGCCTGGAAGCAGGACAGGTAGGCCCTCTGCTGCGACAGGACATGACGGAATTCGATGGCGAGTTGAAGCCCATTGAGCACGTCCACGTTCATGTTCACGAGGGGGCTGGAGGGCACGGAGACACCACTCGCCGCGAACACATTCAACTGCTTCTGCAAGGCGTTCTTCAGCTCCGGAGAAAGACTGTCCGTCACCTCGGCTCCCGCATGCGACACATGCAGCCGGTAGACGTTTTCCGAGGTCGTCGTACGCCGGAGCTTCCCGACATATTCGGGGAGTTCAGCGGCCAAGGCGGCCGCCGGAAACGCGATCACGGCGACCATCACCCAATGCAAGCGCATGTTCTTCTCCAAGGAGATTGAGTCCAACACAAAGCACTTGGCCAGCCCTCGAGGGGGCTGGCCATTGAACGGCATTCGACTCTCAATAGCTGTGGGTCAGATTTCGTCCGGAAGCGAGACCTCCGGAGGAGGAGGAGGAGGGTTCTCCGACTCGATGTTCCCCTGGTCGTCCAAGGGGGCGTCCTGGTTGCGGTGCTCCGCGCACTCCGGCGTCGTATCGTTCTCGTCGCACAGATAGGAATCCCGTGCTTCCGAATAGGCGTCCTCGACGGGCTGGCTCGTGGTCCACTCCGATGCGGTGCAGGCGAGGTACCGCTTCAGGCCAGGGTTCCAGGCCAGACACATGTCGGCCGTCCCCAACTCGACGTTGATCTGCTTGTTCTGGTCGATGACGATTTCCTGCTCGAACTTCACCGTGTTCAGGTGTTGGATGTTCTGGGTGTTGGTGTGCCAGTAGAAGCGCGCCGCGTTGGAGAAGGCCCCGACAATCGTCCCGATGTACCCGAGGGTGCGCGCGCTCCCGAAGAGACTGGACCATCCGTCGTTGGCCCCCTGGTGACGGTGTGCCGCGATGTCCTGCTGGACCTTGTCCCAGTAGGTCAGCTTCTCGTTATAGGAGAGGGAGACGCGCTCGAAGTACAGGTTCGTGAAGCGCTCTTGCAGCGCCACCAGGGCTTGCGCGTAGACGAGCTGCGCCGCGCTGCCATCTCCCCCCTCGACGTGGACCCGGCACGGCTTGTTCGTCTCCGACACCGACTTCGCCACCATCGAGGTGTAGATGTCATCGTTGAAGATGATCAAGCCATCCTTGATGTCCGTTCGTCCCTGGACGGACCAGCCCGTGGTGAAATCACACGAGAGGCTTGCCCTCAACGCGGGCGGGCGGACCGTCAGTTGGGCCTTGAGCCCCACGGGCACGACGATGGGCGGGGGCGCGGAACTGAACTTCTCGGCACCGTCGAGCGTCAGGTCGAAGTTGTACGTCCCCGAGGAGCCATCCCCGCTGCCCTTCATGGAGCGGAACAGCGGCACGCCGATACGCTGTTGATCATTGCTCCCGGTCATGGTCTCCGCGAGCGAGAAGTACGAAATGCTCTGGATGGGGAGCTTGACCAGGCTCACCTGGTACAGCCCCAGGTCGGCCCGGACCTGCTTGTAGAATTTCAGGTACTCGATCTCCTCCGGGGTGAAGCCCGAGTAGACGTTGCCGGAGAAGATACCGCCATTGGACTGGCTGAGATCTCCCAGCTGCTTCGTGCGCACCGACACGTCCTTGACGTCAGCGGACGAGAGCGGGAACCCGGACAGGCCGAAGAGATCCGCCATGCGACCGTACTTGGCGTCCAGCACGTAGGCGGGCAGCTCACCCTCGTTGTTCTGGGCACGGTTCTTGAGTGCTTCCAACTCCGCCGCGAGCTTGGTCCGAGCCGCGTTGATGGTATCGCGCTCTTGTTGGGTCAACTTCGGATCCTGGAGCTTGGCCGTGAGGACCGAGTAGGCCCTGCGGATCGCCATGAACTCCTCGGTGGACAGCAGGCTGATTTCCTTGCTGATGGTGTCGATCTCGCTGCGACGCGCGATGGCCGAATCATTCGCGACCACGGTCGCCGCGCCCGCGGGGTTGGGTGACACCCGGAACGTGGGCGAGTAATAGAACTTCGTCGGATCCGCGTGATCCTGGTAGGTGCCCAGGCTCAGGATGAACTTCAGCGCGTTCTTGCCCTGATCCGTCTCCGCCAACTTGAGGAGGACCCGATTCTCCTGAGGGAGCGCCTCGGTCATCGTCTTGGGCACCGCGAGCGCGGACCCCGCGGAGAGTACGACCCCCAACACCATCAACCCCTGCTTTGCTTTCATGACATCTTCCCCATCCCCATGCCGAATTGACTCACGCGTGTTTCCTTCGTGCGTTCGCTCAACTCGATCAGCAATTCAGAGCGGCAGCCGCCCGCATGACGCGGCAGCGCCTCCGCTCCTCATGCACCATTGAACTTCAACCCACTACGAGAACTCCATTCGCCTACAGCAAGCACACAAGCCCACCCGTCCCTACGACGCACATGGTCGACACAGGGACGCGATGCATCAATTCTGTTCTTCGGTGCCGATGAGTTCTCGGGCTCTGAACAAGAGGGTGAAGGGCAGGCGCCATCTCACACGTTCGCAGGAGAAGCAGCCTTGTCCAGGGGACGGAATCGTCCGGGAGGGTCGCCTGGCGAAGGAACGCTCACCGCCCGGCATACCGTCAGTGTCCACCGTCGCCGTGTTGTCGAGCGCCACCGTGGCCAGCATGGCGAACGCACGCGACGCGTTGCGGCCCATCACCTTGCCGTACCGCTGCGCAGTTCGTTGAACGTGACGGCCCGATCCGCCTCGTCCATCAGCCGCTTGAAGCCCACGACGAGGCCCCAGAAGGTGTCGACGCCCACATAGCAGATGAGGGTGGCGGTCATCACCGCCGCGAGGCCCTTGGAGACCGTCACGTCGGGAATCGAGATGAGGACCATCCGGTGCGCTCGCACCAGCACACCGCGCCTCGACCTCGAACAACTTCCGGGCGGCTTCCTGGGGCCGAGTGGAGGGCCGAACCTCTCTGGCCCGCTTCACCACGGCCTCCTTGAACTCGTCGCCGTTCAACTTCACCGGCTCGGCACCGGGGCGTGGTGTGAAGACGAGAGTGTCGGCCTGGCCCGTGTCCAGGCGCACGACCCGAGAAGCGGTAGAAGAGCGCCCGTGCGTCGGAACAAGGGCCTTGGCGGGCATTGCCGCTGACATGCTGGCTGGTCGGCGAGTTCGTCTTCATCCAAATCCACCCGAGGAGCAGCGGCCTTGGCCTCCTGGACACGGGCCACGCAGGCAGCCGGACCACGCCAGAAGAGGGCCCACCCGGCGAGCGCACCTTCTCGTTGCCCCCGGCGAGCCCTGTGGTATAGAGCCGCCCGTGGTCGCGCCCGAGCCCACCCGCTCGCCCGGATTCAGTAGTTGCATGGCGGCGGGAGGAGAAGTAGAAGGGCGCCGCCATTACCTGATGGCCAGGTAGCTCACCTGGTTAGAGCGGCGGTCTCATAATCCGCAGGTAGTCGGTTCAAGTCCGACCCTGGCCAAGGCCCCGGAGTCACTCTCTGAGTGATTCCGGGGTTTTCTTTTGCCCCGAGCGTCCGGACGGGTTCGGAGCCGCTCGCCGCCGCTACCCGGCTCACCACCTCCGCAGCGGAGGTGGAGGACCCGGACATGCAGCTCGCCCTCCTGCGTCTCGCCGGCCCACGGCTTGAGGCCGCCCTGCTCGGCTTCGCGGATATGGGGCGCTGGCAGCAGCGGCTCGAGCCCGCCATGACGACGCTCTCCTCGCTGGAGCCAGGACAGGTGGAGGCCGCGGCGCAAGTCGTCCCCGTGCTGGTTGGCCACCTTACCGGCGAGTTCACCGCCACCCTCGAGACCGCGAGCAAGGGAGCGGAGAACGTCGCCAAGGTGATGGTGTTCAAGGAGGCCATCGAGGCACTTACCCTGCTCTCGTCGTTGAAGCTCTCGCTGCCCTCGGTGCCTCCGTCCGCTCCCGCCCTGCTTGGCATGGGCCTGGTAGTGGGAGGCAACGGGGTGATGATGGGCACGCGCATTGTGGTTTCCGCCGAGTGGGTGGAGATGATGCGCCACCTGGTGCGGGCAGGCGTCCTTTCCCTGCCCGTCGGCAGTGCCGCCGTGCGGATTCAGGCGGGACAGGTCACGCCGCCGCCTCCCGGCTGGCGCCCGCTCGGCCCCGACGACGAACTCCTGCGTACGCTCCTGCCCGACGAAGGCGTTTGACTCCCCTACGCATGCAGGGAAAAGCCCGTCCGAGGCTCCAACTGTTCAGCAGGCGCAAGTGCCCGAAACAGGACCATTGCCTCGAAACATGCCGGGTCGCCACCGTGTCCGCGCTTCGACCCCGCAGCGGGAGGCATCCACCATGAAGACGGAAACGATCCACCGGGCCTATGGGCAGGCCTCGCAGTACGAGCAGGTCATGAAGACGGAGTGGGAGCCCATCACCCCCCGGGCCCAGACCATGGAGTGGCTGGAGCTCCAGCCGGGGGGCCGCCTGCTGGAGGCGTGCGTGGGCAGCGGCCTCAACTTCGCCTACTACCCGCCCAAGGTGAATGTCGTCGGCATCGACTTCACCCCCGAGATGCTCGCCCTCGCCGCCTCCAAGCTGCCCATCGCGGGACGGAGCATCGAGCTCATGCACATGGACGCCACCCACATGAGCTTCGCCGACGAGAGCTTCGACGCCGTGCTGGAGACCTACGCCTTGTGCGTCGTGCCCAGGCCGCTGGAGGTCCTCCGGGAGATGGCGCGCGTCTGCAAGCGGGGCGGCAAGGTCGTCCTCTTCGACTGCATCCGCTCCGAACTGCCCGTGGTGGCCAGGAACCAGGAGCTCATCAAGCCCTTCTGCATGGAGACGGGCATCCCCGCCGGAGTCATCGTCTGGGATCCCACCCGGGACTATCTGGAGCTGGCCCGGGACATCCCCGAGCTGGAGCTCAGCCGCATCGTCCGCTTCAACCAGGATGACGTCTTCGCCTCCCGCTGCCTCATCCAATTCACCCGGAAGTAGACACCCCGCGTCCACTCTCGCGCGACGAGAACCCAACTCCTGGTAGCACCCGCTCCAGGAGCCAGGGCATCCTCGGGACTTCCCCGGAGTGAGGAGCGCGCGCGATGCAGGATCCCACGACGTCCCAGGAGCAGACGGGCACCCGGCCCCCGCCGGGCACGTCCGGACACTCGGCTCACTGGCATGCCCTCCCCCCCGAGTCCGTGCTGTCCCGGGTGGAGAGCACGGAGGCCGGGCTCACGCACGAGCAGGCCCGGGAGCGGCTCGCCCGCCATGGACCCAATGTGCTCAAGCGCGAGCGGGGCGATGGCGTGCTCACCCTGCTGTGGCGGCAGGTCAACAGCCCCCTCATCTGGGTGCTCATCGCCTCCGCGGTACTCGCCGTCCTGCTGGGCAAGGTGACGGACGGGCTGGTGGTGGCCGCCGTGGTGGTCCTCAACACGCTCGTGGGCTTCGTGCAGGAGTACCGCGCCGGCAAGGCCATCGAGGCGCTCAGCCAGATGGTGCCGCAGACCACGCCCGTGCTGCGCGGTGGGCACAAGCAGTCCGTGCCGGCCGCGGACCTGGTGCCCGGGGACGTGGTGCTCCTGGAGTCCGGAGACCGGGTGCCCGCGGATCTCCGGTTGCTGCACGCGCGCAACCTCCAGATCGAGGAGGCCGCGCTCACCGGCGAGTCCGTGCCCTCGCGCAAGCAGGTGGACGCCGTCGCGGAGGACGCGGAGCTGGGGGATCGCGCGAGCGTGGTCTTCGGCGGCACGCTGGTGACATCCGGGACGGCGACCGCGGTGGTGGTGGCCACTGGCGGAGCCACCGAGCTGGGCCGCATCTCCCACCTGCTGGCGCAGGCCACCGACTTGCGCACGCCCATGACCCTGGCGCTCGAGCACATCGGCAAGCTCATCACCGGCGCCATCATCGTCCTGTCCGGGGTGCTCCTGGGCGTGGGGTTGCTGCGCGGCTACGACATCAGCGAGGCCGTCCTGGTGGCCATCACCCTGGCGGTGGCCGCGATTCCCGAGGGCCTGCCCGCCATCGTCACCATCGCGATGGCCATCGGCGTGCAGCGCATGGCGGCCCGCCGCGCCGTCATCCGCAAGCTGCCGGCCGTGGAGACCCTGGGCAGCACCACCGTCATCTGCACGGACAAGACGGGTACCCTCACGCGCAACGAGATGACGGTGCAGGCGATGTGGACTCCTCGCGGGCGCTACACCCTGAGCGGAGTGGGCTATGCGCCACAAGGGCAGCTCCAGGTGGAGGGCCAGCCGGTGGAGCACCCACCCGAGGACGTGCGCGCGCTGCTGCTCGCGGGCGCGTTGTGCAACGACGCCGCGCTCCACTCCCGGGAGGGTCGCTGGGAGATGACGGGAGACCCCACCGAGGGCGCGCTGGTGGTGGCCGCGGAGAAGGTCGGCCTGCGCATGGAGGCGGAGCGCGCGCGCCACGTCCGCGTGGACGCCATCCCCTTCGAGTCGGAGCACCAGTTCATGGCCACGCTCCACTCGGGGGAGCCCGAGGGCCGGCGCATCCTCCTCAAGGGCGCTCCCGAGGTGGTGCTGCGCCGCTGCGCATTGGAGGGCGGAGCGGAGCCGGTGCTGGCGGAGGTGGAGCGCCTGGCGCGCCAGGGCATGCGCGTGCTCGCGGTGGCCCAGAAGGCCGCGCCCTCGTCCGGGGACGACTTGCGGATGGAGGACGCGGAGGGGGGCTTCACGCTGCTCGGGCTGGAGGGAATGATCGATCCGCCCCGCGAGGAGGCGCTCGCGGCGGTGAAGGCCTGCCACGCCGCCGGCATTCGCGTGAAGATGATGACCGGCGACCACCAGGCCACGGCGGAGGCCATCGGGGTACAGCTGGGCATCCACGCCCCGGATCGGCCGGGGATGACGGGCGCGCGGCTGTCCGCCGTGGATGACGCGCGCCTCACCGAGGTCGTGGCGGACACGAACGTGTTCGCGCGGGTGGCGCCCGAGCACAAGCTGCGGCTGGTGCGCGCGCTCCAGGCGAAGGGGCAGGTGGTGGCCATGACGGGCGATGGCGTCAACGACGCGCCCGCGCTCAAGCAGGCCAACATCGGCGTGGCCATGGGCATCACCGGCACGGCGGTGTCCAAGGAGGCGGCGGACCTGGTGCTCACGGACGACAACTTCGCCTCCATCGTCGCGGCGGTGGAGGAAGGCCGGCGCGTCTACGACAACCTCATCAAGTCGCTCGCCTTCGTGCTGCCCACCAACCTGGGCCTCGCGCTCATCCTCATGTTCGGGGTGGCCTTCTTCCCCATCCAGCACGTCGAGGGGAAGTGGGTGCCGTTGATGGCCATGCTTCCCACGCAACTGCTGTGGATCAACCTGGTGGCCACCGTCACCCTGGCGCTGCCCCTGGCGTTCGAGGTGCGTGAGCGCGACGTGATGCAACGCCCGCCGAGGGCCCCGGACGCGCCCGTGCTCAGCCACTTCGTGGTGATGCGCACGGGCCTGGTGGCGCTGCTGATGGCCGCGGGAGCGATCGGGCTGTTCCTCTGGGCCTACCGCCAGGACGGCGCCGGACAGCCCGCACGGGCCCTGGCCCATGCGCAGACGATGGCGGTCAACACCGTCATCAGCTTCCAGATCTTCTACCTGTGGCTGTGCCGCACGCTGGTGGGCTCCCTGAGGAGCGTGGGCCTGTTCAGCAACCACACCCTCTTCGTGGGCATCGGGATCCTGGTGCTGCTCCAGGCCGCCTTCATGTACGTGCCCTTCCTGCAACGGCTCTTCGGCTCCGCGCCCCTGTCGCTCCAGGATGTCGGCCTCTCGGTGCTCGCGGGAATGGTGGTATTGCCGGTGGTGGGCCTGGAGAAGTGGCTGCGCTCGCGCGGCAAGTGATTTCCCGCACAGGAGAGGTGGAACGCCATGAGACGTGGTGCACTGGTTGATCGGAATCGCCTGTTCGCGGCCCTGGGGACGCTCCTGCTGGCGGGGCCGGCCCTCGCCGCGCTGCCGGAGTACACCTTCCAGCTCCAGGCCCGGACCAACATGCTGGGCAATGCCTCCGGGGCCTACAACCTGGAGCCGGGCGCCCTGCTCTCCGGCAGCTATACGCTTCCCCTCACGAAGGACCGGCGGGTGGGCTTCACCCTGGCCATCACGCCCGAGGGCGCCCCGAGTCTCTGGTATGGCGTGGAGGGAAAGGGGGAGCGGATCTACACCCTGCCGAGCATCGGAGTGGATGCCCGCATGGGGGATCCCAGCCTCGACTCACGAGGCAACGTGGTGTTCGCCGTCACGGGCGCGGACTCCAACGCGGACAATGGCATCTACCTGTTGAACGTGGACGACCCGAAGCAGGTCCGTGTCATTCGCGAGCCGCTGGGCTCCTCCTCCTGGTCGAGCCTCGTGCTCAACGAGGCACAGCAGTTCGCGGCCCGCGTCCGGGTCGGCATCGGCAACGCATACACCCTGTACACCCCTCGGGAGGGGCGCTACGAGGTGACGCTCATCGCCACGGACCGCGAACTCGACGCGGCCAGTCCCTATACCTATCTCTACTCGCCCAACCTCAACGATCTGGGGCAGATCGTGGCCGCGGTGGATCTCCAGCCCTACTCCACCGAGTGGTTCCAGGAGCTGCGCGTGTGGAAGCCGGATGGGACGTCCCACCTCCTCGCGGAGTCCCGCGGACGCAATCCCTCATCATCCATCTTCCGCTTCGCCTCGGTCCAACCCGCGCTCAACAACCACGGACAGGTCGCGTTCCTGGCGACGGTGCTCGATGCGTCGAAGCAGAAATCCACCGCGCTCCTCCTATGGAATGGGGCCGAGTTGAAGACGCTCGCGCAAGACGGTCAGGGGGACATCAAGGCGTTGGAGAGCTTCCCGCCGGACATCAATGATCAAGGGCTCGTCGTCTTCCGTGCCTTCCGCGCCGATGGATTGCGCGCGGTGTGGGTGAGCGACGGCTCGTCGCTCAAGCCCGTGGTGACGGAGCACGACGAGCTCCCCTCGGATCTCGGCCTCGCGCGCGTGGACCAGGAGACGCCCTCGAATCCCGTCTTCGGTGGCTCCCCGATGATCAACAGCCGCGGGGACGTCTCCTTCTGCGCGGGACTGGCCCCGCCCAAGGACGACCAGGAGGAATGGGGCTCCGCCATCTACGTCGCCCAGTCCTCGTTCGCGCCGCCGGGAGAGAGCGATGGAGGCGTGGATCCCGACGCGGGAACGGAGCCGGATGGCGGAGGCAACCCCCCGTCCGACGCGGGAACGGAGCCGGACGGCGGCACCCATGCGCCGGACGCGGGCTCCGGCAATCCCGATCCCGGCGAGCCCGGCTCACCCTCGGGCTGTGGCTGCCAGGCGGCGGCGTCCGCGGCGCTGTGGCCCTGGGCCCTCGTGGGCCTGCTGCGTCTGGCCCGGTCGCGGCGAGCCCGTCGCCAGGACGGCTCGCGGCTCGACTGACCCCTGGGGCGCGGCCCATCGCGCCCCCCCGGAAGGCACCCCCTCCCCTTCGCCGGACGAACGCCCAGACGGGTCTTGAACGATTCAAGACCCGAATGCGCTCCCATGGCTTGAATGTCGACTGCCTGACGACAGGATGAGTTCGACCTCAACGCCTACCGCTCCGACATAAATTTCTCTATCTGCTGGAATTTCATTCATTCCAGTTCTAACTCGTTTAACCCGTAAAAATGATTTATACGCTCTATCGCGCCTGCTGAAGGACACAGGCTGCGTTTCGGACGAGCAACTTTCCAACGCACCCGGTGGATAAAAGCAGGCGTGTGAATTGCCTTACCCCCTGGAGGTCGCGTTGAAAGACAGGTACGCAACGAGCTGGGCCCGCACCGGGCCCGGTGCTGGATTGATTTTGCTTCAGATGCTGACTGCCTGCGGTCCCCAGCAGCAGCCGTCCACTCCTCCCGACACAGGCGTGGTGGCTTCGAAGCTGGACCAGAACGTCGCGCTCGGAAAGAGCATCACGACCTCCGGTTATACACAGGTTTATGTCGCGGCGAACGCGAACGATGGCAACCGGAGCACCTACTGGGAGGGCGCGCCCAATGCCTATCCCAATACCCTGACGGTGAACCTCGGCGCCAGCTACACGGTCAGTGCCGTGGTGCTGCAGCTCAACCCGGACAGCGCCTGGAGCACCCGGACCCAGAACATCACGGTGCTGGGGCGCAGCTCGGCGAGCGGCACCTTCGCCACCCTGGCGGCCGCGGCGAACTACACCTTCGATCCCGCGAGCGGCAATCAGGTGACCATTCCCCTGACCACCACCGCGAGCGAGATCCAGTTGCGCTTCGCGTCGAACACCGGCGCCCCCGGCGCGCAGGTCGCGGAGTTCCAGGTCCTCGGCTCGCCCACCGGTGGAACGGCGACCTATGCCCTGACGGTCAACAACGGCACGGGCGGCGGCACCTACGCGGCCGACACCGTGGTGAACATCTCGGCCAACCCAGCCCCCTCCGGTCAGGTCTTCAGCTCCTGGTCGGGTGGCGTCGCGGCCAACTTCGGCAACATCTACTCGGCGTCCACCACGTACAAGACGACCGCGGCCGCGGCCACCCTCACCGCCAACTACACGTCGACGGGCACGGGCGGCTCCAAGTACGAGGCGGAAGCGGCGACCCTGAGCGGCGGCGCGGTGCCCACCACCAACCACGCCAACTACAGCGGCTCGGGCTTCGTGGAGGGCTACTGGGCCCAGGGCGCGAGCACCCGCTTCAACGTCTCCGTCACCAGCGCGGGCTGGTATGACGTGGGCCTGCGCTACGGCAACGGCTTCACGGACTCCAACATCTCCGTCTACGTGAATGGCACGCGCGGCGCGCAGAGCGCCCTGCCCACCACCGGCAACTGGGACGTCTGGGCCACCAAGGTCGAGACCTTCTACCTGAACGCCGGTGGCAACTCGATCGCCTACCAGTACGACGCGGGCGACATCGCGAACATCAACCTGGACTACATCACCGTCGGAGCCACGGCCGCCAAGAAGGCCGACCTGACCGTGGCCGACATCCAGTGGAGCGCGGCGAGCAACCCGCCCAAGGAGGGCGAGGCCATCACCCTCAAGGCCGTGGTGAGGAACGCCGGCACCGCCGCCAGCCCGAGCGGCGTCCACAAGGTCTCCTTCCGCGTGAACAACCAGGAGATCGCCGCCTCGACGCTGCCCACCACGACGTCCATCGCGGCCGGCGCGAGCGCCACCCTGACGGCCAACGCCACCTGGTCCACCGCCAACGGCACCTACGCCATCACCGCCGTCGTGGACCCGGACAACGCCATCGCCGAGTTCAACGACGCCAACAACAGCGCCACCAAGAACCTCACGGTGACGCAGCAGCCCGGCCCGGACCTCGTGGTGAAGTCCATCTCCCAGAACCCGGCCAACCCCTCCGCGGGCAGCCCGGTCACCTTCAACGTGACCGTCGCCAACCAGGGCCTCGACGCGGCCGGCAGCTCCGCCGCCATCAAGCTGACCATCGACGGAACGACGAGCCTCTCGGGCGTCACCTCCACGGCGCTCGCCGCGGGCGCCTCGGCCGTCGTGAGCCTCGGCGGCTCCTGGACGGCCACCAACGGCAACCACACCCTGGTCGCGACGATCGATCCCGCCAACGCCATCTCCGAGGCCGTGGAGAGCAACAACACCCTGAACTCCAGCTTCTACGTCGGCCGGGGCGCCCGCGTGCCGTGGATCGAGTACGAGGCCGAGGACGGGTCGACCAACGCCCAGGTCCAGGGTCCCAGCCGCGCGCTCGGCACCATCCCGGGCGAGGCCTCCGGTCGCAAGGCCGTGGTGCTCAGCTCGACCGGCCACTACGTGCAGTGGACCACCACCGCGCCCGCCAACGCCATCGTCATCCGCAACAGCATCCCCGACGCGCCTGGCGGCGGCGGCACCCGGGCCACCATCAGCCTCTACGTCAACGGCAGCAAGGTGGACACCCTCACCCTCTCCTCCAAGGAGGCCTGGGTCTACGGGGACGACGCCACCCAGTACAACAACCCCTCGGCGGGCCCCCCGCGCCGCATCTACGACGAGTCCAACAAGCTGCTGAAGACCACCATCCCCGCGGGTGCCACCGTGCGCCTGCAGAAGGACTCGGGCGACGCCTCCCCGTACTACGCCATCGACTTCATCGACCTCGAGCTCGTCGCGGCGCCGCTTCCCAAGCCCGAGGGCTACGTCGACGTCACCCAGGCCGGCAATGGCTGGGAGCCCGCCATCCCCAACGACGGCATCGCCGACGACAACGCCATCAGCCAGGCCATCTGGGCGGTCCAGGCCGGCAAGTTCAAGGGCGTCTACCTGCCGCCGGGCGTCTACGATCAGACGAACAAGATCCAGGTCAAGGGCGTCACCATCCAGGGCGCGGGCCTGTGGCACACCCGGCTCTACAACGCCAGCCTGGCCGAGGACGCGGGCTGGGGACAGACGGGCTTCATCATCACCGGCGATGACTCGAAGTTCCGCGACTTCGCCATCTTCGGCAACACCGACGGCCTGCGCACCCAGGGTGGCAAGGCCTGGGTGAACTCGGCCTTCAAGAACACCGTCATCGAGAACATGTGGATCGAGCACGTCCACTGCGGCTACTGGGTCGGCGGCCCCTCCGAGTCGACGAACCTGCGCATCAGCAACATCCGCATCCGCAACACCGGCGCGGACGGCATCAACCTGTGCAACGGCACCAAGGACAGCGTCATCGAGAACTCGCACGCCCGGAACACCGGTGATGACGCCTTCGCCATCTGGTCCGCGACCGACCTCTACCCGCAGCCGGATCGCAACAACGTCATCCGCAACTGCAGCGTGCAGATCGTCTGGCGCGCCGCCGCCTACGCCATCTACGGCGGCGTCGGCAACCGCATCGAGAACAGCACCGCCGCGGATGTGCTCACCTACCCCGGCCTGACGGTGAGCTCCGAGTTCAACCCCTACCCCATGGAGTCCGCGACGATCGACGGGCTGACCCTCACCCGCTCCGGTGGCACCTACTGGGGTGGTCAGCAGTTCGGCGCCATCTGGCTGCGCGGCGACCAGAACCCCACCAACGGCATCACCATCAAGAACGTCGACATCATCGACCCGACCTACCAGGGCATCAGCATCCAGAACAACGGGGGCGCCTTCACCAACGTGTTGTTCGATCACATCACCATCACCAACCCCACCACCTACGGCGTCCAGGTGCTGTCCACGGCCAAGGGTGGCGCCACCTTCAGCAACGTGACGGTGAACAACGCCCCCAGCGGCAAGGTGGTCAACCAGAGCAACGGTGGCTTCACCATCACCAACGGCGGCGGCAACAACTGGTAGCCTGACGCCTCCCCCTGAAAAACATCGGGCCGCCCCTGGAGACAGGGGCGGCCCTTTTTCTTCACGCCAGGGGCGAACTCACCACTTGCCGTTCTTGCCCATGCGCTCGAGCTTCTTCTGCAGATCCTTCACCTTGGCGTCGGCCTGCGCCGGGCCGCCGGAGAGGATGGAGTGCACGGTGTTGCGGAAGTCCGCGCTCACGCGGCTGTACTTGGCCCCCGTCACCTTCGCCGGCCGGGCGACCGCGTTGGTGAAGGTGTCCAGGAGCGTGCCGAAGAAGGGATTGGCCTTCAGCACGTCCGCGTCCTTGTAGAGGCTGACGATGGTGGGGTTGAAGGAGCCGAGGATGGCGCGGCGCTTCTGCTCCTCGGTGCTCGTGAGGTACTTCACCAGGTCCGCGGCGATCTCCGGGTGCTTGGAGTACTTCGACACCGACAGGTTCCACCCGCCCAGGGCGCCGGTGGACTTGCCGTCCGCGCCGCCCTTGGGGAGCGCCACCACGCCCACCTTGCCGTTGATGGGGCTGTCCGGCGAGTTGGCCAGCGCCCACGCGTAGGGCCAGTTGCGCATGAACACGGCGTTGCCCGACTGGAAGACGCCGCGCGCGCCCTCCTCTTCGTAGCTGAGCACGCCCTGGGGCGCGATGGTGCCAATCCACGAGGCCGCCGTCTTCAGCGCCTCCACCGCCTTCGGGTTGTCGATGGTGACCTTGCCATCCTTGCCGACGATGGCCCCGCCCCCGAAGGAGTCGATCCACTCCAGCGCGTTGCAGGTGAGCGCCTCGGCCGCCTTCGCCTGGAAGACGAAGCCCACCATCTTGTCGTTGCCGCCCTTGCGCTCGGCGTCCTGCACCAGCTTGGCCGTCGTGGCCAGCTCCTGCCAGGTGGTGGGGGGCTTCTGCTTGTGCTTCTCCAGCAAGTCCTTGCGGTAGTACAGCACGCCCGCGTCCGTGAAGAACGGCATCGCCACGAGCTTGCCGTTCACCATGTTGTTCTCCACGATGGCCGGGAAGTGCTGCTTCACCACGTCGTCCGGAATGTATGGCTTCAGGTCGATGAAGTGATCCCCGAGGATGCCGGGCCACACCGCGTCCACCCGGAAGACGTCGATGTCCGGGGAGCCCGCGGACAATTGCTGCTGGAATACCGTCAACTGCTCGCTGGCATCCGTGGAGCCACTGACGAGCTTCACCTGGTGGCCGCTCTTCTTGGCCCAGGCCTCCGCACCCTGTTTGCAGAGCTCGAACTCCTTGCCCACGGTGCCGCAAGAAATGGCCACGGTCTCCGCGGCGGCGACGGTGGGAACAACCAGGGTGGCGGCGACACTGATCGCCATCAGCACGTGACGCATTCGGTTCTGCCTCCTGTGGGGGTAACGCGCGCGGGAGCATCCCCAATTTCCCCGGCGAACCCAACGAATTCGGCGCCAGCCAATGTCAAACAGTGGGCGGAGTTGACCCCGCGTGCAACTTGCCGCCCCGCGTCAAGCACAAGCGGCCCCGCCGGCCCGGCGGAGGGCCGAACCGGGAGGCCGTCCTCTCGGCGCTGGTGCTACCAGCCCATGTTGCCCGAGCGCTTGTCGAAGAAGAGCGCTGGCACGCCCGGGGCGTGGAGGGCGCCCTTCCCGGAGTCCTTCACCACCACGTCCTCGAAGCTCGCCCGTCCCCCGGCCCCGTCGATGACCTCGAGGCCGTAGGTGCGCGAGCCCGTGACGAAGACGTTCTCGAGCAGGATGTTGGAGAACGTGGCGCCCTGGCTGTCCGGGTGGTTCTGGAACTGGATGCCCGCGAACGTCGAATCGAAGATGTCGATGTTCTTCGCGGTGATGTCGTTGACGGGGCCCTGGCGCGTGTAGAACCGGAGCGCGCCGTGGTTTCCGCCAAACATGGGGCCCCCCGCGCGGATGAGGGAGATGTCCTCGAGGGTCGTCGTCGGGGCGAACGGGTGCGCGTCGAACTCGTTGTCGATGAGGAGGCCCGAGTAGGTCAGCACGTCCTCGCACACGCTCTTCTCGATGGTGTTGTTGTAGCCCCCGTAGAGGGCGAAGCAGTTGGCCCGCCAGGGCATCTGCACCGTGTTGTAGCGGTAGACGTTGTCATGGCTCGCGGGATCGCCTGCCCCCTTGTTGGACCACATGGCCATGGCATCGTCCCCGGTGTTGCGGAAGTGGCAGTGCTCGACCACGGAGTTGCGCGTGCCGTTGGCCAGATTGATGCCGTCCGCGTAGAGATTGCGGAAGCGCGAGTGGCGCACCACCAGGCCATCCGTGCCGTAGGGGTCCGCGTCCGTGCCGCACCAGAAGCCCACCTTGACGTGCTCCACCCAGACGTTCTCGATGCTCGTGTTCTTGCCCACCCCGCCGTTGAAGCCGTTGTTCGGGATGTCATCGTCGCGGAAGTCGACCTCGCCGAGGATGGAGAAGTCGGAGAAGCGGCAGCCGCCCTCCCCCCAGCAATAGAAGGTGGCCTTGGCGCCCTTGAGCTGGGTGTACCACATGCCCGCGCCCCGGATTTCGATGCCCTTGAGCGACAGGCCCAGCTGGCCTTGCTTCACCTCGTTGACGAGATAGGTGCCTCGGGGAATCCACAGCCCCTTCTTCCCTTCCCCCACGGCCGCGTCGATGGCGTTCTGGATCGCCTCGCCGTCGTCCACGTTGTCGTCCGGAAGCGCGCCATACTCGGTGACGGACACCAGGTCCGCGGGCTTCTCGAGCGGCGCGGCGACCTGCTCCAGGTCGATGAGGTCGATGACGTAGAACGCCGCGGTGTCCTGGGCGTCCTTCTGGAGCTTCACCTCCGCGCCAGCCGGAATCGGCTCGAGCAGCGCCCGCGTCTCGTCGAAGAAGGCATGCGGCTCGCCAGCGCTGGGCGTGTTGGGAGTGCGCAGCACCTCGCCGCCGTAGACCCATGAGTAGCGCGAGGTCACCTCCAGCGTCTTGACGCGCTGGCCATTCACATAGAGGCCCAGGGTCGAGTCGATGCCACCGCCCTCCGGCGAGTCCGGAATCGACAGCCGCACGACGATGGAATTGGCCGCCTTCTTCGCGGTGATGGCCACGTAGTCGCCCGTCTTGTCCAGGCGGACCGCCTTGCGCCCGATGGCCTCGGCCTCGATGAACGCCTGATCGTAGCGCGTCCGGTTGGGTCCGAGCACCATCGCGTTCGTCTTGCCATCCTCCGCCTCGTACTCCGTCCAGGGGACGTTGGCGCCCCGTCTGCCAGTCGCATCCGTGGAATCGGAGCACGCGCCACTGCCCAGGCAGAGCGCCAGCAGGCCCACCGTCAGGCGCGCGTGGAAGGGAGCGGGGCGGGGTTCAACGCGAGTGTTTCGCTTCATCGATGAATGACCGTCCTTGTTGAACTCCTCCCCCTTTACCCGAAGAGCGAACCCGCTGGGCAGGTCCGACACCTCCACCTGTCACCTCCGGGGAAAGCGCGACAGCGCGAGCGTGACGATCTTCCGCAGCTCCTCCTCGCTCGCGCCGTCCCGGGCCTGCACGGACATGCCCTGGAGGATGGCGCCATAGAACCGGGCGAGGCCCTCGGCATCCGTGGAGGAAGGCAGCTCGCCCTCGGCGATGGCCCGCTGGAACCGGGCCCGGAGCTGCGCCAGCGAGGCATCGCGCAGCCCCGCCACGTACCGGGCCACCGGTTGGTTCTCCGTCGCGCAGTTGAGCACCGCCGTCGAGACCATGCACCCGGGCGGATGCCGAGGGTCGGCGAACGCACGCGCGGCCTCCTCCAACACGCGGGCCATGGCACCCCGCGCCGTCGGCTCCTCCACCAGGGCGGGCGCGCCCGGCGACCCATGCGTCCGCTGGTAGAGCTCCAGGGCTTCCCGGTACAGCTCCGCCTTGGAGGTGAAGGCCCCATACAGGCTGGGGGTGGTGATGCCCATCGCCTCGGTGAGATCCGTGATGGACGTGCCCTCGTAGCCCCGCTCCCAGAACACCTCCATGGCCCGCTCCAACGCGGCACTCCGATCGAACTCCCGAGGCCGACCCCGGCCCCGGCCCCCCGTGGAATTAGCTTTTTTCATAACGATCACTCTGAAATTCCCCCGACCCGCCTCTATTTTCGGAACGTTCACTACGAATATAGGGAGGTTCGTCGATGCGCACGAAGGTTGGAAGCTCATTCACCGCCGTCACGCTGGGGCTCCTGCTGAGCGGGCTGGCTGTCGCCGAGGAACGTTCGGTGTCGGCGCGGTTGGATGCGGTCATCGAGCAAGCGTTGGCCGACAAGCGGGTGGTCGGCACGGTGGTGGTGGTGGCTCGGGATGGGCAGGTCATCTACCACCGGGCCGCGGGAGAGGCGGATCGCGAGGCGCATACCCCCATGCGCGAGGACACCATCTTCCGGTTCGCCTCGATGAGCAAACCCCTGGTGTCCGCGGCCGCGCTGGCGCTCGTGGACCAGGGCAAGCTGGGGCTGGAGGATCCCGTGACGCGGTGGCTGCCCGACTTCCGGCCCCGGCTCGCGGATGGACGCGAGGCCGTCATCACGGTGCGTCAGTTGCTGACGCATACCGCGGGACTCAACTACGGCTTCCTCGAGCCGGAGGACGGCCCCTATCACCGCGCGGGCGTCTCGAACGGGATGGATGCGCCCGGGCTGGGCCTGGAGGAGAACCTGCGCCGCATCGCCTCGGTGCCCCTGGCGTACGAGCCCGGAACGCGCTGGGGGTACTCCGTGGCCACGGACGTGCTGGGCGCGGTGGTGGCTCGCGCGGGAGGCGCCCCGCTGCCCAAGGTCGTCGAGCGGCTCGTCACCCGTCCCCTGGGCCTGCGTGACACCGGCTTCACGGTGAAGGAGCCCAAGCGGCTCGCCACGCCCTACGCGGACGGCAAGCCCGAGCCGGTGCGCATGGGTGAACTCCACGTCGTGCCCTGGGGCGCCAGTAGCATGCGCTTCGTTCCCGGGCGGGTGTTCAACGCCCGCTCGTTTGCCTCGGGGGGCGGCGGCATGGTGGGCACGGCGGGGGACTTCCTGAAGTTCCTGGAGGCGGTACGCACGGGCGGCGCACCGGTGCTCAAGCCCGCGACGGCCACCCTGGTGTCGACCGGCCAGATCGGTGCGCTGGAGATGCCCGGAAGCCCGGGGTGGACGTTCGGCTTCGGCGCCTCGGTGCTCGTGGATGCCACCCAGGCGGGCACGCCCCAATCCGTGGGCACCTGGCAGTGGGGAGGCGCCTACGGGCATCACTGGTTCGTCGATCCGAAGCGGCGCCTGAGCGTCGTCGTGCTGACGAACACGGCCATCGAGGGCCTGCCCGGGGCGTTCCCGGCCGCCATCCGGGATGCCCTCTACGTGGGGCCGCCGGAGCAGGACGCCGCCCAGGTTCCCACGGGAGCGCCCCCCGCCCGGTGAGCGGGGAGGACGGCGCGCCGGGCCTCAGCCCTCGTGGAAGGTGAGCGCCACGCCGGAGACGGTGGCGCTCCTCTCGATGAAGCCCCCCGGTCCACGTGTTCCGCCAGGGCCTCGCTCAGGTACACAGGGCATCTGCACCGTGTTGTAGCGGTGATGCCCATCGCCCCGGTGAGATCGGCGATGGACGCACCCTCGTAACCCCGCTCCCAGAACACCTCCATGGCCCGCTCCAACGCGGCACTCCGCTGGAACTCCCGAGGCCGACCCCAGCCTCGGCCCTCCGTGGGATTAGCTTTTTTCATAGCGATCACTCTGAAAATCCCGGACCCCGCCTCTATTTCCTGAACGTTCACTACGAATATAGGGAGGTTCGTCGATGCGCACGAAGGTTGGAAACTCATTCACCGTCGTCATGCTGGGGCTCCTGCTGAGCGGGCTGGCCGCCGCCGAGGAACGTTCGGTGTCGGCGCGGTTGGATGCGGTCATCGAGCAAGCGCTGGCCGACAAGCGGGTGGTCGGCACGGTGGTGGTGGTGGCTCGGGATGGACAGGTCATCTACCACCGGGCCGCGGGAGAGGCGGATCGCGAGGCGCATACCCCCATGCGCGAGGACGCCGTCTTCCGGTTCGCCTCGATGAGCAAACCCCTGGTGTCCGCGGCCGCGCTGGCGCTCGTGGACCAGGGCAAGCTGGGACTGGAGGATCCCGTGACGCGGTGGCTGCCCGACTTCCGGCCCCGGCTCGCGGATGGACGCGAGGCCGTCATCACGGTGCGTCAGTTGCTGACGCATACCGCGGGACTCAGCTACGGCTTCCTGGAGCCGGAGGACGGCCCCTATCACCGCGCGGGTGTCTCGGACGGCATGGATGCGCCCGGACTGTCCCTGGAGGAGAACCTGCGCCGCATCGCCTCGGTCCCCCTGGCGTACGAGCCCGGAACGCGCTGGGGGTACTCCGTGGCCACGGACGTGCTGGGCGCGGTGGTGGCTCGC
This sequence comes from Cystobacter fuscus DSM 2262, assembly GCF_000335475.2. Lineage (NCBI taxonomy): Bacteria > Pseudomonadati > Myxococcota > Myxococcia > Myxococcales > Archangiaceae > Cystobacter > Cystobacter fuscus. Next base: position 486,823 of record NZ_ANAH02000064.1, on the reverse strand, counting down.
GCGGGAGGCGCCCCGCTGCCCAAGGTCGTCGAGCGGCTCGTCACCCGTCCGCTGGGCCTGCGCGACACCGGCTTCACGGTGAAGGAGCCCAAGCGGCTCGCCACGCCCTACACGGACGGCAAGCCCGAGCCGGTGCGAATGGGCGAACTCCACGTCGTGCCCTGGGGCGCCAGTGGCGTGCGCTTCGTTCCCGGGCGGGTGTTCAACGCCCGCTCGTTTGCCTCGGGGGGCGCCGGCATGGTGGGCACGGCGGGGGACTTCCTGAAGTTCCTGGAGGCGGTGCGCACGGGCGGCGCACCGATGCTGAAGCCCGCGACGGCCTCCCTGGTGTCGACCGGCCAGATCGGCGCGCTGGAGATGCCCAACAACCCGGGGTGGACGTTCGGCTTCGGCGCCTCGGTGCTCGTGGATGCCACCCAGGCGGGCACGCCCCAGTCCGTGGGCACCTGGCAGTGGGGAGGCGCCTACGGGCATAGCTGGTTCGTCGATCCGAAGCGGCGCCTGAGCGTCGTCGTGCTGACGAACACGGCCTTCGAGGGCATGTCCGGGGCGTTCCCGGCCGCCATCCGGGATGCCCTCTACGCGGGGCCGCCGGAGCAGGACGCCGCCCAGGCCCCCTCGGGAACGACCCCCGCCCGGTGAGCGGGGAGGACGGCGCGCCGGGCCTCAGCCCTCGTGGAAGGTGAGCGCCACGCCGGAGACGGTGGCGCGCCGCTCGGTGAAGCCCTCCAGGTCCACGTGCCGTGCCAGGGCCTCGCTCAGGTACAACCCGCCCGGGCGGCCCAGGTCCTGCGCCAGCTTCGAGGCGATGTTCACCGGCATGCCCGCGATGTCCCGGCCTCCCGAGGGCAGGTCGAACAGGAGGACCGGCCCCACGTCGATGCCGATGCGGCAGGAGATGTCCTCGCGCGCGAGCTCGCGGCGGAAGAGCTGGGCGAAGCCGAGCGCCGCGGGGATGGCGTCGAACACGTAGATGCCCAGGGGCCCCACCACCTTCACCTCCTCGCCCTGGTGCGAGGAGAGGTGCCGCAGGCCCGTGTCCTTCATCCTCGCGGACAGCGAGAGGTTGTCGAACAGGGCCAGCTCGGGTGTTTCCGCCTGCTGGGCCTCGCGCTCGATGAGCACGACCGTCTTGTGCTGGAGGTACTTGTCGGCCAGGTGCTTGCCGAAGGCCACGTCCTCCAGGCGCGACTGGTAGGCGAGCAGCTCCGCGTGGAAGGCCTGGGAGTACGGGATGGGATAGGGCTCGCTCGAGCGCCGGAGGTCCGTCAGGCGGGGCCCCTCCACCACCCTCCAACACGGGTCGAGCAGCGAGGGCGGCGCCTCCTTGGGTTCCAGGGTGAAGGCGTGCCCCTCCGGCAGCAGCTCGCGCAGGGCCTGGGAGATGACGATCTCCCCGCCCTCGGTGTGGTTCTCCGCCAGCTCCTCGATGGCGTCGGACTGCGCGCCGTACAAGCCCCCGCTCAGGCCGTAGAACTCGCCGAAGTGCGCGCCCAGGCCGATGCGGATCTGACAGCCGCGCTGGACCTCGTCCTGGACCGTCAACAGCATGGACACGAGCGACTCGGCGCGCACCGAGGGCGGGTAGAACATCTGGGTATTGTCGGCCGCCCAGATGCCCACGCCCCGCCCTCCCAGCGAGGTACCCAGCCCATGGACGAGCTGCTTGGGCTGATCGATGAGCGCCAGGATCTCGATGAGTCCCCGCTGCCGGGACAAGCGCGTCAGTCCCGCCGAGTCCGAGACGACGTTGTAGCCCCTGACCTGGAAGGACTGGAGCAGGCGCAGCGCGTCCGCGTGGGTCTGCTCGCTGCCCAGCCACTGCTCGATGAGCTTGATCGGCAGGCCCCCGATGATGTCCTGCGCGACATCGAAGAGCGAGGGGGAGTACTGCCCCTTGGTGCGTCTGGCCATGGTGGGGGACCTCCAGAAGTCGGGGACCCATACCACGCCCGGCCGATGGGATCAGGGGACGCTGGGATGATCAGGGGGCCGACGGTTCCTGGAGATCTTCACGGTGTAGGCCACGAAGGCCGCCACGGCCACGGCGAGCATCACCACCCAGGACCAGGTCAGGGGACTGCGAGCAACCTGCTCGTTCAAGGACTCTTCACCGGTGGAGGCCCCGCTCTGTGCGAAGGCCATCACGGGGGCGAGCAGCAACAACATCCAACCAGGGGCCGTCCGAAGTTGTCGTTCCATGTGTTGGAACCTGGGCATGCGGGGCACCGTTCTCAAGCGCTCCACCGTGTGGACAGGGCATCCGAGAAAACAGGCCCTGGGCGGGCCCACACCCCGTCGCCGGTCAGCTCGTCCTCGAATCTACGAAGGGCTTCGTTGATTTCTACGAAGAAGTTCGTATATTGGACCGGGTCCATCGCGGCGTCCGCCCGGAGGAGTCCGTCCCATGAAAGTCACGTCCCTCTTCTTTTCGCTGCTCACGTGGGTGCTGCTCACCGCCTCCCCCGTGTTCGCCGAGCCGTCCATCACCGGAACCTGGACGGCCGACGTCAAGAAAGACACGCTCGAGCTGTTCCTGCGCACGTCGTCGGAGAAGCCAAAGACAACTCAGCAGTTGAACATGAAGGTGCCCCTCACCTCCTTCCAGGGCCTGTCGACCGCGGATGGCGGCACGGCACCCTTCCGGCTCGAGCGAGAGGCGGGAGTCTTCTCCTTCGAGGGGCGATTCTCCGACGCGAAGGGCGCGGGACACCTGCGCTTCGAGCCCAAAGAGGAATACGTCCGGGCCATGACCGCGCTGGGCTATCCGGCCATCGCTCCGGACAAACACTACCTGCTGGCCGTCTTCGACATCACCCCGGCACGGGTGAAGGAATTGTCGACGCTCGGTTTCAAGGACATTGCCCTGGAGGAGCTCGTCCAGGTGGGCATCTTCCAGGTGACGCCCGGGTACATCCAGTCGCTCGCCCAGCACGGCTACACGAAGCTGACGCTCGCGAAGCTCATCCAGTCGCGCATCCATGGCGTGACGCCCGAGCGCATCCGCGCGCTGGCGGCCGAGGGCTACAAGGCCCTGGAGCTGGAGGATCTCCTCGCCATGAGCATCCACGGGGTGACGCCGGAGTTCATCCGGGAGATGCGCGAGGCGGGGTACGCGAAGCTGACGCCACAGGAGTTGGTGAAGCTGCGCATCCACGGCATCGACGCGAAGTTCGTGCGCGACCTGTCCGACGGGAGAGACACACGTAAGAAGGAGTAGAGTGTGGCCGGGGGCCTTCGCCTCCGTGGCGCTGGGGGGGTGGACCATGAGTGATGACTCGTCGCGGGCCCTGTGGCTACTCGCCCTGGCCCTGCTGTCCACCGGCTGTGTGTCGCTGTCACCACCCAGTAGGGGAATGAGCCTGCGTTACACGGCGCCGCCCATATCGACAGCGGGGTCCAGCATCGAGACTCCCGGCGCCCTCCCCTCACCGTCCGAGCCCGAAGCACCGCTGCGGCCACACCGTCGCCCGGCCTCCCGGCAGGAGTCAACGGCGGTGGGCCTGAACAGTTCCGAGAGAGCCACGCGGCAGAGCGCCCTCGCGGCTCAGCTGGCCTTTCGCCGTGCCCTTCTCGACGTGTCGGGCTCCACCCGCCGCCTCTCCGCCGAGTTCTCCAGACTCCAGGCCCGTGGGCGGAACATTGGCGGCAACGGCGTCTTCGTCCGCTACGTGGATGATGGCGTCCGGCAACTGCGGTGGATGGAGGTCCAACTCGCCGCCGCCACCCGGCTCGCCACCGCCGCCTCGCAGGTGGAGGATCCGGACATGCAGCTCGCCCTGCTGCGCCTCGCCGGCCCCCGGCTCGAGGCCACCCTGCTCGGCTCGCTCCTGCTCTCCGTCTGGCTCGACTTGCTCCACCTCGCCGACGCCGTGTGCACCCAGCACTTCTACAGCGTGGAGCGCATGTTCGCGGACCTGGGGCGCTGGCAGCAACAGCTCGAGCCCGCCATGACGGCGCTCTCCTCGCTGGAGCCCGGGCAGGTGGAGGCCGCGGCGCGAGATGTACCCGTGCTGATGGGCCACCTCTCCGGCGAGTTCACGGCAACCCTCGAGACTTCGCGGAAGGGGGCGGAGCGTGTCGCGAAGGTGCTGGTGTTCAAGGAGACCATCGAGGCGCTCTCCCTGCTCTCGGCGTTGAAGTTCTCGCTGCCCTCGGTGCCTCTGTCCGCTCCCGCCCTGATTGGCGTGAGCCTGGTAGTGGGAGGAGACGGGGTGATGGTGGGCACGCGCCTGGTCGTGTCCGCCGAGTGGGTGGAGATGATGCGCCACCTGGTGCGGGCGGGCGTCCTCTCCGTCCCCGTCGTCAGTGCCGCCGTGCGGATTCAGGCGGGCCAGGTGATGCTGGCACAGACGCACGGCGAGCTGCCCAGGGGCGTGCGAGAGGCCCTCGGCGACGGGCCCGAAGTACGAGGCATGCGCGTGACGGGCAGAGCGGGGGCTGGCATGAACGAGCCCCCGCGACACCACGTCCTGCCCAAGGAGTTCCGCGCGTGGTTCGAGAAGCGTGGCTTCACCGGCGAGATGGACATCGACCAGTTCTGCGTCGAGATGCAGCAGGCACATCACGAGGCCATCCACGGCGGTGGGAACTGGAAGCTGGGCCGCCAATGGCCCGGAGAATGGAACCGGATGATCATGAAGGCGCTGTGGGACGCTGAACTCAGGCTGAACCGACTGTTGACGCGGAACGAGGTGCTGGACATCGTCGCGGAGCGTATGAAGGTGTACAAGCTCCCGATGAATTTCACGCGCTGGGGTGGACGATGAGCGAGGATCGTTCCTGGGAGGGCAATTGGAAAGTCCGCTTGTACGAGCGGGTTCGCGAACGTGGTTACGATTCGCTCACCGCCTTCGCCGAGGCGCGCCCCACCGCTTCGCTGGTGGCATTGGCCGAGGAGCTTGGTCCGGACGATATCGCCGGTGTGCAGGTGTTCAGCGGACTGGTGGCCGAAGCGGAGCGGAACCATCAGGTCACACGTCTTGTGCGCGGACAACTCGTGCGAGAATTGTGCACGTGTCTCCCAAATGGCTGGCCGGCCGTGCTCGACGACGCCAACCGTTTCAAGGTCGCCAAGGCACTCGGATTGTGGAGTTCCTTTACCCCAACAACCCACGAGGAGCGCGTAAGGAGGGCTGGCGACGCGCTCCTTGCAACACCACCTCCTCCAGGCTGGCGACCTCTCGGTCCCGACGACGAGTTGCTGCGCACGCTCCTGCCCGATGAGGAAGCCTGAATTTCACCTCCTGGAGAGGACCATGGGCAAGGAGCGTTACTGGGAAGGCAACTGGAGGGTACGTCTGTATGCGCGGATCCGTGAGCGCGGCTACGATTCGCTCACCGCCTTCGCGAACGCCCACCCCACTGCCTCGCTGGTGGCGCTAGCAGAGGAGCTTGGTGAGGACGATGTCGTCGGAGTGCAGGTGCTGAGCGGGTTGCTCGCCGAGGCGGAGCAGCGCAAGCAGGTCACACGCTTCGTGCGTGATGTGCTTGTACGCGAATTGTCCGAGTGTCTTCCCAACGGCTGGCCAGCCGTGCTGGATGACGCCAACCGCTTCAAGGTTGCCAAGGCGCTCGGCTCGTGGATTGCCGATACCCCAGAAACTCACAAGGAGCGTGTCAGGCAGGTCAGAACAGCCCTCCTCTCCACGCCACCACCCCCAGGCTGGCACCCCCTCGGGCCCGACGACGAGTTGCTGCTCACTCTTCTGCCTGACACGGAAGTCTGAATTTCGCCCCTTGGAGAGAAAGATGAGCAACGGACGTGCCTGGCAGGGCAACGTGAAAGCCCGCCTGTACGAGCGGGTTCGTGAACGTGGTTACGCTTCACTCACCGCCTTCGCTGATGCGCGCCCCTCTGTCCCGCTGCACTTGCTGGCCGAGGAACTGGGCAAGGACGACGTTGCTGGGGTACAAGTGTTGAGCGGTCTGCTCGCCGAGGCCGAGCGGCGCAATCAGGTCACACGTTTTGTGCGCGATGTATTTACACGCCTGTGGACACAGAGCGTCCCCGATGGTTGGCCGGCAGTGCTGGACGACACCAACCGTTTCAAGGTTGCCGAAGCGCTCGGCTCGTGGATTGCCTACACTCCGGAAACTCATAAGGAGCGTGCCGACAAAGCCGGCGACGCGCTCCTTGCAACCCCACCACCGCCCGGGTGGCGGCCGCTCGGACCCGACGACGAGCTGCTGCGCACGCTCCTGCCTGACGAGGAAGTCTGAACTTCACCCCTTGGAGAGGACCATGAGCGACGGAAGTGCTTGGCAGGGAAGCGTGAAGGCGCGCCTGTACGAGCGGGTTCGCGAACGTGGTTACGATTCTCTCACTGCCTTCGCTGATGCTCGCCCTGCCGTGCCCCTGTATTTGCTGGCCGAGGAACTGGGCAAGGATGACGTTGCCGCCGTTCAGATATTGAGCGGGTTGCTCGCTGAGGCCGAACAGCGCAAGCAGGTCACGCGCTTTGTTCGCGACGTGCTTGTTCGCGAACTGTCCGATAGTCTCCCCAACGGCTGGCCGGCTGTCCTGGACGATGAAAACCGTGGAGAAGTTGCCATGGCGCTCGGCACGTGGACTGCTTATGCCCCAACAACCCATGAGGAGCACGTGAGGAGGGCCGGCGACGCGCTCCTTGCAATCCCACCGCCGCCCGGGTGGCGCCCACTCGGCCCCGACGACGAATTGCTGCGCACGCTCCTGCCCGACGAGGAAACCTGAACTTCACCCCTTGGTGACACGGGAATCAGACACGCACGAGCAGGGCGAACTGGTGCGCGCCGATGCCCAGCCCCACCATCACCAGGTACTTCGTGCGCAGTTCGCGATGGAAGCGCGCCAGCGTCACGGGGAGCGAGGCGTGGACCATGTTGCCGAAGTCCTCGTAGGTGTCCAGGTACTCGCGCGGGCGGAGCTGCGCGGCCCAGTGGTCCATCAGCTTGCGCGTGGCCTGGTGGGAGATGAGCGTGACGTCGTCGCGGTGGATGCCATGTCTGGCGAGCAACCGCGCCACGAGCCTCGGCGGCCCGTCCATCCCCGAGGACAGGAAGGCCTGGATGCCCGCGTCCGGCGCAATCCCATACGTGGGATGCTCCACCCCCGAACCAGGACGTGACGCCATGGTCATCGCGCCGTACTCGCCACTGAAGGTGTCCGCCGCCCAGTCCACCAACACCAGGCGCTCGCCCGCGCCCACCACCGCCGCGCCCGCCCCATCCCCGATGCCGATGGCATGGCCCTGCCCATAGTCCACGTTGCGCGTCCACCCCGAGCCCACCGCCACCAGCGCGTGCCGGATGCTCCCCGCCCGCAACGCCTCCCACGCCAGCACCACGCCCATCAGGAAGTTGGCGAAGTCCGCCTGCACCGGGATGACCAGCGCCTCCTGCCCCAACCCCAGCTCGCGGTGCACCGCGTAGAGCGCGTTGGGCGAGATGAACTCCGACACGGACACGTAGCCATACAGCCGCTCCACCGCCTCGGGCCGTACCCCCGCGTCCTCCAGCGCCGCCCGCCCCGCCCGCGCCGTGAGCGCCGCCAGCGACTCCCCGGGCGCCAACACCCGGCGCTCCCGGTTGCCATAGAAGAGCGCATGCTCTCCTCCTCCCCGGACCGCGGCGCGCCGCAACGGCTCGAAAAGGGGATCATCATTGCGGCGCACCTGCTCCGGCACCGCGGCGCCCACACCCAACAGCGCGAAGTCACTCGACATGGTGCGCGTCCCTACCGGCCGTCCGACGCCACCGCGGCGAAACGATCCCCGTACGGCGGCACCTCGCGGTAGTCGACGCGCGCGATGATGACCTGCGGCTGTCCCAGCTCGTCCGCGCGGCGCAGCACCTCGGGCAGCAGCGCCGCGAGCTGCCCCGGCCCATCCACGGTATACGCGCGCGCGCCGAGCGACTCGGCGAAGGCGGCGAGGTCCGGATCCCCCAGGCCGTAGAAGTCGTCCTCCAGCGGCACGGTGGTGTCCTGCGCGTGCTCCCCGTGGTTGACCATGCCGAGGAAGTTGTCATTGAGCACCAGCGTCACCGTGCCCACCCGGTAGCGCGACGCCGTCAAGAGCTCCGTGCCATTCATCAGGAACGCGCCATCCCCGGTGATGGCCACCGCGGCCCGCTCCGGCCGGCCCAGCTTGCCGCCGATGACGGCCCCGCAGGACCAGCCCATGGAGGACAGGCCGCACGGAAAGAAGATGCGCGTGGGGGGCGTGAGCCGCAGCAGGTGCGATGCCCAGCCCGTGCAGTTGCCCATGTCGATGTACAGGTCCATGTTCGGACGCAGGTGCGCGTTCAGCTCGGCCATGAGCTGCTGCGGCTTCACCATGCCCTCGGCCTGGGGCGCGCGGGGGCTCGGCACGGGCTCGCGCGACTCCACCATCCGCGACCAGCGCTCGCGCAGCCGCTCTCCCCCGGGAGGCCCGCTCCTCCGCCCCCGCTCCACCAGGCCCGCCACCACCGAGCCCACGTCCGCGACGATGGGCAGGCGCACCGGCAGGAACTGCCCGATGTGGGCCGACTGGGCATCCACCTGGATGACACTGTCGATGGCCTGCAGGTGCTTGTTGAAGCCCCGGCTGGCCCACTCCCCCATCCGGCTGCCCAGCACGAGCAGCACGTCCACGCCCTCGCGCACATACGCCTCCGCGCGCCGGCTGCCCGCCAGCCCCAGCACGCCCAACGACAGCGGCTCGGTCTCGGAGAACAGCCCCTTGCCGCGCAGGCTCGTGGCCACCGGAATGCCCTGCTCGGAGACGAAGGCGGTGAAGGCCTCGCCGTGGGTGCCCAGGGCCTCGCGCGCCCCAGAGCCCAGGACGATGAGCGGCCGGCGGGCGGCGCGCAGCAGTTGGAAGGTCTCGTCCAGATCCTCGGGAGCCGCCGCGGGCGGGCGCGCGCGGAAGGCGCCACGGGTGGTGGGCAGCAGGGCGTGGCGGATGCGCTGGCGCGCGATGTTGGAGGGGATGCTCAGGTGCGCGGCCCCACCGGGCAGCCCGTGCACCACCCGCAGCACCCGCGCCAGCAGACGCTGGAAGCTCTGCGCGTCCACGATGCCCGCCGACATGGCGCTCGCCTGGCGGAACAGCTCCACCGTGTTCACCCCGTGCGTGCCCGTGCTCTCCTGGATGGCGTTGAGGCCGAAGCGATCCGTGGCCACCTGCCCGCTGATGGCCAGCAGCGGCACGCCGTCCAGGTGCGCCGAGGCCACGCCCGTGAGCGCGTTGGTGGCCCCCGGGCCCGCCGTCACCAGGCACACGCCCAGCTTGCCCGTGGCGCGCGCGTAGCCGTCCGCCATGAAGGCCGCGCCCCCCTCATGCGAGGCGATGACGAAGCGGATGGCGCCATGCCGGCGCAGCGCCTGCTGGAAGGGCGCGATGTTGCCCCCCGGAATCCCGAAGACGGCGTCCACCTCTTCCGCCTCCAGGTGCGCCACCACGCAGTCCGTGACGGACACCTCCTCCACCCGCCGGAAGCCCACGCCCCGCGCCTCCCACTCCCGGGGAACCCCACCCCCCACGCCCGGGGCCTCCACGGCCAGCAAGCCAGGGGGCAGCGCGGGGGACGAATCGACCTGAAACTCGATGTGCGAGGAGAAGGACATGGGCCGGGGGTCGCCTTACGACGGGGGTGTAAAAATCCAGCCCCAATACACCAAGCAGGCACGACCGACAAGCCGCGTCATCATCATTTCGCACTCCTGCTGGAATCAGGACAGAGACGCGCCGGGGAGATCTGCCCGCAGGCCGGTGAGGAGCCGCTCGAGGCCGAAGGCGAAGCGCGTGTCGAGGTCCGTGTCGAAGATGTCGTCGAGCGCCGCGAGCACGTGGGGGAAGCGCTCCTGGGGGAAGGAGGCGAAGCGCGCGCGGCCCCGGGGCAGGTCCACGGGCTCGGGGTTGAAGCGTGGATCCAGCGCCTGTTCCTCCATGCTGAAGCCAATCACGTAATAGACGAGCGAGAAGCTGCCCCAGGCGGCCACGCGGGACGAGGCGCCCGCGCGCCGCAACGCCCCCATCAGGGCCTCGCTCACGCGCAGGATGTTCTCCGTGACGATGTAGGTGCCCGCGAAGACGCGCGCCCCATCCCGGCGCGACAGCAGCGCCCGCCGCAGCTCTCCCGCCACCCGCCGCAGTACCTCGTCCCAGGGCCGCGTGGGCTCCACATCGCGCGCCACCGGCTCCACCAGCGCGTCCGCCATCCCATCCAACAGCGCCTGCTTGTTGGCGAAGTGCCAGTAGAGCGACGGCGCCTGGATCTCCAGGCGCTGCGCCAGCTTGCGCATCGTCACCCCCTCGATTCCCGCCTCGTCCAACAACGCCAGCGCCTCCCGCACCACCTGCTCCCTCTGAATGCGCATGACTCCTCCGGGCCCGCGCTTGACAGCCTAACACCGTTAGTCCACAACTAACGGTGTTAGATTGGAGGCAGCGATGACACGAGAGCAGGTGGAAGTGGCCGTCGTGGGTGGAGGCCCGGTGGGGTTGATGCTGGCGAGCGAGCTCGCCCTGGTGGGCGTGAAGGTGGCGGTGTTCGAGCGGAGGAAAGAGCGGGTCGCGCAGTCACGCGCCCTGTCCGTGCACCCGCGCACGCTGGAGATCCTGGCGCTCCGGGGGCTGGCGGAGCGCTTCCTGGCGCGCGGCACGCCCCTGCCGACGGGGCACTACGCCGGGCTGGACACGCGCCTGGACTTCTCGGCGCTGGACACGACGTTCCCCTATTCGCTGTTCATCCCCCAGACGCTCACCGAGGCGCTCCTGGAGGAGCGCGCGCGGGAGGTGGGCGTGGCGTTGCACCGCGGCTACCGCGTCGGCGGGCTGTGGCAGGACGCCGAGGGCGTGCGGCTCGAGGGGGAGCGGGAGGACGGGACGTTCCAGGTGCGGGCGCGGTACGTGGTGGGCGCGGATGGCGCGCGCAGCGCGGTGCGTACGCTCACGGGCATCCCCTTCCCGGGCACCGACGTGACGAGCACCCAGATGCTGGGGGACGTCATCCTCGCCGAGCCTCCCCCCCGGCCCGTGATGTCGCTCACGCGCCCGAGCGGCGGCGTGATGCTCGTGCCCCTGGGAGACGGCGTCCATCACCGCATCGTGGTGCTTTCTCCCGGCCGCCAGCACGTCCCGCTGTCCGAGCCCGTCACCCTGGAGGAGTTGGCGGGGGCGGTCCGCGAGGTGGTGGGCACGGACTTCGGGATGCACTCGCCCCTGTGGCTGTCACGCTTCGGCAACGAGACGCGCCATGCCAGCCGCTACCGCGAGGGCCGCGTGTTCCTGGTGGGTGACGCCGCCCACATCCACATGCCGGCGGGTGGACAGGGGCTCAACGTGGGGCTCCAGGACGCGATGAACCTGGGGTGGAAGCTGGCGGGCGTGCTGCGGGGCCTCGCGCCCGCGTCGCTCCTCGACACCTACCACCACGAGCGCCACCCCGTGGGCGCGCGGCTCATCCAGAACACGCTGAGCCAGACGGCGCTCATGACCCAGTTGAACCCGGCGGGAATGGCCCTGCGCGACACCTTCTGCGCGCTGCTCACCCAGCCCCCCGTCAACCGCGTGCTCGCCGAGCAGATCTCCGCCTTCGACGTGGCCTACCCGGCCCCTCCCCTCCCGGCCCCGGAGGGACTGAAGGTGGAGCCCGCCGTCTGTGGCACGCGCCTGGCCGATCAGCCCCTGCGCCTGGAGGGAGGCGCCCCGCGTTCGCTCTACTCCCTGCTGCACGAGGGCAAGTGGCTGCTGCTGCGCCGGCCCGCCTCCGCGCGCGTCGAGCTGCCCGCGTCCTGGAGCGGCTGGACGAGCCAACTCACCGCCGAGCTGTCGCGCGAGGTGCCAGGCCTGGGCGCCTGGAGCGCGCTCCTGGTGCGTCCCGACGGGCACCTGGGTTATGTCTCGCGGTGAGGCCACCCGCCGCCCTGTCTCTCCTTCCTCTCGTCGAGCCGCCCACCAGACGGGCAATCCCTGACATCTCGTATAACTCCGCCCGCCCCCGCGTCTGCCATCTCCACCGAGGACACAGGCTTCCTCACGCCTTGTCTCTCCTTGGAGGAGGAACAGGCGGGTCTCGGTTTCCAATCGCGCGAGAATATGCCATTGTGGCCGGATTCTCGCACGAGCACCCGGCGCGGGGCAGCGTATCGATTGAGAGTCGAAGGAGAGGATTGATGGGTACGACGGCGTCCGGAAGCGCTGGGTCCGAGAATCCAGAGGATGCCGTCCGGAGGGTCTCCTCGGAAGCAGCGCTCCAGGTGCTGCTGTCCAGGCGTCGATCGGGCACGGACCCCACGCTCCTGCACGGGCTCGTCCGACATGTCGCCGAAGTTTTCGGCGTCACCAGTGCCGTGCTCGTGCGGCGGAGCCCCGGCGAGGAGCTGCTCCACCCGCTCGCGCTCTGGAGCCGGGGCCAGTCCCACGAGGAGCCCGCCGTCACGCCCCAGGGCAGCGTGCTGGACGAGGTCTTGCGCCAGGACGTCTTTCATTGCCCCGAGGACGCGCACGCGCGGTTTCCCGAGGATGGATGGCTGCGGCGCCTGGGCCCCCAGGGCGTGCTGGGCATGAGTGTGAGGAATTCACGGGAGGAAGTGCTCGGGGCCCTGGTCCTGATGCATGACGCGCCCTTGAAGGTGGCCTCCACGGATCTCGCCTGGCTGAGGGCCTTCACCCTGCTGGCGAGCACGTCCCTGGAGTATCTCCAGACCCGGGCCGAGCTGGACGAGGCCCGTGACTTCCTGCACAAGACACTCAACGCCATCCAGAAGCCTGTCTTCGTGAAGGACAGGCAACACCGGTTCGTCCTCGCCAACGAGGCGTTCCGCCGCTTCATGGGGGTCTCCGAGGAGAGCCTGCTCGGCAGGTCCGACCATGACTTCGTGCCCCCCCACGAGGCGGACGTCTTCCGGCAACAGGATGAACGGGTCTTCACCACCGGCCAGTCCAACGAGAACGAGGAGACCTACACGGACGGCGCGCGGGGCACCCGCACCCTCGTCACCCAGAAGGCGCGCTTCACCAGTGCCAGGGGCCAGCCCTTCCTCGTCGGCGTCATCCGCGACGTGAGCGAGCACAAGCGCATGGAGGCCCATCTGCGGATGGCGGACCGGATGGTGACCGTGGGCACCCTGGCCGCGAGCGTCGCGCACGAAATCAACAACCCGCTGTCCTATGTCAACGCGAGCCTCAACTTCCTGCGCGAGCAGCTCGCCCAGGAGGACGCCTCGCGGCTGTCCCTGGACGAGCTGCGCGAGGCGGTGGCCGATGCGCTCGAGGGCACGGGGCGCGTGCGCACCATCGTGCAGGACCTGAGGACCTTCGCGCGCGCGGATGACGAGCGGGCCGAGCCCATGGACATCCACCAGGTCATCGGCAGCGCGCTGCGCATGGTGCGCCACCAGTTGCAGGAGCACGCGCACTGGGAGCTCGAGCTGGAGTCGGTGCCACAGGTGCTGGGCAATCCGGCCCGGCTGGGTCAGGTGCTGGTGAACCTGCTGGTCAACGCGCTCCAGGCCTTCGTCCAGAGCGCGCCCAAGCGCAATCGGATCCGCATCGCGTCGCGGGTGAGTGACACGGGCCAGGTGGTGGTGGAGGTGGAGGACAATGGGCGGGGCATGGCACCCGAGGTGCTCGCGCGCCTCTTCACCCCCTTCTTCACCACCAAGCCCGCGGGCGAGGGCACGGGACTGGGACTCAACATCTCCCAGTCCATCATCCAGGCCATGGGGGGACGCATCGAGGTGAGCAGTACCCCCGGTCAGGGCAGCACCTTCCGGCTGCTGCTGCCCCGCCTCCAGGAGCCGGACCTGACCTCCGGCTCCTCGACCTGAGCTAGCGTCCGTGACGGCAACGGGGTGTGGCGCGCCGGTTCGTGGTAGTGCCCTACGGCACCACCCGCCGCTACGCGGCCACCTACTTCCCCGAGGTCAACGTGCTGGAGCCACTCCACGGCGTCGCGGACAACAACCGCACGCCCATGTCCAAGTCGATCATCTGGTGGGCCGCGGGAGCCGCCCTGCTGCTCGGAGCCGGTTGCGCCACGCCCCGGGGCACGCCGCCCACCGCCCCGGCGCCCACGGCTCCCGCGAGCTTCATCAACCGGGTCTGGAAGGTCGACACCTCGCCCACCATCCAGAAGGGACAGTTGTACGTGTTCCTCTCGGAGGGGACGCTGGTGGTCGCCGCGACGAATGGAACCCCCTCGCTGGGCACGTGGCGCTACCAGAAAGGGGCGCTCACGATGGTGGAGGAGTCCATCGCCTACCCGGTGGACATTCTGGAGCTGACCGCGGACACGTTCCGCATCCGCGTGCGCAACCCGGGCGAGCCCGTGGAGATGACGCTCGTGCCGGCGGACGACGTGCCGCTGTCGCGGTAGGGATACCAGGACCCCCGCCGGCGGTTATCGAACCCGAGGCAGGTGTTTGAAATCGATTCGCCTGTCTCAGTAGGCCAGGGCCACGCCATCCTTGCGCATCTCCGTGGCCGCGCCGTAACGGCCCGGCCGGCGCTCGATGCACTGGTAGCCGCCAAAGCCCCCGTCCGGCTCGCCCAGCTTCCACCCGAGCGCCACCAGAGCCTTCCTCGTCGCCTCGGGCACGCCCGTCTCCAGCCGCAACAGGCCCGGCGTCTGTTGCGCCTCGCCCGTGGGCTCGGACGAGCCCTCGTGGTGCCAGCGGGGACTGTCCCCAGCCGCCTGCAGGTCCAGGCCGTAGTCCACCATGTTGATGATGATCTGCGCCTGTCCCTGGGGCTGCATGTCTCCCCCCATGACGCCGAACGCCAGCCATGGCTCGCCCCCGCGCACCGCGAAGCCCGGGATGATCGTCTGGAAGGGCCGCTTGCCGGGCGCATACAGGTTGGGGTGCCCGTCGGTCAGTGAGAACAGCTCGCCCCGATCCTGGAACATGAAGCCCAGCGTGGGATGGCCCGTCCCCGTTCCGTCCGGCACCAGACCCGAGCCCATGCCCCGGAAGTTGGACTGGATGAGCGACACCATCATCCCGTTCTTGTCCGAGGTGCAGAGATAGGTGGTGTCGCCCCGGCTCGGCGCGTCCATCGGCATCACGCGCTCCATCACCCGATCGGCGCGGATGAGCCGGGCACGCTCGGCCGCGTAGGCGGGGCTGTTGAGCTGCTCCAGCGGCGCGCGGAAGAAGGTGGGGTCGGCGAAGTAGCGGGCCCGGTCCTCGAACGCCAGCCGCTTGGCCTCCACCTGATGGTGGATGGATTGCGCACTCTGGAATCCCATGCCGCGCAGGTCGAAGTGGCGCAGGATGCCGAGCATCTGCAGGGTGCTCAGCCCCTGGCTGTTGGGTGCCAGCCCGTAGACGTCCACACCGCGATAGTCGGTGGACAGCGGCTCGGTCCACTCCGAGCGGTGGGCGGACAGGTCCGCTCGGGTCATCCAGCCCCCAATGCGGCGGAAGTAGCGCTCGATGGCCTGCGCGATCGGACCCGCGTAGAAGGCATCCCGCCCGCCCCGAGCGATGAGCTGGTAGGTGCGCGCCAGATCCGGGTTGCGCCAGACCTCGCCCTCGGCCGCCGCGGCGCCCGGACCGTAGACGCGCTCGGCATTGGCCGTCTCCTCGACTCCCGAGCCCGGCTTCAGGAAGCGCGCGAGGTTGCGGCCGAGGTAGTAGCCGATCGTCTGCACCTGGGGGACTCCCGCCTGCGCGTGGGCGATGGCCGGCTGGAACAGCTCCGCCCACTTCAGCCGGCCATAACGCTGGTGCAGGGACCACCACGCCTCCACCGCGCCGGGCACGCTGACCGACGTCATGCCCACCCGGGGGACGTGACCGTCGACCGCGCGTCGGCGCACCTCCTCCAGGGACAGGCCTCGGGGCGAGCGGCCCGAGCCATTCAGTCCCACCACCTTGCGCGTCTTGGGATCCCACAGCATGGCGAAGCAGTCCCCGCCAATTCCGCAGCTCACTGGCTCGACGAAGCCCAACACCGCGTTGGCGGCGATGGCCGCGTCCACCGCCGAGCCCCCCGCGCGCAGGATGTCGATGGCGGCCAGGGTGGCCAGGGGATGCGCCGTGGCGGCCGCGCCATTCACGCCCCAGGCGGCCGAGCGGCTGGCGTAGCTCGCCCCGGCGATGCGATCCCCGGAACGCACGTCGGGCCGCTTCAGGTTCGGATTCACGGCTCCGGCGTCCGCCCGGGAGGGAGCCGGCGCGGGAGCGTCATCGGTGGTGCGCGCGGGCGCGGAGGGCGGAGTGGGCCTGGGCTGCTCCGATGTCGCCTGGGCGACGGCCGAAAGACCCACGGGAAGAGCGGCGAGGAAGGTTCGGCGGCGCATGGCGGCTCCCATCAAAAGGTCCACCACTATAGAGGCAGGCAGGTGGACAGCGCCCCGTCCGCCCCCCGGCATCTCTTGCCGTGGGGTGGCAGGGCCCTCCGCCGACGACAAGCCCGCGCGGGACAAATCGCCCCGGGGCGGGTGAAGCACGGGGCGACGGTCCGCGCGCCCGCCGTGGCTCACCTGACAGGCGCCGCACGACCCTGGGAGGCCGTCTCCAGCAGGGCGGACCAAGCGGTCTCGATGTCCCGCTCCGTGGTCCTCCAGTTGGAGAGGGCGGCACGCATCCCCGGCACCCCGTCGAGAGCGGTCGGCGAGAGGAAGACCCGCCCATCATCGCGGAGCCGATCCAGGAAGGCCCGGATGCTCTCCTGGGTCGCGCCCCCCTCCTGGCGCAGGGTGAAGCAGACGATGTTCAGCCGCACGGGGGCCAGCAGCTCGAAGGCGGTGGAGCCCGCGATGCGCTCGCCCAACATGCGCGCGAGCCGGCAGTCGCGCTCGATGATGTCCCGATACCCCGAGCGGCCATAGGCCATCAGGGTCAACCACGCGGGCAACGCCCGGAAACGGCGCGAGTTCTCCGGCCCCTGATCCGCGAACGGCGCGGGCCCCTGCCGCACGTCGAGATAGGGCGCGTTGTTGCGGAAGATCTCCAGCAACAGCTCCGGGTGGCGGGTGAACTGCAAGGCGGAGTCATACGGGACGTTCAGCCACTTGTGCGCGTCCACCGTCACCGAGTCCGCCAGCTCCATGCCGCGCGTCAGATGGGCGAGCTCGGGCGAGCACGCCACGAGACCTCCGAAGGCGCCATCGACATGCAACCAGAACGGATGGCGCTCCTTGAGCCGACCAATCGCCTCCAGGTCATCGTAATCCCCGGTGTTCACCGTCCCGGCGCTGGCCACGACGATGCAAGGCTTGCCGCCCAGGGAGTCGAGCTGGGCACGGAGCGCCTCGACCTCCATGGCCTCTCGCCCCGGCTGGCCGCGCACCCGGACCAGGGAGCCGCGTCCCATGCCGAGCATGGACAGCGCCTTGAGGGTGCTGGAATGAGGCGTGGCGCTCAGGGTGGGAATGGGCCCCAGCGCGTACAGCCCCTGCTCGGCCACGTCCACGCCGAGTTGACGGGCCACCCATTGTCTCGCGCAGGCCAGGCCCACGAAGTTCGACATGGTCGCCCCCGACACGAAACTACCGGAGAAGGTCTCGGGCAGGGCCAGGAGCTGGCGCAGCATTTCGAGCGTCTCCTGTTCCACCTGGGGCGCGGCGGAGCTTCCCGGGTGAGAGGAGTTGAGATCGAACGTGCTCGCCATCCAATCCCCCGCCAGGGCCGCGGGGGTGGTCCCACCCTGGACGAAACCAAAATAGCGGGGCCCCGTGCTCCCACCCAGCTCCTGCCCATACCGGTCCATGAAGAGCCGCAGGGACGGCTCCGCGCCCAGCCCTTGCTCGGGCAGGGACAGGGCGTCCCGAGGCGTGGCCTTCACCGCGGGAGGCAGTTCATCGAGCCGGTTCAGGAAGGAGGCGGCCTCCGTCTTCGTCCGCTCCAACAACGCCTCCAACCCCCGCAGGTCCGCCATCAGGTTCTTGTCCATGGCGGGCTTCTATACCGTCCACCCACGGGGCGGCACGAGCGCATGGGGAGCCCCCCGCTTTCGAGCCGGAGGGCAAACCGTCTAGTCTTGTCCGCGCCCATGCTCTGTCTGACCTGCGCCGAACCCCGCATCGAGGCGCCCGAGTCCACCTGTCCGGTGTGTGGCGCCTCGCTCCAACCCCTCACCTCGGACAGCCTGGAGTCGCTCGTCCAGGAGCGGCTCCAGCGGAAGATCTCCGCCCTGCGCGCCACGCGGCTGATCGATGAGCCCACCGCGACCCGGCTCTCCGATGCCCTGGTGGGCGCCACCGCCGTGAGCGTCGCGGCCCCCCTCCTCGAGGAGCCACCGACGCTGGAACAGAAGGCCGACGCGCTCGCCGACAAGCTCGCGGCGCTCGAGGACTGGCGCCCCACCTGGGGCCGCTCGTTCTTCCAGTCGCTGGAGGACAGGGCCCGCGAGGAGCGCGAGGCCCGGCAACAGGCGCTCCGGCGCGAGCGCCGTGCCCACGATCATGAGGACGGTCTCGACCTCGCCTCGGACTCGGGACAGGCGCTCTTCCACCGCGTGGACGCGGGCGCGCTGGGCGGCCTGGAGGCCATGGCCGCGCTCGATGGCGACACGGCGGACACGAGCGACTCGGCGCCCAAGCTGCACGAGTATGTCTGGTGGTTCCTCGGCGCGGTGCTGGTGCTCGGCGGCTCGCTGATGGGCGTGCGCGAGGCATGGCGGGCACTCGGGGGCGTGCCCCGGCAACTGCTCGTCACGGGCGCCCTCTTCGCCTACCACGCGGCCTTCATCGGGCTCGGCGTGTTCCTCTCCCGGCGCTCGGCCTCGGTGGGACGGGTGCTCGCGAGCATCGGCATCGCGCTGCTGCCGGTCGTCTACGTCGCGCTGTCCTCCCTCGTGGCGCTGGAGCCCCTGTTGGGAGGCGCCGTGGCCGCCGGGCTCACCGGGCTATGTCTCGTCACCCTGCGGCCCACGGCGCGGCTGCTGTACGGAGCGTCCCCGGTGTCGCTCGGGGGGGCGCTGATTCCCTCGCTCCTGGCCGGACTGCCGTTGATGGCGTTGGACGAGGCCCCCGGGGCCCGTACCCTCTGCGCCTTCGTGGGCGTGGCGGCGCTGGCGGGCTCGGTGTGGCGCGTCCGGAAGGAAGCCGCGAGCCGGGCCGCGCTGGCGGTCCTCTCCACCGGCCTCTACGGCGCCGCCGCGCTGGCGCTCTTCACGGTGGCGAGCGCGCCGGAGGGCTTCGCCGCCCTCTCCCCGGGCAATCCGCTCCTGAGTGGCATGACACTCTGGGGCATGGCGCTCGCCACCGTGGTCGCGGGCGCGGCGATCCAGCCGAGGGCGCACGAACTCCATCCGCGAACGGCCCCGGTGGTGGAGACGATCGCATACGCGGTGGTGGCCTGCGGGGCGCTCGCCAGTGCCACCGTGGCCCTCGGCCTGTCGCCTGGAGTGACACCCAACGTGGACCTCGCCTCGGCCCTCTCCCCCCTGGCGGCGTCGCTGGCCTTCTTCGTCATCGGGTCCGCGCGCCCCGCGCTCGTGCATCCCGGGGTGCTGTCCCTGGCACTGGCCAGCGTCCTGCTGGCGCGGTTGGGGATCCCCGGAGTGCCCCAGGCCTGGATGGTGGGACTCGCGGTCGTGGGCGCGGGGCTGCTGCCCGTGGCGCGCGTGAGTGAATCGAGCAGGCTGCGCTCCCGGTTGCTGGGTTGGGGCGTGGTGCTCTCGGTGGCCTCGCTGGCCCTGACCTCGTTCGATGTCCTGGGCGAGGGCTTGGACGATCCGAGGCCATCCATCATGGCGGGTGCGCTGGTGGCCCTCTCCGCGCACCTCACGGGAGGCTTTCGCTGGAGGGGCCTGCACTACCTGGGAGGACTCGGGGCGCTCGTGAGTGGACTGGCGCTCGTCGACATGCTCGGGGTGCCCGGCCCCGCTCCGGCCCTGGGACTGCTCGGCGTGATGGCGGCGCTCTACGCCGGAGCCGGTCTGCTCCAGGACGCGTGGCTGCGTCGCGCGGGCAAGACGGATGAGTTCCTGCCCCTGGATGATCTCTCGCTCGTGGTGGCCGCGCTGGGGGCCCTGCGCTCCACGGTGTTGCTCGACATGGGCGCGAACTGGTTCCCGCCGCACGCGCCCCTCACGATGGACGCGCTCCAGGACGTCGTCCTGGGTTGTGCGCCGGCCCTCTTCCTCTCGGGGCTCCTGCTGCTGCGGGCGAGACGGGATCGCAGCCGGCTCGTCAGCGCCCTGGCGGCCTGGGCGCTCGCCACCGCGGTCTGGCTGCCCCTCTTCCACTTCGTCCCGGTGGGCATGCTCCTCGATGTCCGCGCCCTGCACCTCGCGGGCGTGGCGCTGGGGTTTTCCCTCATCGCGTCACCGCGTCACGGAGAGGCCAGCTCCCGGGAGCCGCGCCCCAAGGCCCGGCGGCTGATCGGATGGTTCCGGCTGCCGTTCCCCGAATCCGGCCGGGCGCTGTACACCGATGGCTTCGCCTCCGTGGCCCTCATGGGGAGCGTGTTCTCCCTCCTGTTGCTGACGACGTGGATGGTGTCTCCCACGGAGCAGGGCCGCCCCAACGTCGTGCTCGCGGGCGCGCTGCTCGTGGCGGGCGCGGCGCTGGCCTTCCTGTCGCGAGGCTTCGTCACGTGGCGTCTGCGCGGCTCGGTGGGAACGCTCGCCGCCGTGGGGCTCTTCATCGCGCTCACCGCGGTGCTCAACCGCCTGGGGCGCCCGTTGCCTCCCGACGTGGTCGCCCTGAAGCTGACGTGCATCGGTGGGGGGCTCTGGTTGCTGGCGCTCGCCACGCGGCGCTTCGGCCCGGCCCTCGGGCTCCTCCTGGAGAACGAGCGCCATGGCCCCCTGTACCAGTACGTCCCCTTCGCGGGAGTGGCCGTGTTGGGGCTGGTGCTCGCGGGAAATCCCCTGCACATGGGCGGGCCCGTCCTGACCCGTGCGCTGACGGTGGTGCCGCCCCTGTTTCCCCTGGGGGCCGCGCTCCTGGCCCTGCTGCTCGCCACGGCCTTCGAGTCGCGGCCGCTCGTGAAGGCGGCCCTGCTGCTGGGTCTGCCGGGCGCCGCGCTGTGGGCCGTCCAGGGCACGCCCCTGGGACATGCGCTCGTGGCGATGGATCCACCGGGAGGCCGGTGGATTCGCGCCGACACCCTGGAGCTCACCCGGGACCTGTCATGGCTCGCCCGTGGGGCGTGGCTGAAGTCCGGAGAAACCATCGCCTCGGTGTGGTACCGCGCCTTCGGGGGCATCGCCGCGGCGGGGTTCGTCTATGCCGGCGTGGGCCAGGTGCTCACCGGGGTGGAGGCGCGGCATCGCTTCCTTCCCAGTCTCGCGAACCTCTTCCAGCGGTGGGCGGGTATCGCCGCGGGGCTCGTCTTCGTGGCAGCGTTCTTCCAGCCCGGGCTGGAGGCGGCCGTGCTCACGCTCGGGGCCGGACTGCTGCTGCTGAGCGCGAGCCGGGCGCGAGCCCTGGGCCGTCTGGTGTGCGCGGGGGGGCTGCTGTTGCTCGTCCACGCCCTGGCGCACCGTGAGCCCCGGTTCGCCGTCTGGCCGGGGCCGGTGCTCGCGTTCGTGGGGCTCCTGGCGGTGTTCCTGAGCCCCCACGTGGCCCGGTGGAGGAAGCACAACCCGGAGCGCTCGCGGGTCCAGGCCCAGCTCGGGGCGCTGTTCTACGGGGTCCATGCACTGCTGTACGCCCTGGCCACCGGGGGAAGTCCGAAGCCGGAAGTGGCCATGCCCTGGGTGCTGATCGAGGCCGTCGTGCGGAGCTGGGACGCGGCCTGGAGCCAGAGCGTGGCCCTGCCCGTGACCCTGGCGCTGCTCGCCACCACGCTGTTCCTCGGCGCGGCGCAGTGGAAGGGCGCCCTGGCCGGCCTGGGCGCGGCGTGGGGCACGATGCTCGCGGGCCTCGCGGCGGTGACGGGACTCTCGGTGGCACTCGTGGCGTTCGTCGCCGGGCTCGGCACCAGCAACGCGTACTCGGCCCTGCTCACCCTGCACGGCCCCGCGCTCACGCTCGGCGTGGCGGGAGTCGCGGCGCTCGCGCACGCCGCGGGCCGCTGGCTGCGCGCCACCCGGGAGGATCTCACCGGGGGGCTCGTCTGGGGCCGGGATGCGTGGCTGGTGCTCACCGGTGCCCTGCTCGCGCTGATGGCGGCGCAGGGAAGCCCGCCGGACGAGAGCGCCCTGCCGCTGGCGTTGGGCGCCCTTGGACTGGCGGTGGCGGTGGCGCTGCACTGCGCCTGGCGCGAGCGGACGGGCCGGCACGTGTACTTCGTGCAGGTGGCGGCGGTGGGGCTGTACGCGCTCGTGCGGCTCTTGTACGCGCGGGATCTGCGCCCCGAGCACGATGCGCTCTTCGCCCTGGTGCTCGGCTTCGTGCTGGTGGGGGTGACGGTGCTGACGCGGCGGGCGGGCATTCCCCCGGTGGCGCGAGCGACGCGCCGGTTCGCGGCGTTGCTGCCCCTGGGCATGGCCCTGGTGCTCCCGAGCGAGGCCACGGGCGAAGCGGCGCTGCTGGCGGGCGGCTCGAGCCTCTTGTACGCGGCGCTGGGCGCGGTGGAGCGCAGCCGCCTGTTCGGCTCGCTCGCGGCGGCCGCCTGCAACGCGGCGCTGCTCGTGGCCGCGCTCTCCATGGACCTGGAGGGCATCGAGGTCTACCTGGCGCCGCTCGGCCTGCTGCTGTTGATGCTGGGCCAGCTCTTCACGAGCAGCCTCCCCCAGGCGGCGAGGAACGCCGTGCGCGTGGTGGGCGGCCTGCTGCTGTACGTGCCCGCGGCGGCGAAGCTGACGCTGCGGCTCGGGCTCGCCGAGGACGGCACGTACGCCGTCCTCTTCGGCGCGGTGTGTCTGCTGGGAGTAATGGTGGGCATGGCCCTGCGCATCCGCGCCTACCTGGCGCTGGGCACGCTGTTCCTCACGCTCGACGTGGCGGCCACGCTCGTGCACGCCGGGCTGAGGGATCACCGTGTCGGCTTCGGGGTGATGACGCTCACGGGGCTCGCCATCGTGGGCGGCCGGGTGCTCGCCACCCTCCACCGCCAGCGGGTGGACCTGCTGTGGCGACGCGCGAGCGTGGCCATCAGGGGGTGGGACTGACCGGGGGCGCGCCCCCTTCGTCGGGCAGGAGCGCCGTCAGGTTCTTCTGGATGGTGTCGCAGATGCGCTCGAGGGGCAGATCGTTGTCGTCGTTGCCGAAGGGATCTTCGATCTCCACGCCGATCTCCTCGATGCCGAAGAAGAGGTAGGCGACGACGAACGTGGCCGGCACCGTGGCCCACCCGAACGAGTCCACCAGGGCCAGGGGCAGCGAGAAGCAATACAGGACGAGCGCTCGGCGCAGGTGCAGCATGTACGCGAAGGGCATGGGCGTCTTGTGGATGCGCTCACAGCCGCCCAGGTAGTCGATGAGCAACTGGACGTTCTGGTCGAGCTGCAACTGGACGTATTCGGCGTAGTAGCCGCGGCGCCGGCCCTCATCGAGCACCTCGCTCATCCGCCGCGCCACGGCGAGCGGCACGTGCTGGGCGCCACGCACCTGGGCCACCTGCTCGGTCGACAGCCCGGCCGCGCTGGGCCCCAGATCGACCGGGCTCCCCCGAAGCGCCGCGGCGGACGCGTACGGGAAGGCCGTGGTCCAGCGCACCAGCGCGCCGTAGAGGGCGGCGTCGCCGCGCAGGAAGACGCCAGCGGCGCGCGCCAGGTTGCGCGTCTCGTTGACGATGCCACCCCACAGCTTCCGCCCCTCCCAGAAGCGGTCATAGGAGGAGTTGGTGCGGAAGACGAGCAGGAGGCTCAACGAGATGCCCGCCAGCGTGTGCACGGTGGCCGGGATGTCCATGGGGCGGACATGCAGATGGACGGCCGTCACCCCCACGGACCACAGCACACAGGCCAGCACCCGGTAGACGATCTCCTTGATCATCGAGCCCCGGAGGTAATGGAGGTACGTCCACCAGCGATGCGGGTCGTAGTCGATCATGCGCGGGGATGCCTATGCCGTGCCGGCTCACGTCAAGGCAAGTGCTCTCCGTGGGTTGCTTTACAGCCCCCAGGCGCCTACCTACGATGAGTCGGCCGAGCGCTCACGGGGGCAAGACATCATGAAAGCGAGCAGTGGGCCCGAGGCGGAGGCGCGGAACTCCTCCCCGGAGGAGGAGCTCTTCGGGGTGCGGGAGCTGCTCGCCCAGGCGCCTGGCTACATGTTCACCTGCGATCTGGACGGGCGCATCCGCTTCATCAACCACGTCCAACCCCAGCTCCCGCTGGAGCGCGTGGTGGGCAAGCCCCTCTACGACTGGCTCAACCCCGAGGCGGCCGAGTCGTGCCGCCGGGCCTTCCTCGAGGTGCGCTCCACCGGGAAGCCCTACCCGTTCGAGGTCCAGAGCCGGTTCGAGGTGGGTTCCGAATGGTACGCGGGACAGGTGGGCCCCATCTCGCGGGACGGCCAGGTGGTGGGCTTCACCGTCATCGTCACCGACATCACCCAGCACAAGGTGACCCAGCAGCGCCTGGAGCGCTCCAGACGGGAGCTGGAGCGCTTCGCCCACGTGGTGTCGCACGATCTTCAGGAGCCCCTGCGCAAGCTCCAGACCTTCGGCGAGCGGCTGACGAAGCTCGCCTCCGGGGCGCTGGGTCCCGAGGGCCGCGAATGCCTCGAGCGGATGCAGGGGACCTCGGCGCTCATGCGCCGGCTGCTCGACGATCTGCTCACCTACTCCCGGGTGTCATCCAGGGCCCGGCCCTTCACCCGGGTGGACCTGTCCGTCGTCGCCCGCGAGGTGCTGGAGGAGCTGAAGACCGCCGTCGAGCAGACGGGGGCGAGTGTCACGCTCGAGGCCCTGCCCGTGCTCGAGGCCGACGCCACGCAGATGCGCCAGCTGCTGCGCCACCTGATGGGCAATGCCCTCAAGTTCCGCCGAGAGGGAGTGACTCCCCTGCTGCGCGTCCACGGAAAGGTGGACGCCCGGGGCCAGTGGTGCGTCCTGGTGGTGGAGGACAACGGCATCGGCTTCGACGAGAAATACACCGACCGCCTCTTCCAGCTATTCCAGCGCCTGCACGGCCGCGAGCGGTACGAGGGCACGGGGATTGGCCTCGCCATCTGCCGGAAGATCGCCGAGCAGCATGGCGGGGGCATCGAGGTGAGCAGCAGGGCTGGAGAGGGCTCGACCTTCCGTGTCACCCTGCCGCTCGAACAACACATTCCCCGGTGACCACGCCCCTCAAGGCGCCAGCCGCAGCCACAGCGAGTCCGATGCCCCCACGGGGGTGTACGTCGTGCCGGCGAACGTCATCGGCCCCTGGAGGGGACCCCCGACGAGCGTCTCGCCCGAGGGCCGCACGCCCAGCAGGGAGAGCTCCCGCCACGAGTCCAGGCTCCGGGACCAGCGGTGCTCGCCGGTGGGGCCATAGCTGGCCACGAAGCCGTGGACGTCGTACCAGGAGGGGCTGATCGCTCCGCCCCCGAGGTCCGCGACGCCCGAGGCGACCCCCATCACCACGAGGTTGCCCGCCGCGTCCGTGGCCAGCCGCCGCGGGTACTCCGAGGCCTCCTCCCCGCCATACCGGCGGGCCCAGCGAGCCGCGCCCTGTGCATCCAGGATGCCCAGCAGGAGGTCCGACGACGGGGAGCTGGACACCGTCTGCTCGTCGAAGGTGAAGGCTCCGCTGAACTGCCCGGTGAAGGCCACCGCGTCCCGGGCCAGCACGGCCAGTCCCTTCACGAGCCCGCTGGCACCATTGAGCGGCCGCGACCATTGCTGCTGGCCATCGGCCGGGGAGAACGAGGCGATGAAGGGGGTCCGCGCGCCCGTGGCCCCCAGTTCGCTAGAGCCGGTGGTGAAGTCCGGGCTCGCCACGCCACCGAGCAGCACGTTGCCCGCGCTGTCCGTCGCCAGCGCATGCCCCTCGGTGCCCAGGCTGCCCGCGTCCCAGGCGCGGGACCAGAGGTGCTCACCCTCCCAGGAGAACCGGGCGAGGAACATCCCCGGAAGCAGGAAGGGCTCGCGGCTGCGGACCCCCGCGTCCAGGGTGGCGCCGCCCAGGTTCATGGCGCCGTGGAAGTACCCGGTGACGAGCAGGCTGCCCTGGGCATCGGTGGCCACGGCGAAGGCGAAGGCGGACGAGGGCGTGCGCCCATCGCCCGTACCGAAGCCCTTGAGCCACACCGGCCTGCCGGTGGGCGTGAACTTGGCGATGAAGAGGTTCGATCCGAGGGCCGCGGGGAGCGGCCCGGTGCCCAGCTCGGGCGAGCCCGCGTAATGGCCCACCACGAGGATGTTGCCCAGGGGGGTGATCGTCACCCGGGAGGGGTTCAGGGACGAGCCGTTCTCGAGGGAGAAGACGCGCGACCACTCCTGGGACCCATCCGCGCGATAGCGCGAGAGCGTCAGCCCCCGCCGGTCCGTGCGGGACTCGCCCGCGATGACGAACCCCCCGTTCGCATCCACGGCCAGGTCCCTCGCCTGTTCGTCCCCCGGACCGCCTTCTCGCGAGACGCCGATGACGGTCCCCCCGCTGCCCTGACGGGTGCAGGCGCTGGTGGTGAAGGTGAGCACGAGCACCGGCTGCAACTCGTACCGGGGCTCCTCCTTCGAGTAGAAGTCCGTGCCATCGCCACTGTCGGGCACGAGGACGAAGGCGTGCGCGCTGCCCCCGTTCGCCACGGCGGCGGTCACGTCGTATTCCACCTGTGCGCCCGCGGTGACGGCGCCCAGGTTGCCCAGGGCCTGTCCTCGTGGAGCCGGGCGCGTATTCCACGTCAGCGCGTTCTCGTTCCAGGTGGACTCGGTGGCATACAGCGCGGGGCCATCGGAGGAACCGTCCGCGACATGGAGGATCAACCGGGCCCGCTGGAAGCCCTTGAAGGCGGTGGTGAAGCGCAGGTACGCCTCCTGCCGGGGATTGGCGTCGGACAGCAGCGTCCGGGACATCCCGAAGAACGAGCGGGGCGCGTCCGCGGTGGCGGAGGTGTCATCCGAGGGATGCACCTGGACATCGTAGGAGAAGGTCTCGGGCTCGCACGCCGGGGTGGGCGTGCCGCTCCTGGCCTGCGCCTGGGACTTCAGCGGGTCCCACGGCTCCTCGGGCGAGGCGCCTTCTCCACACCCGCCCAGCATCGCCAGGCCCCAC
This sequence comes from Cystobacter fuscus DSM 2262, assembly GCF_000335475.2. Classification (NCBI taxonomy): domain Bacteria; kingdom Pseudomonadati; phylum Myxococcota; class Myxococcia; order Myxococcales; family Archangiaceae; genus Cystobacter; species Cystobacter fuscus. Next base: position 459,806 of record NZ_ANAH02000064.1, on the reverse strand, counting down.
ACGACGCCCACCGCCAGCGACCCTCTGCTCACGTGCACCCGCGCCTCCCGGCTCCTCGTCCGTCCGGCGGCCGATGCACTTGAAGTGCCGGGTGAACCCTCCACCCCTCGCACTGGGAGCGAACAGGGCGAGGGGAAACTCCTTGCCCTGTCGGAAGACATTTCCTACCCACGAAGGGCTCGCGGAGGGAACACGCGAGCCCTCGCGTTCGCTACTTCGCGAAGGCCTCGGCGAAGAAGTTGTTCATCGCGAGGTAGGCGCGTTTGGCCACCTTGGCGTCGTACTGGAACTGACCCGGGGCATTGGCGTCCAGGTCGGTGAAGCTGTGCACGGCGCCGCCGTAGGACACCAGCTCCCAGTCGGCCTTGGCCTTGCGCATCTCCTCCTCGAAGCCCTTCACCTCGGCGGGGGGGACGAAGGGATCCTCGGCCCCGTGCAGCGCGAGCACCTTGGCGGTGAGGGCTCCCTCGGCGGCGGGAAGAGGCGCGTCCAGACCACCATGGAAGGACACCACGCCGGCGACGGGAGCGCCGCTGCGTGCCAGCTCCAGCACCGTGGTGCCGCCCAGGCAGAAGCCGATGGCGCCCAGCTTCTTCGCGTCGAGCCCCACCGCCTTGCCCTCGGTGCGCAGCACGTCCAGGGCCTTGTTCACACGCGCGCGCATGAGCTTGCGATCGCCCTTCACCGCGCCGGCGGCCTTGGCCGCCTCGTCGGGGTTCTTGGGGCGCACGCCCTGGCCGTACAGGTCGGTGACGAAGATGACGTACTGCTTGCCCGCCACCAGGACCGCCTGCTTCACGTTGGGCTCGTTGACGCCCAGCCAGTTGGGCACCAGCACCAGCCCCGGACGGGGGGTCTTCACGGCGTCGTCGTAGACGAGCACGCCCTCGAACTTCGTTCCCTCCAGCTCATACACCACCGGCTTCTGCACGGGCTTGGCCGTCGCCGTCAGCGCCAGCAGGCCGACCATTACACCCAGCACTCGCTTCATGTCGTCGTCTCCTCGGGTGGGGAAAACGCGCGATTGAGTGTTCCGGGCCCCCGCGGTTTGCAAGCGGATTCGTCACACCGGCCTCTTCATGTCCGAAGGTCCGCGAGCCAGCGCAGGGCGCGCAGTCCGGGCATGAAGCCGTACTCACCGCCCCGGGTGACGACGAACCGCGGCAGGCCCTGCAGGCGCCTCGGAATCGGCCGGCGCGGGATGGAGAAGGAGCCCGCACCGTCGCTGGCCCCGACAATGGGATCCTTGATGGTCCCCAGTCCGAGGAAATCACCGCTGTCGACCCACTCCGACTGGACGAACTCGAACTGCCGGCCCAGATGAGCCCCGATGAAGGCGAACATCAGCCCCCGGTCGGCGCCATCGTCCTCGAGGACACCTTCCGGGAGCGCCGGGCCATAGGCGGTTCCGCGGCGGATCATCCGGTGCAAGCGGACGACGCCCGCCACGGAAGCGTCTCGCGGATTCGCCCGCCGGATATGACATCCGGGAGGAGTCACGTATCCCGTCGGGTCCTCCTGCCGGTAGAGGAAGTCATTGTTGCGCCGAGGGTCGGCACCCAGCTCGGGGGCGTCATGGAACGGACAGAGCGCCAGGGGAGCGCCGCTGCGCCAGCGCCCCATCAGCTTGGCCGCGAGGAGTTCCTCATCCTCGGGGCTGGAGGAGTTCGCTCGCAGGTATTGACGGAACGCCGCCACGCGCTGATGCAGCTTGCGGAAGGCGACGTACGTCCCGTTGCGCCCCAGGACCTCGGGCAGGGGCATCGGGGGGAGGCCACCCATCTCGTCGGGGTAGCCGAGGACGAACTCACCGGCCTTCAACGGACTCTCCCGGGAGTTGGTCCCGGGGATGCCGCTCCCCTCGATGGCGGGGTAGCTGATGCCATCCCGGAACCCGAAGGGCTCCCGCTGGGTGGGCAGCGCATGGCAGTCCTGGCGCCAGATCGCCTCGACTCCCTCCAACGCCTCGAGCGCATTGCGCGCGCGCGCGAGCGCCGCTTCCAACCGCCGCGTGTCCGGCGCGAGGGCCACGAGTACGACGTGGACGTCCGGCGTCCCGAGCGGCTTCTCCCAGTGCTCGGGACTGCTCTCGCCCGTGTCTCCCAGCGCCTTGGCGCGCGCGGCCATTCCCTGCCTGAACTCCCACGCGAAGCTCTCGAGTGAAGCCCGCGGGACCCCCAGGGCCTTCAATCCGTGGAACGTGAGCGCGACGCTCAGCCAGGTATCGCCCACCGGGTCACGCGAGTTGCCCGCCGAGGCCACCACGGTGCTCAGCCGTTCCATCAGCTTCCGCCCCGCCTCGCGGTCGTCGATCCGGAGCAGGATGTAGGTCGCCGCATAGGGAGTGGGCCGAGGGCGGAGGGTTCCGCTCTGGATGTCATCCAGCTCGAGAGGTGTGTCCGTGACGTCACGCATGGCCCCTCCTGGCTTCAGTTCGCCGTGGCGAGGTTCCTCCAGAAGCGCTCCAGGCTCTCGTCGTGACCGAACAAGGTGCTGAAGACCGTGGAGTCGGCCACCAGCACATCCCCGCCCCGGTTGCCGCTCGGCGGCATCCAGACGAGCGCATTGAACTCCTGGTTGCCGGCCAGCGTGAACGGATGCGGCCTGGACGTGTCGATGGGCTGCCGGGCCAGGACATGGATGGCCTCCGTCGCTCCGTCCGTCACCGCGTAGTGCGGCAGATGCTGGTGGAAGTTGAAGTTCGTGACTCCCTCGAGCCAGCCGCGCGTATCCAGCTCCCGCATGACCGTCAGCGGAGCAATCCGGCGGCTCCCGGCCATCACCGCGGGACGGAGACCGTGCCGATTCTCGACGGGGATTCCGAGCCCCCGCATCAACGAGCGCGTGTACCGCCCGAACCGCTGCTGGCGGGGCACCAATGCGTCGCCATGGTGGGCGTACTCCATCGCGCGCTCCGCCATCTCCGGCGAGGCCCCGACGTCATGATGGGGACCGATGATGAGGCAGGTGCCCTCCCGCTCGAGGAAGTTCCGGACGGCCTCGATCTCCTCCGTGGAGGCCTCCTGCTCGGTGACCATGTGGTCCAACCCGAAGACCAGCAACGTGTCGGCGTCAGCGAGGACCCGCTCGTCGAGCGGGAGCCTGAAGCCGGCCTGATCGACGCGCTGGAACACGGGGACCCCGTGCCCGGTGGTCTCCTGGATGACCTGTTGGAACCGCACCCAGGCCCAGAAGAACAACTCCAGCGAGCCCGTGATCCCCTGCTGGAACATCGACGGGTCCGCGAACCTCGGTGACTCATACTCGGGCCAGAGCACCCGGCGGACCTCGGTCATGGTCGAGTAGCGGTTGTCCATCTCGGTCACATCCCGGTTGGCTTCACCCGGGTAGCTCCATGAGATGTAGACGCTGACGCGGCGCCGACCCTTGACGTACTTCCGCGGCACATGCTCCTGGTTGTACGTCCGCGCGGGTTCGCTCATGACCGTGTCCTCACTGCGGCGCCATACGCCTCATTGCATCTGTTCGATCATCTCGGAGAAGGCGGCCTTGAGCTTCAGGGCCTTCTTGATTTCGTCGGAGGTGACATACGGATACTCTCCGTATTCCATGAAGCTCGGGCACTGGTGCTTCCGGACGAACTTGGTGAACGCCTCGGGGTTCGTCTTCCAGTCCATCGGGAAGCCCTCGAGGTTCTCGAAGACCGTGTCGACGCCAGCCTTCTTGAAGAGCACGATCGCGTCATCGGTGTACTTGTCGAAGTCGGTATCGAAGATGCCCTGGTACATGAACCGCGTGTCGTCGTCGAAGAGCACCCAGCGCAGGTAGTGGAGCTTGAGTGGAGCGAGCAGCTCGGGGTCACCCTCCAGCGCCTTCGCCAGCTTGTGCCCATAGCCACGGATGGCCTCCGCTCTCCCCGGCTTGACGTTGGCGATGAGGGTGAAGCCGTAACACGCCGGGGTCTTCGGCCAGATGGGGCCGTATTTCCCGACCGCCCACGCGTCATCGTGTTTTGGAATCAAGACCGCCGCTGGTTTCATACAAGAGAACGTGTTGTTCCGGCCCGAACGCGTCAAGGCGTGGCGGCCTCGATGAAGACGCCTGGTCTCCCGTGCTCGTCCGAGCAAGGAAGGCAGGCATTGGTCGGCGGCGTGCCAACGCTCGGCGGAGGTGAGCAGGGCAACCGCGCGAGGGCGGGCGGGAGCCGACGGACCGTGAGCCCCGCCGGCTGCCAGCGTCTCTCGTCCTCTCCCCGGGTGCGGTTGGGCTCAGACGCCCCGCACCGCGGCCAGCAGGGAGACGATGCCGAAGAAGAAGAAGAGCGCGGCGGCCGTCCAGCGCACCCACTTCATCTGGACCTTGGCCGCCAGCTTGTCGCCGAGGAACACCGCCGGACCATTGGCGGCCATCATCCCCAGCGTGGTGCCCACCGTCACCAGCGTGAGCGACTGGTAGCGCGCCGCCATCACCACCGTGGCCAGTTGCGTCTTGTCCCCCATCTCCGCCAGGAAGAAGAGCACCACGGTCGTCACGAAGGGGCCGAAGCGCGCCGGGCTCGTCGTGTCCTCGATGGTGTCGGGCTTGAGCGTCCACAGTCCGAAGGCGATGAAGAGCACCGCCAGGATGCCCGCCATCACCCGCTCCGGGACATACGAGGACACGATGTCTCCCACCGCCGCGGCCAGGGCGTGGTTGGCCAGCGTGGCCACGAAGATGCCCGCGAGCACCACCCACGGCTTGCGGAAGCGCGACGCCAGCGAGAAGGCCAACAGCTGGGTCTTGTCCCCCATCTCACTGGCGGCCACGAGGATGAATGAACCGATAATCGCTTCCATCGCCACGACACTCCTTGTCGCACCACTCGGGCCGAGGATGTCGTTGGGAGCGCTCGCGCGCACGACGGACCTCGGCCAGGTTGAACCCTGTCCGAAGGTCTCGTTCGCCTCGCGCGCTGGCGAGGTGGGGGCCCGGGCCCTCACGGGCCAGTGTGTCGAGCTCCCCGGCGCCGTTCACTCCCGGCGCGAACTACTCCCCTTACTGGAATCGGCAGGTAGCAGGCGGCTCGCGCGGGCGTCAAGTGCGCGCCCGGAGAAGTGGTTTTTTTGACGGCTCCCCTGCCTGCCCCCCTAATGCCGCCCACAGGCCGGTAGTGGCCTGTAGCAGTAACGAGGAGGTAGTTCCGATGCAGGATGCCAGCGCCAGCCCGATGAGCCCCGAGGCCACCCCGGCTTCGGCCGATTCGAACGGTCCCGACGCCTCGGAGTCCGTGGTCTCCACCCACGTGCTCGTCCCCATCGAGCAGGTCCACAAGCTGCGTGAGCTCGCCCGCCGCACCCGGATCCACCAGAGCGAGTACCTGCGTGAGGCCGTGGAGGATCTGCTCGCCAAGTACGTCCGTCCTCCCAACGGGGAAGGCACGCCGTGAGGGCGCCCACGCCGCAGTCGTCCCGTCACCCGGCCATGGGCCGCGACAAGGCCCCGGTGTACGCCGAGGTGGAGCGGCTCTTCGGCGCGCGGCCCCCCTCGGACCGCCCCGGCTCCCTGCGCGAGGCCATCGTCCGCTGGCTCAACGAGGAGCTCTGACCGGCCGTCGCCCCCCCAGCGCCGAGCCCCCCCTGCTCGACAAGCGCCCACGGCCGGGAAAGACTCACGGTCCGTGTCGGCCATCGAAGTGACGGGGTTGAGGAAGAGGTACCGGCGTCTGTTGCGTCCGCCGGTTGACGCCCTGCGAGGGGTGGATCTGAGCGTGCCGGAGGGCAGTGCCTTCGGACTCATCGGCCCCAACGGCGCGGGCAAGACGACCTTCATCAAGAGCCTGCTGGGCATCATCCAACCCACGGACGGCACCGTGCGCGTGCTGGGAGGCTCGCCTCTGGACGCCCACGTCCGCGCGCGCATCGGCTACCTGCCCGAGCGCCTGCACCTGCCCAACTCCTGGAGCGCCCTCGGCTTCCTGGACATGATGGCCCGCTTCAAGGACCTGGTGCCCGACGCCCGCGCGCACGGCCAGCTCCTCGAGCGCGTGGGCCTGGCCGCGGCCGCGCGCCAGCGCATCGGTGAGTTCTCCAAGGGCATGCGCCAGCGCCTGGGCCTCGCCTCCGCGCTGCTGGGCAACCCCGAGCTGCTCATCCTCGACGAGCCCACGGATGGAATCGATCCCATGGGCCGGGTGGAGGTGCGGCGCATCCTCCAGGAGGAGGTGCGGCGCGGGGCCACGCTCTTCCTCAACTCGCACCTGCTGGCGGAGACCGAGCGGGTGTGCGACCGGGTGGCCATCCTCTCGGGAGGCCAGGTGGTGCGGCAGGGCCGGCTGGAGGAGCTGCTGCGCGGCGGGGTGCGCTGGGCGGTGCGCTTCGCCCCGGGCGTGGACGCGGGCGCGCTGGCGGCCGCGGGCTTCGCGCCGGGAGACAGCGAGGGTCTCTACCACCTGGAGGCACCGGGGCTGCCGGAGCTGAACGCGGCGCTGGACCGGGCCCGGGCCTCGGGCGCGCTGATGATGGAATTGCGGCGCGAGGGCCAGGATCTGGAGCAGGTGTTGCTGTCCACCGTGGGAGTCGCGGCATGAGGCACGTGCTGAGAGTGGCGCTGTACGTCCTGCGCGAGGCGGTGGCGCGCAAGCTCATCCTGGCCTTCCTCCTGGGCATCACCTGGGTGCTCATCCTGATGGCCATCGGCCTGCGGCTGGAGGTGGTGGACGGAGCACTGGCCGCCACGCGCCTGTTCGGCGGACCCCTGGGCATCGAGGTGAACGCGGTGGACGTGGCGCTGCGGCCCGTCTTCGTGGCCGCCGCCTACGGCCTCTTCTACTGGGGCCTGCTCTTCGGAATCGTCGCGTGCGCGGACTTCGCACCCTCGCTGCTGTCGCCCGGCCGCATCGAGCACCTGCTCGCCCTGCCCCTGCAGCGCTGGCACCTGATCGCTGGCACCTTCCTGGGCGTCATGACGCTGGCGGTGGGCGGCGCGCTCTACGGAGCCGGCGGGCTCACCGTGCTGCTGGGCTTCAAGACGGGCGTGTGGATGCCGGGCCTGCTCCAGTCGTCGCTGCTGGCGTGCGCGGCCTTCGCGCCCGTGTACGCGGTGATGTTGACCACGGCCACCTTCGCGCGCAGTGCCTCCTTGAGCGCGGCGTTCGGGCTGTTCGCGCTCGGCGGAGGCGTGGTGGCGGGCAAGCGCGACGCGATCGCCCCGATGATCAACGAGGGGCTGCTGCGCGACGGCTTCCTCCTGTTGACGATGCCGCAGCCCCGGCTGTCCACCCTCGCCTCCACCGGCGCGGCGCTGGCCGGAGCCGAGCCCTTCGTGCCCGGCGTGCTCGGGCTGCTGCTCGTGGGGGCCTTCACCTACGCGCTGGCGGTGATGGGGGTGGGCTGCTGGTGGTTCGAGGGAAAGGACTACTGACATGAACCGGCGACGTTGGCCGTGGCTCGTCCTGGCGCTGGTGCTGCTCGCCCTGGGCATCATCGCGATGCGCCTCACGGAGGACACACCCCCGCCTCCACCCCGGCGCCCGGTGCGCTTCGCCGCGGCGAACTCGGACGAGGCGATGCGGCGCAGGCTCGCCCGGACCACCTATGTGCGCCCGGCCGCGCACGACGCGGGCACCGAGCCCCCCAAACCGGTGGATCCCTTCCTCGAGGCCCTGCCGCGCGGCGAGAACCACACCGCCGTCGTCATCGAGGCCAACGCGGTGCGGCACTCGCCCCTGGGGGAGATGTTGCTGGAGTGCCTGCTGATGCAGCCCCAGGCCCGCGAGAAGTTGGAGGCCTTCCGCCAGCACACGGGCGTGGATCCGCTCGAGGGCGTGGACCGGGTGGCCGTCATGGATGATGGGCTCGCCATCTCCGGGCAGTTCGGCCAGGCGCGCATGGAGTCGATGCTGCCCGGGGAGTGGCGGGCCTCGGCGCATGGCGACAAGGGCCGCGTCTACGCGCCAGCCAGGCCCCCCACCCCGAGTCAGGGCGACATGGCGGCGGTGGGCACCTGGGGCGACTCGATGCTGGTGATCGGCCGGACGCCAGAGGAGGTCCACGGCATCCTGGATCGCATCGAGGGCCGGGGCTCCTCGGAGCCCCCGGTGTTCGGCGGCTCGTACGCCTATGGAGACGTGTATGGCGTGGTCTCCGTGGAGCGGCTGGCGGACAGCCTGCCACCGGAGCAGCGGGCCCTGGGGGAGCGGCTGAAGCAACTGGCGCCCCGCGCGCATCTGAACCTGGACGTGAGCTCGGACTTCGCCCTGTCGGTGCGCCTGCAGGGGCCGGACGCGGAGCGCACGGCGGACATGGCGAAGGCCATCGGCGCGGCCATGGCCCTGGCTCGCTTCGAGGCCCAGAGCCAGGGTCAGACGGAGCTCGCCCGCGTCCTGGAGTACGCGGGGACGAGCGCGATGGACGACCACCTCGGCGTCCAGCTCGCGGTGCCCCTGGAAGTCCTCCGCCAGGAACTCTCCTGGTGCCGGGGCGCCAGCGCCTCCGGGAGCACGGACGCGGGCACGCCGGAGCCCTCGCGATGACCTCCGACGCCAGACCCGTGAGGATGTGGCGCGGCGCGAGCATCGGAGCGCTGCTCGTGGGCGCCGGGCTGGCGGTGCTGCTGGGTCTGTCGCTCGACACCGGGCTGGGGTTCCTGGTGGACGCCCTGTTGGGGTTGCTGTGCGTGGCACTGGCCTCCGCGCTGCTGGGAGGCGCGGTGGCCCTGCTGTGGCGCTGGGCCCGTGCCCTCCCCCTGCTCGTGGCGCTCGCCGTCACGGGCCCCGCCCTGACCCTGGCCCTGCTCGACACCGTCGTGGCGGTGCCGCTGATCCTCGCCGGTGCCCTGCTCGGCGCCACGGTGGGCCTGCTCTCCGAGCGGAGGGCGCCCCGGTGGGCCCGGCTCCTCGCCCTCGTGGGCGGGCTCGCGGTGCTGACCCCCACCGTGCTGCTGCTCGCGGGCCCGGGGACCCGGGGGCCCCCCGTCCCCGTGACTCCGCTTCCGGACATCCAGCCCCTCGCGCTCCCCCATCCCGGCCAGCGTGGCCCCCTCTCCTTCCAGTCCCTCTTCTATGGAAGCGGGAGCGGCCGACGGCCCGAGTACGGCGCCGCGGTGGCCCTGAAGACGGCGCCCGTGGATGCCTCGGCACTGCTGCCCGAGTGGAGTGGCGCCGACGGCGATGCGCGCACCTGGTACTGGGGCTTCGACGCGAGCGCCCTGCCGCTCAACGCCCACGTCTTCCTCCCCGAGGGCGCGGGGCCGTTCCCCCTGGTGCTCGTCGCGCATGGCAACCGGTACATGACGGACTTCTCCGAGCCGGGGTACGCGTACCTGGGCGAGCACCTCGCCAGCCATGGCTTCCTCACCGTGCTCGTGGACGAGAACTTCCTCAACGAGTCCTTCTTCGCGGACTTCCAGGAGGAGATCCCCGCGCGGGCCTGGCTGCTGCTCCAACACCTGCGGCAGTGGAAGAGCTGGAACGAGCTGCCCGGCCATCCCTTCCAGGGCCGCGTCGACCTGGAGCGCATCGCCCTGGTGGGCCACTCGCGCGGCGGCGAGGCGGTGGCCCTGGCGGCGGCCCTCAATCGGCTGCCCCACCTGCCCTCGGACGCGCGCGTTCCCCTCGCCTTCGGCTTCGGCATCCAGGCGGTGGCGGCGCTGGCACCCACGGAGCTCTACCGCCCCTCGGCCCGGAGCGTGACGATGGAGGATGTCAGCTACCTCGTGGTGCAGGGCGGACACGACGCCGACATCTCCGCCTTCGCCGGCCTGCGGGCGTACGCGCGCACCCGCTTCACGGACGGACGCTACCGCCTCAAATCGGCCGTCTACGCCTTCCGGGCCAACCACAGCCAGTTCAACTCGGGCTGGGGAGCCCTGGATCGCTACCCCCCCGAGGGCTGGGTGGAGAACCGCGCGCCCCGCCTGGACGCGGAGGCCCAGCGCCAGGCCGCACGCGTCTACGTCACCGCGTTCCTGCACGCCACGCTCGGCGAGCGCCGGGAGTATGTCCCCCTGCTCCGGGACGCGCGGCTGGCGCCGGGCTGGCTCCCGGAGGACGTCTACGTCACGCGCTTCGAGGATTCCACGCTGCGGCCCATCGCCACCTTCGAGGAGGATGTCCGGGCGGATACCGTGACGCTGCCCGGAGCGAGCGCGCTCGGCCAGGAGTTGACCACGTGGCGCGAGGAGCCCCTCACCCTGCGCGACACGCGGCGCACCCCCCAGGGCACCACCGCGGTGGTGCTCGGCTGGAACCACCCCGCGAGCTATGAGCTGCTCCTGCCTCCGTCCGCCGGAGCACTCCTCACGCCCGCTCCCTCCGGACGGCTGTGCCTGTCCCTAGGCACGCGCACCCCGGCGTCCGTCGATCCGATCGTGGAGCTGGTCGACGCGCTGGGGCACACGGCCGCGCTCCCGCTGAGCCGCTTCGGTGCGCTTCCGTCGCCCCTGCCCACCCGGCTCTCCAAGGCCGAGTGGCTGGACGACTTCGGAGCCGCGCCGCGCGCCGAGCAACTCCTGCAGAGCTACGCCCTGCCCTGGTCCGCGTTCACCGCCCGGACGCCGGAGCTCGAGCTGTCACGACTCTCGCGCATCCGCCTGCGGTTGGACGGCGACGGCACGCTGCTCCTGGACGACGTGGGGTTCTGCACCTCGCCGTGAGTCCTCGGGCCGGGCCGGGCCGCCCACCGCCTCGTCATGGAGCGCATCGGGCAGCTCCTGCTCGAGCCGGCGCACGCGCGGGTGCAGCAGCCCCACGGCCGCGGCGATGAACGTATTGAGCCCCAGGAGGATGAAGAGGAACCCGACGCCCCGGCCCGGGCCCACGCCAATCACCGCGCCGACGCTCGAGGCCAGCGCGCCGCCGGGCATGAGCAGGGGCTCGAAGACGCGGTCCGCCAGGGGTCCGGCGACGAGGTACCCCAGGGGCGTGAGCAGGGAGTCCACCATGTCCCGGAGCGCGAAGACGCGCCCCTGGAAGGCCAGCGGCGTCTTGCGCTGCCAGAGGGAGTTGTTGCACCCGAGGATGATGGGGAAGACGAACGAGAAGCCGAACACCCCCGTCGCGGCGACGAGCGCCGAGGGCGTGAGGCCCCCGAGCAGGAACATGGCTCCCTGGACGGGGAACAAGCCGAGCATGCCGGCCATGAGAGCCCTGGGTCCTCCCCAGACGCTCATGAGCACGCTGCCACCCAGCATCCCCACCCCTCCCGCGGTCATCACCACGCCGAGCTGCGCGGGCGAGCCGAAGGACAAGACGAGGGGCGTCAGCAACACCTCCGCCATTCCCAGATTGAAGAAGACGAAGGAGAACACGAGCAGCAGTCCCACCAGTCCGGGCCGGCTGCGCAGCTCGTGCCAGCCCGCGCCGAGCTGACGCCAGATCGACTCCTTCCGCTCGCGCTGGACGAGGGGCTGGGGAATGCGCAGCGTCATCAAGGTGAGCACGGCGACGAGGAACGTGCCCATGTCGATGGCGATGATGGTCTCCAGGCCCGCCAGTCCCAACAGCGAGCCGGCCAACAGGGGGGCGATGAGCTGCGCCGCGGCGTACTGCCCCTGCACCACCCCGTTGACCCGTCCGAGCTGCTCCTTGGGCACGAGCAGCGGATAGGACGCCTTGTAGGCCACCGAGTGCACGCCCCCGGAGGCGGCGCCCAGCATGACCAGGACATTGATGAGCCAGAGGTTCAAGGCTCCGGAGGTCGTGAGCACGCCGTACAGGGCGAGCGTGCACAGCGCCGAGGCCGTGTCGGCCAGCAGCATCACCTTGCGCCGGCTCCACCGGTCCACCAGCACCCCCGCGAAGGGCAGCACCAGGAGCCGGGGGAGCAGAAGACTGAGCGAGATGAACGCGAAGTCATTCACCGCGCCGGTGCGCTGGTAGACCCAGACTCCGATCGCGAAGCGCGTCAACTCGGAGCCGATGGACGACAGGAGCTGGCCGATCCACAGGATGAAGAAGGGCCTCACGCTCCCGCCGCCCGTCCGGAGGACCGTGCCACCCCAGCCTCCTGCTCCGCCTCGTCGAGACACGCACGCAGCCACGCGGCCAACCGCTGGACGTGGGGCGCACGCAGCAGCCCGTAGTGGTGGGTCTCCAGCGTGGAGGCGCGCACCTCGCCCTGGGCCAGCCGCTTCCAGGTTTCCTCCATGGCCGCGTCCGGATCATCCGTCGAGCGCAGCAGGAAGAGCGTTCCCGGATAGGGCCGGGCCACGTACTGGTCGAGCGCCCGGGCATGGGCACGGAAGACCTCGAAGAGGCTCCGCCCCCGCTGCGCGTCCACGCCCACGGCCTCGAGAACCGGCGCGAGTTCCTCCACTCGGCTCACGTCCCCCGGCGCCCAGGCGTCGACCGAGCGCCCCTCCAGCGCCGTCACGTCCTGGAGGAACCCCGTGAGCAGCTCGGCGGACGAGGCTTCCTCCGAGGGCGTGGAACTCAGGTAGCTGTCGATGAGCACCAGGGCCACCGGCTCGCCCGCGCGCAGGAACTGCTGGGCCATCTCGAAGGCCACCACGCCGCCCAGGGACCAGCCGCCCAGGAGATAGGGCCCGAGGGGACGCACCCGGCGGATCTCCTCGACATAGGCCGCCGCCATCTCCTCGATCCGCTCGCGCGGCGGGGCCTCTCCCTCCAGACCCCGCGCTTGCAGGGCCAGGAAGGGACGCTGGGGATCGAGGCTCCGGGCCAGCTCGGCGTAGCAGAAGACGCTGCCCCCGATGGGGTGCACCGCGAAGAAGGGCGCCTTGTGTCCGCCCTCGCGCAACGTGACGAGCGCTCCGCCCTTGGGGGACACGGGCCGCTCGATGCGCCGCGCGAGCGCCTCGACGGTGGGCGCCTCGAAGATGGCCTTGAGGGGCAGTTGGATGCCCAGCGTGTCCCGCAGCGCCGCGAACACCCGGACGGCGCTGAGCGAGTGCCCACCCAGCTCGAAGAACGTCTCGGTGACCCCCACGCGAGGCAGTCCGAGCACCTCGGCGAACACCCGGGCCACGGCCGCTTCCCGCTCGTTGCGCGGAGCCACCTGCTCCTGACGGCGGGGGGCTTCCGGAGGCGGGAGCACGCGCCAGTCCACCTTGCCGTTGGCGGTGAGCGGCAGCGCCTCGAGCGTCACGAAGAACGTGGGCACCATGTACTCCGGCAGCTTCGTGCGCAGGAAGGCGCGCATCTCCTCCACCGAGGGTCCGGGCCGTGCGGCCGGCACCACGTAGGCCACCAGTTGCTTGTCACCCGGGCGGTCCTCGCGCGCGAGCACCACCGTCTCCACCAACGCGGGGTGCCCGGTGAGCACCTCCTCGATTTCCCCCAGCTCGATCCGGAAGCCACGGATCTTCACCTGGTGGTCCACGCGGCCGTTGAACTCGATGACGCCATCGGTGCGCCAGCGCGCCAGGTCGCCCGTGCGGTACATGCGCGCCCCGGGTTGGCGCGCGAAGGGGTCTGGCAGGAAGCGCTCCGCGGTGAGTCCCGGCTTGCGCAGGTAGCCGCGCGCCAGGTTGTCACCCGAGATGTACAACTCCCCGGGCACTCCGGGCGGCACGAGTTGCAGATGCCGATCCAGGATGTAGGCCCGCATGTTGGAGATGGGGCGCCCGATGGGGACGGTGGTGGCCTTGGGATCCGGCACACACGGATGCACGGTGCACCAGACGGTCGACTCGGTGGGGCCGTACTCGTTGAAGAGCAGGGCCTGGGGCACCACGCGGGCATGGCGCTCGAGCAGCGCGGGAGGGCTCGCCTCGCTGGCCACGATGATGAGCCGCAGGGAGCGGAGCTGCTCGGGCGAGGCCAGCTCCAGCACCGCGCTGTAGAGCGACGGCGTGAAGCTCAAATGACTGATGCGATGCCGCTCGATGAGGCGGGGAATCTCCGAGGCACTCTCCCGCAGCGCATCCGGCGGCAGCACCAGCGTGCCTCCATTGATCAGCGTCCAGAAGATGCCGCACACGGACGGATCAAAGGAGAACGGCGCCAACATCAGGTAGCTCTCGGGCCTCGTGGGGAAGGCGATGTGCCGGGCGAACGTGGAGTTGAGCACGCTGGCATGGCTCACCTGCACGCCCTTGGGCTGACCCGTCGAGCCCGACGTGTAGATGACATACGCGCCGTGGCGGCCATCGAGTGCCGGCGAGGTGAAGTCCGCCTCCGGGAAGTCCTCCGGCACATCCAGACACAGCACCTCGCCCGCGAAGAAGGACAGCCGGGGCTTCAGTGCGCGCTGGGTGAGCAGCAGCCGCGTCTGGCTGTCCCCCATCATGTATGCCAGTCGCTCCTGGGGCAGCGCGGGGTCCATGGGCACATAACTGCCCCCCGCCTCGAGCACGCCCAGCAGACCCACCACTCCCTCCACCGAGCGCTCCACCACCAGGCCCACCGTCACCTCGGGCCCCACTCCTCGCGCCTGGAGCGCGGCGGCCACCCGTCTCGCCCCTGCCCTCAGCTCGCGGAAGGTGAGGGACTGCTCCTCGAACACCACCGCCGGCTTGTCCGGCGTGCGCTCGGCCTGCTGCATCACCCACTCATGGATGAAGGGCGCTCGCGGCAACTCCCGCTCTGTTGCGTTCCACCCCTCCAGGATCTCTCGCTGCTCCTGCTCGTCCACCAGCGGTAGCGCCGTGATCGGGCGCTCGGGTTGTTTCACCGCCGCTTGGAGCAGTGCCTGGAAGTGGCGCGCCATGCGCGCGATGCTCTCCTGCTCGAACAGGTCCGTGTTGAACTCGAATGAGCCCTGGAGCGCGCCGTCCACCTCCGTGAGCGCCAGCGTCAGGTCGAACTGCGCCGTCTGGCTCTCCGAGCCCTCCACCTCGCGCAGCGTCAGCCCCTCCACCTGGAGCTGCTCCTCGGGCGTGTTCTGCAACGCGAACATCACCTGGAACAGCGGCGAGACGCTCGTGTCCCGCTCGGGCTGCAAGCGCTCCACCAGCTTCTCGAAGGGCACGTCCTGGTGGCTGAAGGCATCCAGCGCCACCTCCTTCACCCGCTCCAGCAGCCCCCGGAAGCTCGGTGCTCCGGACAAGTCGGTGCGCAGCACCAGCGTGTTGACGAAGAAGCCGATGAGCCCCTCGGTCTCCATCCTCGGCCGGTGCGCCGTGGGCGTGCCCACCACCACGTCCTCTTGCCTCGCATAGCGCGAGAGCAGCAGTTGGAACACCGCCAGCAGGCCCATGAACAGCGTGGCGCCCTGCTGACGGCACACGCCCTGGAGCTCCTGGGTCAACTCCGCCGACAGCCGGATGTCCTGCCGCGCGCCCCGGTGCGTCTGGACCGCGGGCCGCTTCCGGTCCGTCGGCAACTCCAGCACCCGAGGCGCCCCCGCCAGGCGCTTGGTCCAGTGCGCCAGGGCCTCTTCCAGCGCCTGTCCCGACAACTGCGACTGCTGCCAGAGCGCGTAGTCCGCGTACTGCACCGGCAGCGGCGCGAGCTGAGCGGGGTGCCCGGTGCGCTGCTCCTGGTAGAGCGCCGCCATTTCCCGCACCAGCACGCCCACGGACCAGCCGTCCGAGATGATGTGGTGCAGCGTGTACAGCAACACGTGCTCTCGCTCGCCCAGCCGCAGCAGCCGCGCGCGCACGAGTGGTCCGCGCATCAGGTCGAACGGCCGCGAGGCCTCTTCTCGGCGTGCCGTGCGAAGCGCCTGCTCCTTGTCCTCCGCGCTCAGTCCACTCCAGTCACTCAGCGGCAGCGGCACGAGCAACTCGGGGTGGATGACCTGGAAGGGCTTGCCCTCAAGGGAGTCGAAGGTGGTGCGCAGCGCCTCGTGCCGGCGCACGACTCCATGGAGCGCCTTCTCCAGCGCGGCCGCATCCAACTCGCCCGTGAGCCGCACCGCGGCTGGCATGTTGTACGCCGTGTTCCCAGGCTCCAACTGCTCCAGGAACCACAGCCTCTGCTGCGCGAAGGACAGCGGGAGCATTCCTTCCCTGCTCGCCGAGAGGATCGGGGACAAGGCAGCCCGGGCCGAGGGCAGCACCGCGGCCACCCTTTGCGCCTGGGTCTCCACCGTCGAGGACTCGAAGAGCGCGCGCAAGGGCAGCTCCACCCCGAATGTCTGCCGGATGCGGGTGTGCAACTGCGTGGCCAGCAGCGAGTGACCTCCCAACTCGAAGAAACGATCCCTCACCCCGACCCGCTCCAGGTGGAGGAGCTGGGCCCAGATGGACGTGAGCTTCTCCTCGAGCTCATCGCGCGGGGCGACATAGGACTCACTCGAGCCGGCTTCGGGCGCGGGCAGCGCGCGCCAGTCCACCTTGCCATTGGAGGTGAGCGGCAGCGCCTCGAGCGTCACGAAGAACGCGGGCACCATGTACTCGGGTAGCTTCGTGCGCAGGAAGGCGCGCAGCTCCTCGGCGGAGGCTCCGGGCTGTGCGGCCGGCACCACGTAGGCCACCAGTTGCTTGTCGCCCGGACGGTCCTCGCGCGCGAGCACCACCGTCTCCACCAGGCCCGGGTGCCCCGTGAGCACCTCCTCGATTTCCCCCAGCTCGATCCGGAAGCCGCGGATCTTCACCTGGTGGTCCACGCGGCCGTGGAACTCGATGACGCCGTCGGTGCGCCAACGCGCCAGGTCGCCCGTGCGGTACATGCGTGCCCCGGGTTGGCGAGCGAAGGGGTCCGGCAGGAAGCGCTCCGCGGTGAGTCCCGGCTTGCGCAGGTAGCCGCGCGCCAGGTTGTCACCGGCGATGTACAGCTCACCGGGAATCCCGGGCGGCACGAGTTGCAGGTGCCGGTCCAGGATGTAGGCCCGCATGTTGGAAGGGGGGCTTCCAATGGGAACGGTGGTGGCCTTGGGGTCCGGCACGCACGGATGCCGGGTGGACCAGACGGTCGACTCGGTGGGGCCGTACTCGTTGAAGAGCAGGGCCTGGGGTGCCAGGCGGGCATGGCGCTCGAGCAGCGCGGGGGGACTCGCCTCGCTGCCCACGATGATGAGCCGCAGGGAGCGGAGCTGCTCGGGTGTGGCCAGCTCCAACACCGCGCTGTAGAGCGACGGCGTGAAGCTCAAGTGGGTGGCACGGTGCCGCTCGATGAGGCGGGGAATCTCCGAGGCACTCTCTCGCAGCGCATCCGGCGGCAGCACCAGCGTGCCGCCGTTGGCCAGCGTCCAGAAGATGCCGCACACCGACGAGTCGAAGGTGAACGGAGACAGCATCAAGTAGCACTCGGGCGCCATCGGGTAGCTGTGGCGACGAGCGAACGTGGAGTTGAGCACGTTGGCGTGACTCACCTGCACGCCCTTGGGCTGACCCGTCGAGCCCGAGGTGTAGATGACATACGCACTGCTGTGGCCATGGAGTACCGGCGGGGTGAAGTCGGCCTCCGGGAAGTCCTCCGGCACATCCAGACACAGCACCTCGCCCGCGAAGAAGGACAGCCGGGGCTTCAGCCTGTGCTGGGTGAGGAGCAGCCGCGTCTGGCTGTCCCCCATCATGTACGCCAGCCGCTCCTGGGGCGCCGCGGGATCCATGGGAACATAGCTGCCCCCCGCCTCGAGCACGCCCAGCAGGCCCACCACCGCCTCCACCGAGCGCTCCACTACCAGGCCCACCGTCACCTCGGGGCCTACCCCTCGCGCCTGGAGCGCGGCGGCCACCCGCCTCACCCCTGCCCTCAGCTCACGAAAGGTGAGGGACTGCTCCTCGAACATCACCGCCGGCTTGTCCGGTGTGTGCTCGGCCTGCTGCATCACCCACTCATGGATGAAGGGCGCTCGCGGCAACTCCCGCTCCGTCCCGTTCCACCCCTCCAGGATTTCCCGCCGCTGCTGCTCGTCCACCAGCGGCAGCGCCGTGATGGACTTGTCGGGCTGCTGCACCGCGGCCTTCAGCAGGGCCTGGAAGTGGCGCGCCATGCGCGCGATGCTCTCCTGCTCGAACAGGTCCGTGTTGAACTCGAACGCTCCCTGGAGCGCGCCATTCACTTCCGTGAGCGCCAGGGTCAGGTCGAACTGCGCCGTCTGACTCTCCGAACCCTCCACCTCACGCAGCGTCAGCCCCTCCACCTGGAGCTGCCCCTCGGGCGTGTTCTGCAACGCGAACATCACCTGGAACAGTGGCGAGACACTCGTGTCCCGCTCGGGTTGCAAGCGCTCCACCAGCTTCTCGAAGGGCACGTCCTGGTGGCTGAAGGCATCCAGCGCCACCTCCTTCACCCGCTCCAGCAGCCCCCGGAAGCTCGGTGCTCCGGACAAGTCGGTGCGCAGCACCAGCGTGTTGACGAAGAAGCCGATGAGCCCCTCGGTCTCCATCCTCGGCCGGTGCGCCGTGGGCGTGCCCACCACGACGTCCTCCTGCCTCGCATAGCGCGAGAGCAACAGTTGGAACACCGCCAGCAAGCCCATGAACAGCGTGGCGCCCTGCTGGCGGCACACGCCCTGGAGCGCCTGCGTCAGCTCCGCCGACAGCCGCACTTCCTGCCGCGCGCCTCGGTGCGTCTGGACCGCGGGCCGCTTCCGGTCTGTCGGCAACTCCAGCACCCGAGGTGCTCCGGCCAGGCGCTTGGTCCAGTGCGCCAGGGCCTCTTCCAGGGCCTGTCCGGACAGCTGCGACTGCTGCCAGAGCGCGTAGTCCGCGTACTGCACCGGCAGCGGCGCGAGCTGAGCGGGCCGGCCGGTGCGCTGCTCCTGGTAGAGCGCCGCCATTTCCCGCACCAGCACGCCCACGGACCAGCCATCCGAGATGATGTGGTGCAGCGTGTACAGCAACACGTGCACCCGCTCCCCCAGCCGCAGCAGCCGCGCTCGCACCAGCGGTCCGCGCACCAGGTCGAACGGCCGCGCGCTCTCCTCCCGCCGCGCCTCTCGCAGCGCCCGTTCCTGCTCTTCCCTCCCCCACCCGCTCCAGTCACTCAGCGGCAGCGGCACGAGCAACTCGGGGTGGATGACCTGGAAGGGCTTGCCCTCGTGGGCGTCGAAGGTGGTGCGCAGCGCCTCGTGCCGGCGCACGACTCCATGGAGCGCCTTTTCCAGGGCCCGCACATCCAACTCGCCCGTGAGCCGCACCGCGGCCGGCACGTTGTACGCCGTGTTCCCGGGCTCCAACTGCTCCAGGAACCACAGCCTCTGCTGCGCGAAGGACAAGGGGAGCGGGGAAGAAGATCCCGAGCGGGGCAGCAACGCCCCCGGCGCCGCCTGCTTCGAGGCGCGGCGCTGCTGCATCATCTTCTCGAGCAACTTCTTCCGGTTCAGCTCGGACATACGAAAGGCACTCCCTGAAGACAGTCCGGGGGGGTGAGGCTCAGCCGGCGTGGGCCGTGATGGAGACAGAGGCGGGCCGCGAGCCCGGAGTCGACTCCGCATGGGCGATGGCCATGGGGCAACGTCCCCGCCAGCAGTCGACGATCGCGTGCTTCCCGAAGAAGTAGCCGTCACAATGGTGGCTCGACGCGTACCACGGCAGGTTCATGCAGTAGGCGTGAGCCCGAGGCAGGGCATGGAAGGGAATGCGCGGATCCAGGTGGTGGAGCAGGTGATAGCCATTGTTGCGCGGGTGGAAGAAGAGCTTTCCCAGCCCCGAGCGGGGCGAGTTCCGGCTGAAGCCCTTGAGCGAGCCCGGACGCAGGCCGACGTGGTCGGTGATCTCCCGGAACGTGGTGATGAAGTGGAAGACCGTGGCCCTGGCCGCCAGCCACAGGCCCAGGAACCCCGCGGCGCCCCACGGACCCGACACCAGGGCGAGCACCCCCAGCACCACGGCCCACCACGCGCCAATCACCGCCCGCTCCTTCCAGGAGATGCGCGGCAGGTGCCCCACCACGGAGCCCTTCCACGTCGGCCAGGAGAACACGTTGATCGCGAGGATCCTCGGCCAGGACATCTGATGGAACTCGTCCCGGTGGATGTAGTCCGGATCATCCTGGAGCGAGCCCAGGTGGCGGTGATGGGTGCGGTGGCTGTCCCGGTACAGGCCCGTGGCGTTGAAGAGCGGCGGCGCCAGGAAGAAGCGAACCCAGAAGTCGTTCTTGCCGCTCTCGTCGGCCAGGCTCCAGTGGCCGCCATCGTGGAGGAGGTTGCCGAGCGAGCGTTGCCGGTTGCCGATGATCAGCACCGCCAGCGGCGCCAGCCAGGGTGACACGTACAGGCACGCCGCCCAGACCGCGAAGACGAGCGCCCAGTCCACCAGGATGGCCTGCGCCGTCTGGACCGAGGAGCGGGCCTCGAACTGCTTCAGCCCCGAGAGCATGTCCTGCGTCGCGAGCGCGGCGCGGAACTCGGACAGGTCCGCGGTGACGCCCGCTTGATAGGGACAATCGCGCCGTTCGGCGACGGGGGTCGGATCGAAGAATGCTGGAAGTGTTTCCATGGGATTCAACCTCGGGAAAAAGAGCTACTCCGTCCCTTCGCGCTCGGCCTCTTCCATCTCGCGCAGCCGCCGCTCGACTTCCTCGTCCGAGAGCTGGGAGATCTCCTCTCCCAACTCGGCCTCCAACCTCGCCGCTTCCCGCGCGAGCAACTCGTCGATGAGCACTCCCAGCCCGGCCACGGTCGGTGTCTGGAAGGCATCACGCAGTTGGATGGGAACATCGAACCGGGCACGCAACCGGGCGAGCAACTGCGTCGCCAGGAGTGAATGACCGCCCAGCTCGAAGAAGTTGTCGTGGATGCCCACCGACGGCACACCCAGCACCGAGGCGAACATCTCCCCGAGCACTTCCTCGGTGAGCGTGCGAGGCGACACCGGTCCCGTCTGGGTCTTCACCTCGCGCACGGGCGCGGGCAGGGCCGCGCGATCCACCTTGCCGTTGGCCGTCAGGGGCAGCGCCTCCAGGACGCTGAACCAAGCCGGCACCATGTAGTGGGGCAGCTTCGTGGCCAGGAAGGACTTCAACTCCTCCCCGGACAGGGACTGCCCGGACCTGGGCGTGACGTACGCCACGAGCTGCCGTCCACCGGGCAGATCCTCGCGCGTCGTCACGGCGGCGGCGGCCACGGCGGGATGCCGCTCGAGCGTGGACTGGATCTCCTCCAGCTCGATGCGGAAGCCGCGGATCTTCACCTGCTGATCCGCGCGGCCGAGGAAGTCCAGGTTGCCGTCCGGCAGGTACCGGGCCAGGTCTCCCGTGCGGTACAGGCGCGCGCCGGGCAGGCCGCTGAACGGATCCGGTCCGAAGCGCTCGGCGGTGAGGTCGGGCCGGCCCAGGTAGCCCCGGGCCACTCCCGCGCCGCCGATGTACAGCTCGCCCACCACGCCCACGGGGACGGGCCGCAGATGCGCATCCAGCACGTACAGCCGCGTGTCGAGGATGGGTCTGCCAATGGGGATCGCGCCCGTGGACGGATGGTGGGCGGGAACCTCGAAGGTGCAGCAGCCGACGACGGTCTCGGTCGGCCCGTACTCGTTGATGAGCCGGGTGGCGGGTGCATGCTCGCGCCAGAACTGGAGCCCCTCGGCGACCAGGGCCTCGCCTCCGATGACGAGGGTGCGTGCCCTGCCCGCCTCCTCGGGCGTCAGCTCGTGCCGCAGCAGCTCCAGGTGGGCCGGGGTCAACTTCACCAGGCTGAAGGGCTCGCCTTCCCGCAGTGCCCGCAGCAGCCCGTCCACTTCCTGGCCCGCGGGGATGAGCACCACCCTTCGCCCCGCGAGCAGCGGCGCGAAGAGGCTGGTCACGGTGAGATCGAACCCGATGGGCGAGTGGACCGGAGCCCCCGCGCCACTGCCGGGGCCGTAGGCCTCGGCGCACCACGCGAGGTAGTTGGCCAGGCCTCCATGCGTCACCATCACGCCCTTGGGCGCACCGGTGGAGCCCGAGGTGTAGAGGACATAGGCCAGGTTCTCCGGAGAGACGCCACTGGCGACGGGGCGCTCCTCCACTCCCGACGGCGGCGTCTCGGAATCGACGAGAACGACGGACACCGGATGCTCGGCGAGCGCTCCGCCCAGGGCCGTCGACGTGAGCGCGACGGACACCGAGGCCTGTTGGAGCAGGAAGGCCAGCCGCTCGCGGGGGAGGCTCGGATCGAGTGGCAGATAGGCGCCGCCCGCCTTGAGCACGGCGAGCAGGGCGATCACCAGCTCGTTCGAGCGCTCCAGGAAGAGCCCCACGCGGGCATCCGGACCCACGCCCCGCTCGCGCAGCGCGCGGGCCAGCCGGTTCGCGCGCGACTCCAGCTCCCGGTAGGTGAGCCGGGACGCGCCACACTCCACGGCCACCGCCTCCGGCGTGCGCGCCACCTGGGCCTCGAACAGCTCGTGGGCCAGGGGTTGCGGTCCCCGTCTGGCGGGGCCGGAGCTGAACTCGGTGAGGAGCTGGCGCTGCTCGTCCGGGGACAGCAACGGCAGCCGGGACAAGGGCCGCTCGGGCTGGACCAGGGCCTCGGAGAGCAGGGACGAGAAGTGCCCGTGCATCCGCCGGATGGTGGCGGCGTCGAACAGGTCCGTGCGGTACTCCCACGAGGCGAGGAAGCGCCCGTCCTCCTCTTCCAGGAAGAGGGTGAGATCGAACTTCGCCGTGGCGCTGTCGGTGGCCAGCGGGGTGAGCGTGAGCCCATTCACCGAGAGCTCGGGGAGGGGCGCGTTCTGCACCACCAGCATCACCTGGAAGAAGGGCGTGCGCCCCAGGTCCCGGCTCGGCTGGAGCGCCTCCACGAGGAACTCGAAGGGGATGTCCTGGTGGGCATAGGCGCCCAGCGTGGCCTCGCGCGTGCGGGCCAGCAGCGCGCGGAACGCCGGATCGCCGGACAGGTCGGTGCGCAGCGCCAGCGTGTTGACGAAGAAGCCCACCAGTGGCTCCACCTCGGCCCGGTGACGGTTGGCGATCGGCGTGCCGATGACGACGTCCGTCTGTCCCGAGTAGCGGTGGAGCAGCGCGCCGAAGGCCGACAGCAGGACCATGAAGGGCGTGACGCCCTCGTCACGGGCCAGGGCGTGGATGGCCCGGGTCTGCTCCGCCGTCAGCGTCAGCCGCTCCGTGGCGCCCTGGGCACTCGCGAGGGCCGGGCGGGGCTTGGAGGTGGGGAGCTGAAGCACCGGCGGCGCTCCGGAGAGCTGGGTGCGCCAGTAGGACAACTGCCGCTCCAGCACCTCGCCCTGGAGGAGCTGGCGCTGCCAGGCCGCGTAGTCCGCGTACTGGACGGGCAGCGCGGGCAGCGCGGGCTGCTCGCCGAGCGCATGGGCCATGTACGCCCCACCCAGCTCGCGCACCAGCACGCCCATGGACCAGCCATCCGCGATGATGTGGTGCAGCGTCAGCAGGAGGACGTGCTCCTGCTCCTCCATCGCGACGAGGCAGGCGCGCAGCAGCGGCCCCCCCGACAGGTCGAAGGAACGCCGTGCCTCCTCGGCCAGCACGCGCGTCAGGGACTCCTCGCGCGCGCTGTCCGCCACGCCGCGCAGATCCACCCGGTCCAGGTGGACGCCGGGCGTGGGCAAGAGCCGCAATGCCGGCTTGCCCTCCTCGGTCGGGAACACCGTGCGCAGGGTCTCGTGGCGCTGGACGAGCGTCTCGAACGCCCGCTGCAGGGCCGCGATGTCCAGCGCTCCGCGCAGCCGCAGCGCCAGGGGGATGTTGTAGGCGGCGCTTCCCGGCTCGAGCTGATCGAGGAACCACAGCCGCTGCTGGGCGAAGGAGAGCGGTGCCTTCTGCGTCTCCTCGCGAGGCCGGATCACTCCCACCTCCGGCGTCCCCGGCCGCAGGAGCAGCTGGATGCGCTCGCTCAAGCCCGCGATGGTGGGGGCCTCGAAAAGCGTGCGCAGGGGCAATTCCACGCGCAGCGCCTCGCGCAGCCGCGACACCACCTGCGTGGCCTTGAGCGAGTGACCGCCCACCTCGAAGAAGCTGTCCTCGACGCCCACCTGGGGCAGGCCGAGCACCTCGGCCCAGATGCGAGCCACCACCTCCTCGGTGGCGTTGCGCGGGGCGATGAGGGGCCGCTCCAGTGTCTCGCGCTCCAGCACCGGCGCTGGCAGCTTGCTCCGGTCCGCCTTGCCGTTGGGCGACAGCGGCATCGCCTCCAGGAAGACGAAGGAGGACGGGATGAGGTAGTCGGGCAGCGAGCGCCCGAGGAAGCGGCGCAGCTCTCCCACCGAGGGCTGGGTGGCGCCCACGCGGAGCACCAGGTACGCCACCAACCGGGCCTCTCCGGTGTCCATGCGCGGGACGACCACCTTGTCCCGGATGTCCGGGTGGGCCTCCAGCGCGGCCTCCACCTCCGCGGGCTCGATGCGGAAGCCGCGAATCTTCACCTGATGATCCGCGCGCCCGAGGAACTCGATGGCTCCATCCGGGCGGTACCGGGCGAGATCTCCCGTGCGGTACATGCGTCCGCCCGGCCGCGGCGCGTGGGGATCCGGCAGGAAGCGCTCGGCGGTCAACTCGGGCCGGCGGTAGTAGCCGCGCGCCAGGTTGTCACCGCGCAGGTAGAGCTCGCCCATGAGGCCGGGGGGGACGAGGTTCAAGCGCTCGTCGAGGATGAGCGCCTGCATGTTGGTGAGTGCCCGGCCGATGGGGACATGGCGCGCGCCGGGCTCGGGCAGACAGAGGTGCACCGTGCCCCAGATGGTGAACTCCGTGGGGCCGTACTCGTTGAAGAGGACGGCCTGGGGCACCACGCGGTGGTGGCGCTCCACGAGCGCGGGGGGCAGTGCCTCGCCCGCCACGATGACCAGTTCGAGCGTCGCGAGCTGCCGCGGATCCGCCACGTCCAGCACCGCGCTGTAGAGCGAGGGCGTGAAGCTCAGGTGGCTGATGCGGTGGTGCTCGATGAGGCGGGGGATCTCCAGCGCGTTCTCGCGCAGGGCCTCGGGGGGGAGCACCAGCGCGCCGCCCGTCTGCAACGTCCAGTAGATGCCGCAGCCGGCCGCGTCGAACGAGAAGGGCGCCAGCAGCAGGTAGGCCTTGGGGTTGCTCGGCAGCGCGAAGTAGCGGGCGAAGGTGGAGTTGGCGATGTTGCGGTGGGTGACCTGCACGCCCTTGGGCCGCCCCGTGGAGCCCGACGTGTAGATGACGTAGGCGGGCCAATCCAGGTCGATCGTGAGCGGCGGCAGCGGCGCCACGTCATCCAGCAGGCCGGGCTCGTCCAGGCACACCGTCTCTCCCGCGTGCGGGGGGAGCCGCTCCACGAGCTTGCGCTGGGTGAGGATGACCGGCGAGCGCGCGTCACCGATCATGTAGGCGATGCGATCGGCCGGGTAGGACGGATCGATGGGCACGTAGGCGCCACCGGACTTGAGCACGCCGAACGTGCCGATCATCGACTCCAGGGAGCGGTCGAAGAACAGCCCCACGGTGGTCTCGGGGCCGATGCCCCGGGCCCGGAGGAACGCGGCGAGCCGGTCCGAGCGATCCTTGAGCCCGGCGTAATCCAGGCTCTGCTCCTCGAACACCACGGCCGGGGCGTTGGGCGTCTTGGTGGCCCAGTCGTCGATGCGCGCGAAGACGGTCTCTTCCGGCATGGGCCGCTGCGTGCGGTTCCACGCCTCGAGCCGCTCCTGGGCCTGGCCACGCACCCACCGCAGTTGAGCGGGCGTCGCGGCCGGCTGCTCGGCGATGGTCTCCAACAACTCGACGAAGCGATGGAGCATCAGCTCCACCCAGGGCTGGTTCACCGCGGTGAGATCCGCCACCAGGAGGAAGCGCAGCTCCGGTTGCGGGAAGACATAGAGCACCAGCGGGTAGTCGAGCTGGGCCTCGAAGTCCGAGGGCAGCAGCTTCAGCCCGCCCAGCCCGCGCTCGAGGAACTGATCCAGCGGGTAGTCCTCGAAGACGATCACCGTCTCGTAGAGATCGTAGAGCGCGCTGACGCGGGGCACCTCGCTCCAGGAGCGCACCATGGCGAGCGGGGTGAACTCGAAGCGCCGGACCTCTTCCTGCTGCCGCTGGAAGGACTGCAACAGCTCGGAGACGGGCTGCGAGGGTGAGACGCGCACCCGGCGCGGCAGCGTGTTCATGAAGCAGCCGACGATGGACTCGACGCCCTCCAGGGCCGGAGGACGGCCGGAGGTGGTGCTCCCGAAGACGATGTCCCGCTGCCCCGAGTAGCGCGACAGCAACAGCGCCCAGGCGCCCTGCACCAGCGTGCTCAACGTGACGCGGTGCTGACGCGCCACCTCGCGCAAGCGGGTCTGGAGCCCGGCGTCCACCCGGGCCTCGGTCCTGCCCACGGCACCCGTGCCGGCGTGCACCTGGGCCCCCCCCTGCATCAACCGGACGGGGGTGGTGAAGCCCTGGAGCTGCTGGCGCCAGAACGCCTCCGCGGCCTGGAGGTCCTGCTGCTTCTGCCAGGCGAGGTAGTCGCGGTACGGACGGGGCGAGTCCAGCGCCACCGGCCGTCCGGCGGCGAGCGCCGTGTAGAGGACGTCCAGCTCACGGACGACCACCGGGAGCGAGTACCCATCGATGATGAGGTGGTGGTGGCTCCACACCACCTCCCACTCGGAGTCCGAGCGGCGGATGAGGAACAGCCGCATCAGGGGCGGGCGGCTCAGCTCGTAGCCCCGCGTGCGGTCCGCCTCCAGCAGCGCCTGGAGGGACTGCCGCGCCTGCTCGGGCGACTGAGCGCGCCAGTCGAGCCGCTCGATGGGCAGCGCCACGCCGCCGTGGACGACCTGCACCGGATGCGGCAGGCCCTGCCAGTGCACCGTGGCGCGCAGGCTCGGGTGCCGCTCGAAGATGGTGCGCCACGCCTGCTCGAACGCCTCCACGTTCAGCGCGCCGACCACGCGGAACACGGACTGCTCCACGGTGACCGCCGAGTCGGGCGAATAGAGGTGGTGGAAGAGCATGCTCTCCTGCACCGGAGAGAGCGGATAGACGTCCTCGAAGCCCTCGCGGCTCGCTGCGAGCGTCTGGAGCGTCGCGGCCGGCAGCCCCGCGAGCGGGAAGTCCGCGGGATCGATCAGCCGGGACGAAGCCGAGAGCGCCGCCTCCACCAGGGACTCGAGCTCGGAGAGCAACTGCCCGGAGAGGCGGACCAGGGTCTCGCGGTGATGGACGTCGAGCGAGAAGCCCCAGGTGAGCCGGAGCTGTCCCGCCTGCACGGCGCAGTCCAGGGTGAGCGGGTGGGAGCGCGCCGACGTCGGGCTTCGTGGCGAGCCGAGCCGGGCCTCAAGGGGCGTGAACAGCTCCGAGCCTCGCGCATCCAGATCGAGCTGCCCCAGGTAGTTGAAGAGCAGGGACGCTCCACGGCTCCCCTCCCCCACGGTACCGTTCGCGCGCAGCGGGCCGTAACCCCGCCCGCGCTCCGGCACGGCGCGCATGGCCGCCTTGACGTGGGCGAGCAGCTCCAGCGGCTCCTGGACGGGCCCGTCCAGACGGAACGGGAACACGGAGGTGAACCAACCCACCGTGCGCGAGAGATCGATGGACTCACCCACCGGTTCGCGTCCGTGGCCTTCCACGTCCACCACCACCGATGGATGACCGCTCCAGCGCGTGAGCACCCGGGTGAGCGCCGCCAGCAGCACGTCCTGCACGGAGAGCCGGTGACGGGCGGGCACCGCCTGCACGAGCCGCTGGGTGAGCTCGGGGCTCACGTTCACCGTCAGCTCCTCGGCGGAGGACTCGACGTTGGGCCCCGCTCCATCCCGGGGTAGCTCCAGCGTCGCGCCCCGCCACCGCTCGCGCCAGTAGGCCGCCTGGGACTGGACGGACTCCTCGCGCGCATGTGCCTCGAGCGCGCGGCTCCACCGTTGGTAGGACGCCGTGGGCGACGGCAGGTCCACGGACTGGCCCGCCTGGAGCTGACGGTAGGCCAGCGCCAGATCATCCAGGAGGATGCGCCAGGAGACGGCATCGACGATCAGGTGGTGGATGGCGATGAACAGCTCGCGGCCCGCGAGCGCGGCGCCACAGAGCGGACCCCGCGACAGCTCCAACGACGACCGCACGGCCCGAGCCGTCTTCTCGGAGACCTCCGCCTCCTCGGCGTCGAACCACGCCAGCGTGCGAGCCGGCGCGGGCGCATGGAACTGGCGCCCCCCTTCCCCGCTCCGCTCGAACCGGAGCCGGAAGGCGTCGTGCGCGCCCACCACGGCCTCGAGCGCGCGTCGCAGCACGGAGGGATCGACCTGGGGTGACAGACCCAGCAGCACCTCCTGGTTCCAGTGGTGGGGCTCGCGGGTCTCCAGGGCGAAGAAGTCCCGCTGGATGGGCGTGAGCGGCACCTCGCCCTCGGGACGAGGCTCGGTGGCCGGGACAGCCAGCGGCACCGCCACTTCGGCCAGCCGGGCGATGGTCTGGTGCTGGAAGATCTGCGCGGTGGTGAGCCCGAGGCCCACCTGCCGCATCCGGCTGATGAGCTGGATGGCGAGCAGCGACTCTCCGCCGAGATCGAAGAAGTTGTCATCGATCCCCACCTCCTCCACCCGCAGGACGGACTTCCACACCTCGACGAGCGACCGCTCGACGGGGGTGCGCGGGGGAGAGACGGACTTGCGCTCCGTGCGCTCCGGGGCGGGCAGGGAGCGGTGGTCCACCTTGCCATTCGGGAGCTTCGGCAGCGCGGAGAGCACGCCGAAGGCGGAGGGAACCAGGTAGCCGGGGAGCTTGCGCGCCAGCGACTCCTGGAGCCGAGCCAACGAGAAGGTCTCGGGAGCGGCCGGAACGAGGTAGGCCACCAGCCGCGCCGGGCCTCCATCCTGTCGCGCCACCACCACCCACTCGCGCAGCGAGGGCTCCGTGGCGAGCGCGGCCTCCACCTCGGCGGGCTCGATGCGGAAGCCACGCACCTTGACCTGCTGATCCGCGCGGCCCACGAATTCGAGCGTCCCATCGGCGCGGGTGCGCGCCAGGTCGCCCGTGCGGTACATGCGCGCGCCCTCTTCACGTGCGTGCGGATCCGGGAGGAACGACTCGGCGGTGAGATCGGGCCGGCCGAGATAGCCCCGCGCGAGGCCGCTCCCCGAGAGGTAGAGCTCCCCCAGGACGCCGGGAGGAACGAGGTTGAGTTCCCGGTCGAGCACCCGGGCCTCGACGTTGTCGAGCGGTCCACCGATGGGCAGGCCCGTGCCCACGAGCGGAGCGCGGTGCTCATGGGTGGTGGCGGTGACGGCGCTCTCGGTCGGGCCATAGGCGTTGATGAGCCGGACGCCACTCAAGCCCAGCGAGTCCCAGGCCCGCACCCGGTCCGCGCGAACCGCTTCGCTGCCCACCACCACGAGCCGGACGGCATCGGGCCAGGGCAGGCGCTCCTCCACGAGCGCGGTGACCAACTCATGCCAGTAGGAGGCCGGCAGGTTGAGCACGGTCACCCCCTGGGCGCGCACGAAGTCCAGGAACGCGCGCACATCGCCCACGTCGTCCGGACGCACGACGATCGCCGCGCCGCCGAGCAACGTGGGGAAGATCTCCTCCACGGCGACATCGAACGACACCGAGGCGAAGTGCAGCACGCGATCCGTGGGAGAGAGCGCATACAGCCGGCGGACGGCCTCCGCGTGGTTGTGCATCGCCTCGCACGAGACCATGACGCCCTTGGGCCGCCCGGTGGAGCCCGACGTGTAGCTCACATAGGCCAGGTGTTCCGGAGCCGGGGACACATGGGACGCCGCGGTGCTCGAGCCACCCAGGACGACGACGAGCGACTCGTCGACGGGAAGGCGAACGGCGTCGGGCGCATCCAGCGCGCCCACGTGGGCTCCGGAGGAGATGATGACCCGGAGGTCCGCGCTCCTCACGATGTCGCGCAGCCGCTCGGCGGGGTGAGCGGGGTCCAGCGCCACGAAGGCGGCACCCGCCTCCAGCGTGGCGAGCGCGGCGGAGATGAACTCCGCGGAGCGCGGCAGGAGCAGACCCACCCGCTGGTCGGGGCCCACGCCCTGGGCGGAGAGCTGGGCGGCCAGGCGCGAGACACTGGCGCGCAGTCCCTGGCGCGTGAGCACCCGGGCGCTGGAGAGCACCGCGGGCGCCTCGGGCGATTCATCCGCCTGGGCGGCGATGCGCTGCACCAGGGACCCGGCGGGAAGCTCGCGCGGGGCGCCCCGGCTCGCGCGCAGCAGGCGCTCGCGCTGCTCGTTGCGCAGCAGGGGCAGGGCCATCACGGGATCACCCGGCGTGCGCCCCGCGGCCTCCACGAGCGTGGCGAAGCCCTGCAACAGACGATCGACGGTGTCGGCGCTGAAGAGGGCGGTGTCGTACTCCATCACGAGCGAGAGCCCATCGGGCCGCTCCGTGGCCGCCAGGGTCAGCTCGAACTGCGCCGCGCTCTGCGGGAGCGCGAACGGGGTGAGCACGAGCGGACCGAAGGCAATGGGCTGGCCCTGGCCCGTGCCGTGCGCGAGCGCGGTGAGCCCTTCCTCCTCGCGCTGGGGAGCGCGCTGGAGATCGAACATCACCTGGAAGATGGGAGAGCGGCCCGCGGTGCGCGGCAGCTCCAGCTTCGCGGGGAGGAGCGAGAAGGGGTAATCACCCTCGGAGAGCGCGGAGGCCACGGTGGACTTCAGCCCCTGGAGCAGCTCGAAGAACGTCATTCCCTCCGAGAAGCGGGTGCGCATCGGCAGGGAGTTGATGAAGTAGCCCACCACGCGCGACGTCCATTCGCGCCCGCGGCCCGCGAAGGGCGAGCCCACCACGATGTCGTCCTGGCCGCTGTGGCGGTGGAGCAGCAACTGGAAGCACGCGAGCAGCGCCGTGTAGAGCGTGGTGCCAGTGGCCTCGGCGAGGGTGCGGATGGCCTTGGCCACGCGCGGAGACAGCAGCAACGTGCGGGAGTCTCCGGCGAAGGCGGGCGCCTCGGGACGAGGGAAGTCCGTCGGCAGCTCGAGCACCGGCAGGGGGCCGCGCAGGGCCTCCTTCCAGGACGAGAAGCTCGCCTCCCCTTCCCCGGACGCCAGCCACTGACGCTGCCACGCGAGGTGGTCCACGTAGCGGTGCGTGACGGCGAGCAGGCGCGGCTCACGGCCCTCGACCCGGGCGGTGTAGAGCGTGCGCAGCTCGTCGAACACGAGCCCCAGGGACCAGAAGTCGCAGACGATGTGGTGCACGTTGAGCACCAGCAGGGCCTGCTCGTCCCCCAGGGAGAACAGCTTCGCGCGGAGCAGCGGACCGGCCTCGAGGTCGAACGGCTCGGCGGCCCAGGTGCTCGCGCGGCGACGAAGCTCCGCGTCGGCGAGTCCCCGCGCCTGTTCCTGCTCGAGCTGGAAGCGGCCGTGCGGCTGGATCACCCGGCGAGGCGAGCCGTCCACCGCCGGGAAGACGGTGCGCAGCGCCTCATGGCGCGCGATCACCTCCACGAAGGCCCGCTCGAGCGCCTCCGCCTTGACCCCTCCGGAGATCCGCACCGCGCGGCTCACGTGGTAGGCGGTGCTCCGGGGCGAGAGCCGCTGCAGGAACCAGAGCGCCCGCTCACCCTCGGAGAGAAGGACCTCGTCCTCGGGCCTGGCGCGGACGGCCTGGGTCGCGCGGGCCGAGACGATCTCCGCGGCCAGGGCGGAGAGGCTCGGCGCCACCAGGTAGCGCGCCAGGGGAAGCGCCACCCCCAACTCCTGCTCCACGTCGTGCGCCAGGTTGACGGTGCCGAGCGAGTCGATCCCGAAGCTGGCCAGCGGGGACGCCGCGGAGGCACCGGGCGGCATCCGGCCCCCGGCCCGCATGCGCTCGAGCAGCCAGCGGGTGACCTCCGCCGCGTCGAGGACCCGGCGAGGGGCCTCGGCCTCCTCGGCGGGAGGAGCGGCGGCCGGCGCGAGCGTGCCCATGCGCCCCACCTCTTCCAGCGTCGCGGTGAGGTAGCCCTCCTTGCACGCGCGGCGCTGCACCTTGCCGCTCGACGTCTTGGGCAGGGCCCCGGGCGCGAGCAGCACCACGTCGTGGAGCTGGAGCTCGTGCGCCTCGGAGACGGCGCGAAGCACCTCGGGGTAGAGGGATTCGGGCGAGCTGTCGGGCCGCACCTCGGCCGCGACCACCAACCGCTCTTCGCCGCCCACCTCCACGGGAAACGCCGCGCAGCAGCCACCGCGAATGGCCGGGTGGCAGACCTCCACCGTGCGCTCGATGTCCTGCGGGTAGTGGTTGCGCCCGCGGATGATGATCAGATCCTTGAGCCGCCCGGTGACGACCAGCTCCGGTCCCGACAGGAAGCCCAGGTCCCCGGTCCGCAGGAAGGGCCCTTCGCCGCTCGTCAGGGTGGCACCGAAGGTCGCCCGCGACTCCTCGGGCCGTTGCCAGTACCCCTGGGCCACGCTCGGACCCGACACCCAGATCTCCCCCACCCGCTCGGGAGGGCACACGGCGCGCGTCTCGGGATCCACGATGAGCAGACGCTGCTCTCGCGGCGAGGTGCCACAGCCCACCAGCGTCGTCACCGGAGTGCCCTCGGTGGAGGGCCGCACCTCGTTGCGCCGCAGGGCCTCGGCATCGAGCGGCAGGAGCACGGGGGGCTGGCCGCGCTGGGCGCCCGTGATGAACAGGGTTCCCTCGGCCAGACCGTAGCAGGGGAAGAAGGACTCGCGCCGGAAGCCGCTCGGCGCGAACGCCTCGACGAAGGCCTCGAGCGTGCGCGGCCGGATCGGCTCCGCGCCGGAGAAGGCCACCTCCCACGCGCGCAAGTCCAGGCGGGAGCGCTCCTCGGGCGTGGATTTACGGACGCAGAGATCGTAGGCGAAGTTCGGGCCGCCGCTGATGGAGGCCTGGGTGCGCGAGATGGCCTCCAACCAGCGCAGGGGCCGCTCGAGGAACGCCAGCGGGGACATGAGCGTGGCGGGGAAGCCACCGAAGAGCGGCTGCATGAGCCCACCGATGAGTCCCATGTCGTGGTACGGCGGCAGCCAGATGACGAGCCGGGAAGCGGGCCCCGTGCCGAACGCGCGGGAGGTGACCTCCAGGTTGTGCAGCAGGTTGCCGTGGGTCAGCACCACGCCCTTGGGCGCGGAGGTGGAGCCGGAGGTGTACTGGAGGAACGCCACGCTCTCGCGCCCCACCTCGGGGGCCTTCCAGCCCAGCGCATCCCGCTCCGAGACGTCATCCACCGCGAGCCAGGTGGCCCGGGCGAAGACGGATCCGGGCTCGGCCATGCCCATGAGCCCCTCCTTCATCTCCAGGATGGGGGTGGTGGTGAGCACCACCGTCGTGCGCGCGTCCTCCGCGACGGCTTGCAACCGGGGGAGCGTCCGCTCCAGCCGCATGGGGTTGGGGGGGTAGGCGGGAACCGCGGCCACGCGCGCATAGAGGCAGCCGAAGAAGGCCGCGATGTAATCGAGCCCGGGCTCGCACAGCAGGAGGGCACGATCTCCAGGCGCCGCCACCTGGGCGAGCCGGACCGCCACGGCACGCGCACGCGCCGCGAGCTGCGCGTACGTGAAGACCCGCGAATCCTGCTCACCGTCGAGGAGAAACGTGTACAGCGGAGCGTCCGGATGGGCCGCGGCGCGGCGCTCCAGGAGCTCCACCAGGGAGGCACCAACCTGGGCTGAAACCATGGGCTGCTGTCTACAGAGGAGGGCTGACTTTGCCCAGCCCTGCTCTCGGAGCTGTCACGATTTACCAGGTTGACGCGTCGCGTCCGCCAAGCCGGCGAGCGGACGAGTTGCACGGCATGCCGAGGTGGCCCTGATTGATGTGACTCGGGTGGGATTCGACAATGCGCCCATGCCGACTCCCCGCTCCGTTCCCATGTCCGGGCCGCTCTCCCTTCTCGTCCTGGCCGGCTGTCTCGCCAGCGCGCCCCTCGCGTGCACGGGCCCGCAGGGTCCCGAAGGGCCCACGGGTCCCAAGGGCGCTGACGGCCCTGTCACGCCCCGGCGGCTGCTGGATGACAAGCTCGGACGCTGGCTGCCGGACAACCGCGAGCGGCTCAACGCGCTGATTCGGGACGTGGGGATCGCCAGCCCGACGTTCGACCCCAGGAACCGCCCCGTGGCCGTGTTCGACTGGGACAACACCCTGGTGAAGAACGACCTCGGGGACGCCACCTTCTTCTGGATGCTCCGGCACGACAAGGTGCTCCAACCCGCGGGCAAGGACTGGAGCACCACCAGCCGTCACCTGACCGCGGAGGCCCGGGCGGCCCTCACCTCCGCGTGTGATCCGGCCGGCGAGCCGGGGCAACCCCTGCGCACGAGCGAACACGCCGCGTGCGCCGACGAGCTCGTCAGCATCTACTCCAGCGGCAAGACGCGCGCGGCCCAGGCGGCCTGGGACAAGCAGCTCACCCTCACCCTCAATACCTCCTACGCCTGGGTGGCCCAGCTCCAGGCGGGCCACACCCCCGAGGAGGTTCGCGGCTTCGCCCGGTCCGCCTACGCGGAGAACGCATTCAATCCCGTCGGCACCACGCAGACGGTGGGGAGCGTCACGGGGCTCGCCTACCACGTGCGGGTGTACGAGGAGATGGTGGACCTCGTGGAGACGATGCAGGACAACGGCTTCGACGTCTGGGTGCTCACCGCCTCGCCCCAGTTCGTCATCGACGCCGTCTCCGAGCAGCTCATCGGCGTCAAGCCCAACCGGGTGGTGGGCATCCGCTCGGTGACGGACGCCCAGGGCCAGCTGACGGCGCACCTGCAGGGCTGCGGGCCCATGGCCGATGGCGAGGACACCCTCATCACCTACGACCAGGGCAAGCGCTGCTGGATCAACAAGGTCATCTACCACCAGCCCGCGGAGCAGCAGCTCGCGCGTCAGCCGGACGAGCACCAGCGCCAGGTCTTCGCGGCGGGAGACTCGGACACGGACCTGGCCTTCCTGCAGGACGCGACGCGGCTCAAGCTCGTCCTCAACCGCAACAAGGTCCAGCTCATGTGCAACGCCTACGCGAACGCCCGGGGCACGTGGCTCGTGCAACCCATGTTCGTGCGGCCCGCCGCCCAGGCCGCCAACCCGTACCCCTGCACCACCGCGGTGGACGCGGCCGGCCAGCCCCTCGTCGACGAGGACGGCCACCGCTTCACCGAGGACTTCGAGGATCGCGTCTTCCTGTTGCCTTGAGCCGCGTTGAACCCACCTGGGTGCTGGAGCTGTCGCGGAGCGAGGGCTACGCGGCCTTCACGCTCGACAGGGTCGCCGCGCGCGAAGGTGGGAAAGCAGACCATCTACCGTTGGTGGTCCTCGAAGGGAGCGCTGATCGTCACGACAGAGAGCGTGGCCGGTGCACATTGTAGGAGGCAGGGAGCACCCCATGCCCACGCAACCCATTGTCGAAAGCAAGCAGCAAGCCGAGCGCCATGCACTGCACGAGTCCCACGAGCAGCTCTACAAGGCGTGGAGCCATCATGCTCGGCACTGCCCTCACGGCGAGGTAATCGAGCGGCCGGAGGTGTTGATTGCCTCGGCGAACGTGCAGTGGTTCGTGTTCAATACGGCCTTCCTGCCGGCCCCCGCCTGCTCGGAGCAAGAGTTGGAGGAGGCCGTCGCGGCGGCAACCGACTACTTCACGCGACAGGGGCGGAGGTGGATGCTGGTGCTGAGCGAGGACCGGCTGGCCGGAGCGCTGCGGCCGAGGGCCCGGCAGGTGCTCGATGGGCTCGGCCTATCGCCGATGTTCTCGCTCACGGGCATGGTGGCCGAACGGCTAGCTCCGGCGCGGAGGCCACCTCCGGAGTTGGAAGTCCGTGAGATGGCGGACGCGGAGGAGCGCCAGCACCTGAGCGATCTCAATGCGATCAGCCATGAGGTTCCGCTGGCGTGGGGAAGAGAGCTGCTTGGGTGGGAGGGGCTGTATGAGGGCAATGGGCGAGGCTACGTAGGGTACTGCCAGGGTGAGGCGGTCTCGGGCGCGGCGGTGTTCGCGTTGGAGGGCGTGAGCTACGTGGCGGTGGTGGCCACACGGCCGGAGTACCGGCGGCGGGGT
Source organism: Cystobacter fuscus DSM 2262 (assembly GCF_000335475.2). Taxonomy (NCBI): domain Bacteria; kingdom Pseudomonadati; phylum Myxococcota; class Myxococcia; order Myxococcales; family Archangiaceae; genus Cystobacter; species Cystobacter fuscus. The sequence continues at coordinate 424,167 of NZ_ANAH02000064.1, read as the reverse complement.
TTCGCCGAGGCGGTGCTCCGCCACGGTCTGGCCGAGGCCAGGCGCAGCTGGGGCCTGGAGCGCACCGTGCTGCATGCCTCGGAGGTCGGCTATCAGCTCTACCTGCACTTGGGCTACCGCCCGGTGGCGCGCTTCCAGTTCTATCTCGCCGCGACCCAGGCTTGAGAAGCACCACGTGCTCGACGAGAAGCTGGACGTGGAAGTCATCCACGGCCGCGGAGCCGTGCGCTGGGAGAGGCCCGCGAGGACCTCAGCCGAGCATGTCCCGCACGAGGGGAACGACCTCGCGGCCATACAGCTCGATGCAGCGCATGAGCTTGTCGTGCGGCAGCGGGCCCGCGCTGTACTTCAGGTCGAAGCGAGACAGGCCGAGGGCCTTGGCCGTCGCGGCGATCTTGCGCGCGACGGTCTCGGGCGAGCCGAGGTAGAGCGAGCCCTGCTCGACCTCCCGCTCGAACTCCGCCGCGCTCATCGGGGGCCAGCCGCGCTCGGCGCCAATCCGATCGCGCATCCGCTTGTAGTGCGGCCAGAACTCCTCGCGCGCCGCCGCGTCCGTCCTGGCCACATAGCCGGGTGAATGGACGCCGATCGGCTGGGCGGGGCGCTCGAGCTGTCCGAAGGCACGGTGGTAGAGCTCGACATAGGGCCTGAAGCGCACGGGGTCGCCGCCGATGATGGCCAGCATCATGGGCAGGTCATAGTGAGCCGCGCGCACCACCGACTCCGGACTTCCACCCACGCCGATCCAGGTCTTGAGCGAGCCGGTCTCGATCCTCGGGAACACGCGTTGCCCCTGGAGGGCGGCGCGCGTCGTGCCCCGCCACGTCACGGCTTCCTCGCGCAGCAGCGCCGCGAAGAGGTCGAGCTTCTCCTCGAACAGCGTCTCGTACTGGCGCAGCTCGTAGCCGAAGAGAGGAAAGGACTCGGTGAAGGAGCCGCGCCCGAGGATCACCTCGGCACGCCCCTTGGCCAGGGCATCGAGCGTGGAGAAGCGCTGGAACACGCGCACGGGATCGTCCGAGCTCAGCACCGTCACGGCCGAGCCGAGGTGGATGCGGTTCGTGCGCGTGGCGATCCCCGCGAGCACGACCTCGGGCGCGGAGACGGCGAAGTCGGCCCGGTGGTGCTCACCCACGCCGAAGAAGTCGAGGCCGAGCTCGTCGGCGAGGACGGCCTGCGCCACGACGTCGCGGATGACCTGGGCCTGCGAGAGCGGCTCGCCGTCGGGGCCAAGGGTGACATCCCCGAAGGTGTCCAATCCAAGTTCCAGAGGTCTTGCCATGCGAGCTCAGGCCGAGGGCAGCGAGGAGGCCTGTTGCTCCTTGTTCAGCTTGCCGGCGATGTCCTTGAAGGACTGGTGGCCCGCGTTCATCAGCAGGAGTCCGAAGCCCACCTGCTGCAGCGTCTGGCACAGCCACAGCACGTTCGCGTACGCCAGCCCGCTGCTGTTGACCACCGAGGCGGGGAGGAACAGCGACAGGCCCACCTTGATGGCGGCATGGAAGGTGCCGAGCATGCCGGGTGCGGCGGGAATCATGATGCCCACCACCAGCACGCAGTTGAGCACGTAGGCCTGGAACAGCGTCAGGCTCAGGGCGCCGAACGCGCGCGACAGCACGGCCATGCCCGCGCCGTTGAGTCCCCAGTAGAGGAGCGTGTAGAGGAAGAAGCCCACCATCTGGCGAGGCCCGGGCAACTGCCGCATGGCGCCCACGAACGTGTCCACCACGTCCGCCACCTTGTCCGCGAGGGCCGGAACCACCCGGCCCACCGTCGAGCGCACCAGCCGCACCGCGCGCTCCTGGTGCCACAGCGCGAACAGCAGGAAGACGAGCAATCCGCCGAACCCCGCGAACATCAGGTTGGCACCCAGCTTCACGTAGCGCATCCCCGGCACGTTCGTCGGCACGAAGAAGAGCAGCAGGCGCATCATCACGGCCACGAACATGCCGTCCGTGATGCGCTCGAGCACCACCGAGGTCATCGCCGCGCTGCGCCGGATGGAGCTGCGCTGGGCGATGAGCAGGGGCCGGGCGAACTCACCCAATCGGAAGGGCAGCACCAGCAGCATCATGAAGCCGATGCCCGACGCCTCGTTCAGCTTGCCAAAGGGCACCCGCTCCATCCCCGACAACAGGCAGCCCCAGCGCAAGGTGCGCGCCACGTGGATGAGCGTCAGGATGCCGAAGTACGGCACCACCCACGCGTAGTTGGCCGACTTCAGGACGGACAGCTGTGACTCCCAGTCCGCATCCTGGAACGCCCACCAGAAGAAGAGCAGGGTCACGATCAGACTGGCGACGAGTTTCACGGCACGTTTCACGCCCGCCCATATACCGCCCCCCTCGCCCGGACTCCAGGGGTTCCCCGTCTATTCCCCTGCCAGGAGACCAGGGCCCCGGCCACGGGGCACCCTACGGTCCCGCCGGCAACGCTCAAGCGTCTCCTGGCGTCCGGTCCGGGTGCTGCTCCGTCGGCAGCTCGTCTTCCTGCTCGTCCACCTGACGATCCGGGACCCGGTACTCCTCGCCGAGCCAGCGCCCCAGGTCCACCATGCGGCAGCGCTTGGAGCAGAACGGGAACGCCGGGTTCTCGGCACGCGGAGCGACCGGCTTCTTGCAGATGGAACACTCTCGAACATTCATGGCCACGGCGTACTCATAAGCCTTGGTGTCGCCCACGGCCAGCGCGTTTAGAGTCCCGCGCGTGGACGCCCCCGGTGAAGCGCACTTCCTCCTGCAAGGTGACCGGCTCTCCCGCGACTTCGTCTCGGTGGGCGTCGAGGACACCGTCGCCCAGGCGCTGGAGAAGATGCGCGCGGCGCCCGGCAGCAACGAGATCTTCTACTGCTACGCGTGCGATCCCTCGGGCCGCCTGGTGGGCGTGGTGCCCATCCGCAAGCTCATCCGCGCGGCGCCCGACGAGCGCATCGCCTCGCTCATGTTCACCCGCGTGGTGAAGCTGCCGGTGGACGCGCCGGACTCGCTGGTGGAGGACTTCTTCGTCACCTACCGCTTCCTGGCCTTCCCGGTGGTGGACGCCGAGGGCCGCATCGTCGGCGTGGTGGAGGTGGGCAACTTCGTCGACGCCTTCTCCGACACCCTCTTCGACGAGGTGGAGGGCCGCGTGCGCGACGAGGTGTTCCGCTTCGTCGGTCTACCGGAGAACGAGCTGGTGCAGACGCACCCGGTGCGCATGGCCCTGCGGCGCTTTCCCTGGCTGCTCGTCAACATCGGCGGCGGCTTCCTCGCGGCCACCGTGTCGCGGCTCTTCGAGCAGACGGTGGAGCGGCTCGTCGTGGTGGCCGCCTTCATCCCCATGGTGCTCGTGCTCTCCGAGAGCCTGGGCGTGCAGACCACCGCCGTGTCCGCGTCGATGATCGCCAACCAGCGCGTGGACGTGCCCCAGGTGCGCCGCGAGGTGCTCGGCACGAGCCTCGCCGGGATGATGGCCGCCGGGGTGGTGGCCCTGCTGGGCAGCCTCTACTCCCCGCACCTCGCCTTCCCCTTCGTGCTCTTCATCGCCATCACCCTCTCCACCTCGCTCGCCGCGGGGCTGGGCGCCCTGCTGCCCTTCGCCTTCCAGCGCTTCCGGGTGGATCCGCACCTGGCCTCGGCCCCGCTGGTGCTCGCCATTTCCGACAACATCACCCTGCTCACGTACTTCACCCTCGTCACCCGCCTGCTCGGCTAGAGGCGCGCTCCCGGAGAACCCTTCCATGCAGGTCCTTCGCATCACCCGTCCTGGCGGCCCCGAGGTGCTCGAGTTCGAGGAGCGCCCCGCGCCCACCCCCATCGGCTCGGAGCTGCTCGTGCGCGTGCGCGCCACGGCGCTCAACCGCGCCGATCTGCTTCAAATCCACGGCAGGTACGCCGCGCCGCCGGGAGTCCCCGCGGACGTGGCGGGCCTGGAGTACGCGGGCGAGGTGTTGGCCGTGGGCCCGGCGGTGCGCCGCTTCCAGGTGGGCGACCGGGTGATGGGGCTGGTGGGCGGCGGGGCCTTCTCCGAGCAGCTCGTCACCCACGAGCGCGAGGCCATGCACGTGCCCACTCCGCTCGACTTCACCCAGGCCGCGGCGCTGCCCGAGGCGTACCTCACCGCCTTCGACGCGCTCGTGCTCCAGGGCGGCCTGCGCATGGGCGAGTCCGTGCTCATCCACGCGGTGGCCAGTGGCGTGGGCTCGGCGGCGGCGCAGATCTGCCGCGCCATGGGGGCGCGGGCGCTCGGCACGGGGCGCAACGCCCAGAAGCTCGCGCGGGCCACCGAGTGGGGCGTGGAGAAGACGGTGCTGTGTGACACCCAGCCCCCGCGCTTCGCGGACGCCGTGAAGGAGGCCACGGGCGGGCGCGGCGTGGACCTGGCGCTGGACCTGGTGGGCGGGGACTACCTGCCAGAGACACTGCGCGCCATGGCCCTCCAGGGACGGGTGCTGCTGGTGGGACTCGTGGCGGGCCGGCAGGCGGAAGTGGATCTGGATGTCGTCCTCGCCCGCCGGCTGCACATCACCGGCACGGTGCTGCGCAGCCGCCAGCCCGAGGAGAAGATGGCCCTCGTCCAGGCCGCCGAGCGCAGCCTCCTGCCCCTTTTCCACTCGAGGGCGCTCACCCCCGTGGTGGACGCCATCTACCCCATGAAGCAGGCGCGCGAGGCCATCACCCGCATGGCGCGCAACGAGACGGTGGGCAAGCTCGTGCTGCGGTGGGAGTGAACAGACGCGCACGTCCCGCTTTGATCCCTCCCGGAGCGTGACATACCGTCCGAGGCCTCCCCCCTTGAGCGGAGAGCCATGCCATGGTCTCAGCGAAACCGGCCCTCGCGACCCCCACCGAGGAACACGTGAACAGACCCCGCCGCCTCGTGGTCGAGGCATTGGGCTGTGGACTGCTGGTGTTGGCGCTGGAGGGGGCCCACCATGGCGCCGAGCACCTGGGCATGAGCGCCCTGGCGGGCCGGCTCTTCATGGCGCTGGCGGCGGGCGCGGTGCTCGCGTGCCTCACGCTGGTGTTGCGGCCCTTCTCGGGCGCCCACTTCAATCCCGCCCTCACCTTCGCCGACGCGCTGGAGGATGGCACCCCCTGGAAGGACGTCCCCCTCTACGTGTTCGCCCAGTTCTCGGGAGGACTGGCGGGCCGGTTGATCGCCCACCGCATGTGCGGCGAGCCCCTGCTGCTCACCGCCCTCGCGCCCGCGGCCACCTCGGCGCGCTTCCTCACGGAGCTCGTCTGCACCTTCGGGCTGCTCGTCGTGGTGCGCGGGTGCGCGCGCAACCGCCCCTCGACCACGCCCTTCGCGGTGGCCGCCTACGTGGCCGCCACCGTGTGGTTCACCGACTCGCGCTCCCTGGCCAACCCCGCCCTCGTCCTCGCGCGCGCGGCGAGCAGCCAGACGAGCGCCGTGCACCCGCTGGACGTGGAGACCCTCGTCGTCTCCCAATTGCTGGGCGCGGCGCTCGCGGTCTGCCTCTTCCGCTGGCTCCAGCGGCCCACCCGCGCCTCGCCGCCGGGACCCTGGACGATCCTCTGTCTGTCTCCCCAGGAGGGCGTCGCCGAGCTCGCGGCCTCCCTGCTCAACGGGCTCGCGGCCCCGGCGCGCGTGCAGGCCATCGCCTCGCCTTCCGACGAAGGGTCCGTGGGGGCCCAGGCCTGCGCGCGGCAGGCGATCCTCGTGCTGCGGCTCATTCCGGCGGGGGCCTCGCGGGACGCGGCCCTCCTCGGAGAAGTCTGGCAACTGTCCCCGATCGAGCTACGCGCGGTGCTGCGCGGACGGCTCCAGCGCTTCCTGCGCGAGCGTGGCTGGTTGCGCCTGTACGCCGTCGGAGATCCCTTCGCTCCGGGGCCCGGGGACAGCCGCTGACGGGGGCGGCGTGGCGGGCGCGTCCAGGACGTGGGCCGGCACCTGCGCGAGCGCATCGCGCAGCACCTCCAGGCCCGCCCCGGGCTTGTTGGCGCGCTCGCTCAGCACCCGCCGCCAGCCCCGCGCTCCCGGCAGCCCCGCGAACAGCCCCAGGATGTGGCGCGTGACGCGCGACAGGTACTCGCCCCGCGCGAGCAGCTCCTCCACATAGGGCTGGAGCGACTCGACCACCTGGCGCCGCGTGGGCGCGGGAGCCGTCTCGCCGAAGATGACCGAGTCCGCCAGGGCGAGCATGTAGGGGTTCTGGTACGCCTCGCGGCCGATCATCACCCCATCCGCCCACTCCAGGTGTGCCCGGGCCTCCGCCAGGGACTTCACGCCCCCGTTGAGGGAGAGGGTCAGGTGGGGGAAGTCCGTCTTGAGCTGGCGCACCCACTCGTAGCGCAGCGGGGGAATCTCCCGGTTCTCCTTGGGGCTGAGACCCTGGAGGAAGGCCTTGCGCGCGTGCACGATGAAGGTGTCGCACCCCGCCCCGCTCACCGTGCGCACGAAGTGGGTCAGCAGCTCGTACGAGTCGAGGTCATCGATGCCCAGCCGGTGCTTGACGGTGACGGGCAACCGGGTCGCGCCGCGCATGGCCTCGACACAGCGGGCCACGAGGTCCGGCTTCGCCATGAGGCACGCGCCGAACATCCCGTTCTGCACGCGATCCGAGGGGCAGCCGACGTTGAGGTTCACCTCGTCATAGCCCCACTGCTCGGCGATGCGCACACACTCGGCGAGCTGGGCCGGATCGCTGCCGCCGAGCTGCAACGCCAGCGGGTGCTCCTCCTGGGAGAAGTCCAGGTGCCGGGGCTTGTCGCCGTACAGGATGGCGCCCGTGGTGACCATCTCGGTGTACAGCCGCGTGCGCTTGGAGATGAGGCGCAGGAAGTAGCGGTCATGCCGGTCGGTCCAATCCATCATCGGCGCGACGGAGAGTCGGTGGCTCGGAAGGGTGGACGCGGGCGGGCGGGCGGTCATCCCACCATCCATGCCGGGCTTCGGGCGTCCATGCAAGGCCGCACGGGGCCTGGCGGCCCCTTGGGCGGGCGAAGAGGCCCCACGGGACCGTTGCGCTGGCCACCCAGCCCCTTATCCTCCGCCGCCACCATGCCCGCCGCCTTCGATCCCAGCGCCGCCGCTCCCCAGGACTCCGGCATCTTCGGCCTCCCCCACACGCCCGAGGAGGCCCACGTCGTCCTCATCCCCGTGCCCTTCGAGGCCACCACCAGCTATGGCGGGGGCACCTCGGACGGTCCCTCGGCCGTGCTCCAGGCCAGCCGGCAGGTGGACCTGTTCGACGTGGACACCGGCCGTCCCTACGAGCGGGGCATCGCCCTGCTGCCCGAGCCCGAGCAGTGGCGTGCGTGGAACACCCGCGCCAAGGAGCGCGCCGTGCCCATCATCGAGGCGGGTGGCATCGACGCCTCCCAGCCCGAGCTCATGGCCGCCTCCAAGGAGGTCAACGGCCTGTGCGAGCAGCTCCACGAGGCGGTGTACCAGACGGCGAAGGAGTGGCTCGACAAGGGCAAGCGGGTGGGCGCCGTGGGTGGGGACCACTCCATCTCCTACGGCATCATCCGGGCGCACGCGGAGAAGTATCCCGGCCTGGGCGTGCTGCACCTGGACGCGCACGCGGACCTGCGCGACGCGTACGAGGGCTTCGCCTGGTCGCACGCGTCCATCATGCACAACGTGGCCGAGCGCATTCCCGGGGTGAAGAGCCTCGTGCAGGTGGCCATCCGGGACATGAGCGAGGACGAGCACCGCTACATCGAGGCCTCGGGTGGCCGCGTGAAGGCCTTCTTCGACACGGAGCTCCAGCGCAAGCGCTTCGATGGCATTCCGTGGAACCGCCAGGTGGATGAGATCGTCCAGCAGCTCCCCCAGCAGGTGTACCTGTCCTTCGACATCGACGGGCTGGATCCCACGCTGTGCCCGCACACGGGGACGCCGGTGCCGGGCGGACTGTCCTTCCCCGAGGCGGTGGCGCTCATCTCCGGGGTGGTGCGCTCGGGGCGGACCATCGTCGGGTTCGACCTCACCGAGGTCGCCCCGGATCCCGAGGGCGGCGAGTGGGACGGCAACGTGGGCGCCCGGCTGCTCTACAAGATGATCGGCTGGATGCTGAAGTCCGAGCGGCCGTAGCGGACCGCTCGACCTCCCGACGGCGCCCTGCTACGGCGCCTTGTTCATCGGCCTCGCCTGGGGTTTGGTCGCCCAGGAAGTATTGGGTTTGGCCTGCATGGAGAAGTGCAGGCTTCCTCCCGCCAGAAGCTCCTCGTGGCGGAGGAAGCCGCGCTCCAGCGGGCGGCCGTTCAAGGACACCTTGCCGACATAGACATTGGCATCCGAGAGGCCCTCGGCCGTCACGGTGAAGCGCTTGCCATTGGGCAGGTTCAGCGCCGCGCGCTCCACGAAGGGTCGGCCGATGACATACTCATTCGAGCCGGGCGCGACGGGATAGAAACCGAGCGCAGTGAAGACCAGCCAGGAGGACATCTGGCCCAGGTCGTCATTGCCCGACAGCCCGTCCGGCGTGGGCTTGTACTGGCTGTCGACGATCTGCTTGAGCCGGGCCTGGGTGCGCCACGGCGCCCCGGCGAAGGAATACATATACGCGACATGGTGGCTGGGCTCGTTGCCATGGATGTACTGGCCGATCAGCCCGGCGATGTCCTCGGCGTGCGAGTAGTCCAGCTTCGAGTTGTCGTAGTCGAACATGGTGTCGAGCTTCTTGACGACCGCCGCGTCGCCTCCCATGGCCTTGATCAAACCACCCAGGTCCTGCGGCACGAACCAGGAATACTGCCAGGCGTTGCCCTCGGTGTAATCGCTGCCATAGTTGATGGCGGTGGGATCGAAGGGCGTGCGGAAGGCCCCGTCCGCCCGGCGGGCACGGATGAAGCCGCTCTTGGCATCGAAGGTGTTGCGCCAGTTGCCCGCGCGGGCCTCGAAGGTCCGGGCGATGTCCTCCTTGCCCAGGGCGCGGGCCATGCGGGCGATGGTCCAGTCGTCATAGGCATACTCGACGGTCTTGGACGCGGCCTCCGGCTCCCTGTCGATGGGGACGTAGCCCAGGGACGTGTAGTCCCCGAGCCCGCCATAGGGAGCGTAGGTCGCGCTCTGGACCATGGCGTCCAGCGCGGCGTTCGCGTCGAAGCCCCGGATGCCCTTGAGCCAGGCATCGGCGATCACCGGCACGGCGTGATAGCCAATCATCGTCCAGGTCTCGAGCCCGTGGAACTGCCAGACGGGCAGGATGCCGTAGGGGCTGTGCCGCTGGGAGGCGAGCAGCGAATTCACCATGTCGCTGTTGCGCTTCTCCGGCTGGACCAGGAGCAGCAGCGGGTGCTCGGCCCGGAAGGTGTCCCACAGGGAGAAGGTCGAGTGGAAGGTGAAGCCCTCGGCCTCGTGCACCTGATCATCCGGGCCGCGGTAGCGGCCATCGGCGTCGGCGAACACGCTGGGGGCGATCAGGCTGTGATAGAGGGCCGTATAGACGCTGGTGCGCATCGGCGCGGGTGCGTCGAGCTCCACCGCCCCCAGCGCCTGCTCCCAGGCCGCGCGGGTGGCACCGCGCAGGGCCTCGAAGTCGAAACCGGCCTGTTCGCTGTCCAGGTTGAGCAGGGCGTTGTCCTCGCTGACCGCGGAAATGGCGACCTTGACGATGAGCGGTCCATCCAGCGCACCGAACTCGAAGACGCCCTCCAGCGCGCGGCCCTCGAGCTGCGCCCTGTCCGCTGGGCTCCTCCCCGGCTGGCGGAAGCCCTTGTAGACGATCGCCTCGTCGCGATCGTGCAGGGCGTGGGAGACGAGCGGCTTGTTGAAGCGGATGGCGAAGAAGAGCTTGCGCCCGGGGGCCCAGCCGCGCGTCTCGCGGTAGCCGGTCACCGTGCCATCCCGCGCCACGCGCACGCGCGACCACAGCACCTTGCCCGGGTAGTTGTAGATGGACGAGCGCAGATCCAGCAGCACGCCCGCCGGCGCCTTGCCCTCGAAGGTGTAGCGGTGCATGCCGGTGCGCAGCCCCGCCGTCAGCTCGGCGCGCACGCGCGAGTCCGACAGGGTGACGGCGTAGTAGCCCGGCCGTGCGACCTCCCCTTCGTGGCTGAAGCGCGAGCGGTAGCCCGAGCCCGGCTTGTCCGCCTCGCCCGGATCCAGCTTCACCGCGCCCGAGAACGGGGTGAGCAACACGTCGCCCAGGTCCGAGTGGCCGGCGCCGGAGAAGTGGGTGTGCGAGAAGCCCAGGATCGTCGGATCATCGTGGCGATACCCCGCGGCCCAGTCGTAGCTCTGCTTGAACGGGCGCACGTCGGTGTCGGGGCTGAGCTGCACCATGCCGAAGGGCGCGACCGCGCCGGGAAAGGTGTGGCCCTTGCCACCCGTTCCAATGAACGGATCGACCGCGTCATAGGCGGACGGGGCCGCCGCCCTCGCCTCACCGCTCATCGCCCCCAGCAGGGCACCCACCGCGCAGAACATCCCGAGCCGCATCCGTTCACCCCTCGTCGAAGAACATCGCACTCTCATGCCTAGCACGGCCGGCACGGAAACTGGGACAAGGAGTACCTGGAGGCCCTGGAGCAGACCCAGCCCGCACCGGCGCTGGACATCCTGCTGAACGCTCACATCCTCGAGGTCTACGTCTCGGGACGGGAAGGCACCTGGAACGCGACGCTAACGATTGTCTCGGACACGGCCGGAGTGCAGTGGGTGCGGCGGGACAAGGGCACCTTCTCGTACGTCCGCCCTGGTACGACGACGTTTCGCGTCGAGTATCAGGGAGCCATCACGGAGCGTACCATCACCCTTGCTTGAGAAGGCGCCCCGTCCCGGGGTCAGTGGTCGTGCTTGCGCGCGCCTTTACCCTTGCCCTTGTGCCGACACTGGTCTCCATCCCAGTACTCGCTGGGATGACACTGCGGCCGGGACTGGGAGCGGACTCCCTTCCTGGAGGAAGAAGAATGGGTGGCGTCACGGACGTAGATGCAGCCCGGCAGCACGAGCATGAGGGCGGGGATGAGGCAGAAGATGGGTTTCATGGGGTGCGCAGTCTAGCAGACGTCCGATATCCGCATGAAGGGGAGCCCCGACAGGCCCTCGCGCCCTTCCCTCGTCGCTCGGAAACCCACGAACCCGGCCAGCTCCTCTGGCGACCCCGCCCTGCCCACGGAGATGGAGAAAGGCCAGACTGTCTCCCAATGGATAGTCTCCGGCACCGAAGTACCAGCCGTTGAATTCTTGTTTCCCCACTCATACGCTCAGCATGACTCGCCGTGGTGGCGAGTTGAAAGGATCTGGTCATGAACAACGTACTCGCATTGCAGAAGCTCTCCTCGGATACGGGCGAGGAGGCAGTCGGAGACAACTCAGCGGATGGAGGGCAGGAGCCCGCTGCCTCCAACATCAGCCTGGTTGATTGTGAAATGGGTTCGGGCCTGAGTCTCCTGTTGTGCTAGTGAGCAGGCGCCAGTCGAAGTGTGGCGCCACCTGTTGACAGAGAATCATCCCCCGAGGGCATCTGCCTTCGGGGGTGCTGGGAGAGGGAACATGCGCGGCATCGAGCGGCGGGCACGGGAAAACATCCATCTCTTCACGCTTCTGCATCCAGATCGTTATGGGAGCCTGGATGCTTATCAATCGAAGAGCGCCGGGTTCCGGGAACTCCTGATTCGCCTGCTGCCGGCATCCTGGACGGTCGGAAGGAAGTCGGGGATCTGGTGCGAGGCCCAACCCCCCGAGCCCTCCATCCCAGACACTGGCTTCAAGATCCATGTGTCCACGGCGCACGATCGCGCCCGGGAACTCCTGACGGCGGTCGTCCCCCTGCTCGTCGCCGAGCGGGTGGTCTTCAAGGTCCTCGTCGACGAGCTCGTGCTCGACTTGAGCAATTCACACATGTGGGCACGGGGCGCGAGCGGGAAATTCATCACCATCTATCCCGCGGATGTCGGTCAGATGAAGCGGCTCATGGAGCAACTGCACGGCATCACGAAGGACTTCGTGGGCCCCTATATCCTGTCGGACAAGCGGTACGAAGGCAGCCACGTCCTCTTCTATCGTTACGGTGCGTTCCGGAGCCTGGGGCGCCTCAACGCCTACGGAGAGCAGGTGCCCCACCTGCGGATGACCGATGGCCGCCTGCTTCCGGACCCACGCCCTCCGTTCTTCACCCTGCCCCCGGGCGTGGACGATCCCTTCCCGGATGACGATCGGGGGCCCGCCGAGGAGCCCATCCTCCATGGCCGATACAAGGCGCTCTCGGCCATGAGTTCTTCCTCCAAGGGAGGAGTCTATCGGTGCCTCGATCTGACGTCCCGGGTGGAGGTGGTGCTCAAGGAGGCCCGGCCCCTGGTGAACCGGGGGCGCAAGAACCCCTGCGACGCCGTCGATTGTCTCCAGAACGAGTACCGGATCCTCAAGCGGCTGGAGACAACGGGACTGGCTCCCCGTGCGCTCGACTTCTTCCAGGACTGGGAGCACAGCTTTCTCGTCATGGAGCTCGTGCGCGGCAAGAAGCTCAGTGCCCACATGGCCTCCGGACAACTGTCCCTCCTCGCGTCGCCCGCTCCGAGTGCCGACGAGGTGCGGCGCTTCGGTGAGACCTTCCTCGCGGTGTCCAGGAAGCTCATCTCCGCGCTGCGTACCATCCACGCGCAGGGCGTGGTCATCCAGGACATCTCCCCGAAGAACATCCTGTTCGACCTGGAGCGCGATCAGCTCACGTTCATCGACTTCGAGGCCGCGCTCGACCTCCAGAACCCGGAGCAGGGTCCCGTCATCCGGCTGTTCACCCCCGGCTTCGGGGTGGATAAGCCCACGGGCCCGGTTCCCACCTTCCAGGAGGATCACCAGGCCTTGAGCCGGGTTCTCGGTGATTTCCTCTACCCTCCCACCCCCTTCTTCACGCTCGCCTCCCACCAGCGCGAGCCCATGCTCGAGCACTTCGCCCGGGAGAAGGGCATCCCGGAAGCCTTCGTGCGGCTCATCTTTGGAATCGAGCAGGACTTCCAGCGGGCGGACGAACTGCTGGCCGAGGCGGAGCGCAGCTTGGAGGGCATCCGCTCGGTGCAGCGGCTCCCTCCCCGTCGAGACGACAACGCATTGCGCGACTCCCTCGATGGGATCATCCGATACATCGCCGACCAGATCCACACGGGGACGGATCCCCTGGATCTCCCCACGGATTACCGCCGCTTCACCACCAATCGCTTGAGTGCCGCGTATGGAGCGTCTGGCATCGCGCTCTTCCTCCACCGCGTGGGAAGGCCGCTTCCCGAGGTCTTCCTCGAGGCCCTGCTTCGCGAGTCCTCCCAGGTCGACAACCAGCGCTACGCGCCCGGTCTCTATATCGGCAGTGCCGGAATCGCCTGGACGCTCCTGGAACTGGGGCGGAGGAAGGAGGCCGAGGACCTCCTGGACATCGCTGGGCGCTCTCCCCTGCTCTTCGAGAGCGCCGACCTCTTCTATGGAAGCGGCGGATTCGGGCTCACGAACCTGTTCTTCTTCGACCGGCTCGGGGAGGAGAAGTATCTCCAGCGGGCCATGCATGTCTTCGACACGCTGAAGCCAGGCATCCAGTCATCCGAGCAAGGGGACTTCTTCGAAAACAACGGAGATGTCTACCATGGCCTGGCACATGGCGCCTCCGGGCTCGGCTATTTCTGCCTGAAGCTCCACCAGGCGACCGGGCGGCAGGAGCACCTCGAGGCCGCGATCCGGCTCCTGGACTTCGATCTGTCGAGTGCCGATTGGAAGAAGGGTCATCCACGGTTCCACCGTTCCCGGCGGGAATCGGTGTTCTATCCGTACTGGCACATTGGGAGCGCGGGCATTGGCTGTGTCGCGCTGCGCTTCTACGACGTGCTCAGGGACGAGCGGTACGCCCGGCAGGCCCAGGACATCGCGGCGTCGCTCGCGGGCAACTACTCCGTGTTTCCCACGAACTTCGCGGGCATGGCGGGCCTGGGAGGATTCTTCGTGGACCTCCATCGATATACCGGCGCGGAGGTCTGGCGAACGGAGGCCCGGCGGTTCCTGGATCGGGTCATGCTGTTCGCGCTCGAGCGGCCCGCCGGCCTCGTCTTCCCTGGCGAGGATCTCCTCCGCGTCTCCACGGATTACGGCACGGGTTCCGCGGGGACCGGCTCGTTCATCCACCGGCTTCTCACGGGCGGTGGCATTCCCTATCTGGACTTCTCCGCATGAGCAGATGAGCTTGTCGCGGAAGCCGAATACCTGAGCCGGCCCTCGCTCCGTGCCTGTCGTTGGCCGAGGGCATACGCGATGTCCTCGCTCACCTCACAAAGGGTCCCACTCACGCTAGACAAGCGGCGAGCAGGTGCTCGTTCTTTATTCCCCGGCCTTTACAGAACACCTCGCGACAGCGCACCATCACGGTCATTCTTTTGCCTCGCTGTATCCGCGAACGGGGGATTCGCACTCGGCGTGGAGGTGGCATGAAAGCCAGAGACATGGCGTTGCAGTGTGATGTTTGGAAAGCGTTCTTGGCCGCGATGTTCCTCTTGGGAAGCCTGGTGGGCCACGAGGTGTCCGCGGCGCCCTTCACCCTCTTCGAAAGCGGTCAGGTCCGGCCGCTTGCCCTCTCGCCCTCGGGCACCCGCCTCTTCGCCGTCAACACCCCGGACAATCGGCTCGAGGTCTTCCAGGTCCTGCCCACGGGCCTGCTCCACATCTCCTCGGTGGTCGTCGGACTGGAGCCCGTCGCGGTGGCGGCGCGCAGTGACAACGAGGTCTGGGTCGTCAATCACTTGTCCGACAGCGTGAGCGTCGTGGATCTCTCCCCGAATGGGCACGGCGGCTCCGTGGTGCGCACCCTGCTCGTGGGCGACGAGCCTCGCGACATCGTCTTCGCCGGACCGGGCAAGAGCCGCGCCTTCATCACCGCCGCCCACCGCGGGCAGAACGTGCCCTTCAACCCCCAGTTCGCCACGCCGGGCATCGGCCGGGCCGATGTCTGGGTGTTCGATGCCAACAACCTGGGCACCTCGCTCGCGGGCAACCCGCTGTCGATCGTCACCCTCTTCAGTGATACCCCGCGCGCGCTCGCCGCGACGCCCGATGGCTCGCGCGTCTACGCCGCCGCGTTCCACTCGGGCAACCGCACCAGCATCGTCCACGAGATCCTCGTGCCCAACGGTGGCGAGTCGGTGGGCGGCGTCCCCGGCCCCAACGTCAACTTCGAGGGAAAGCCAGCGCCGGAGACCGGCGTCCTCGTGAAGTTCAACGGCACGGACTGGCTCGACTCGCTGGGCCGCTCCTGGACGGACAAGGTGCGCTTCTCCCTGCCGGACAAGGACGTGTTCGTCATCGATGCCACCGCCAATCCCCCGGCGCAGCTCGCGGGCCCGTCTGGCTTCTACTCCGGCGTGGGCACCATCCTGTTCAACATGGCCGTCAACCCGGTGAGCGGCAAGGTGTACGTGAGCAACACCGAGGCCCGGAATGATCTGCGCTTCGAGGGGCCGGGCACCTTCGCCGGCAGCAGCCTGCGGGGCCACCTGCACGAGAGCCGCATCTCGGTGCTCGGCTCCTCGGGCGTCGCGCCCAGGCACCTCAACAAGCACATCAACTACGCCGCCTGCTGCGCCGCCCTTCCCAACGCCGAGAACGACAAGAGCCTCGCCCAGCCACTCGGCATGGTGGTGACCGCCGACGGTGCCACCCTGTACGTGGCCGCGTTCGGCTCCTCGAAGCTCGGCGTCTATTCCACCGCCGCGCTCGAGGCCGACACCTTCGTGCCCGACACCGCCAACCAGATTCCCCTGAGCGGCGGCGGCCCCACCGGCATGGTGTTGGATGAAACCAACGGGCGCATGTACGTGCTGACGCGCTTCGACAACGCCATCTCCGTCGTCGACACCGCCACGAAGCAGGAGGTCGCCCACCTGCCCCTGTTCAACCCCGAGCCGCCGAGCGTGGTGGCCGGCCGCCCCTATCTCTATGACGCGCGCAAGAGCTCGAGCCATGGCGACTCGTCCTGCGCGAGCTGCCACATCTTCGGCGACTTCGACAGCCTGGACTGGGACCTGGGCAATCCGGATGCGGCCTACAAGCTCAACAAGAACCCCATCGTCACGACGCCGCCCGAGTTCGGCACCGATCCCACCTTTGGCCAGGATCCCAACTTCCACCCGGTGAAGGGCCCGCTGGCGACCCAGAGCCTGCGCGGCATGGCCAACCACGGTCCGATGCACTGGCGGGGGGACCGCTCCGGCGGGGAGCTGGCGACGAGCGCCCAGCCAGACAGCGGCGCGTTCAACGAGACCGAGGCGTTCAAGCAGTTCAACCCGGCGTTCATGGATCTGCTCGGACGCTCCGCCCAGCTCACTCCGGCGGAGATGCAGCGGTTCTCGGAGTTCATCCTCCAGGTCGTCTACCCGCCCAATCCCGTGCGCAACCTGGACAACTCGCTCACGTCGGCGCAGCAGGCGGGCAAGGACTTCTTCTTCAACACCACGAGCTTCTTCCATGGCTCGTGCCAGTCCTGCCACCGGCTGGATCCCAACGCCAACCCCGGCGCGGGTCCCTTCAAGGGCTTCTTCGGAACGGATGGCCGCTCGGCGTTCGTCGCGACGGCGCTCTTCCCCAAGGTGCCGCACCTGCGCAACCTGTACCAGAAGGTCGGCATGTTCGGCGTGGCCTACCCCTTCGGCTTCCTCCCCCCGGACCCCTTCATGGGCGATCAGATCCGTGGCTTCGGCTTCAACAGCGACGGCTCGATCGACACGATGATGCGCTTCAACAGCGGGTTCGACCATGATCCGATCTTCAACTCGGTCGGCATCCCGAACACGCCCGCGGGCCACCAGGCCAAGCTGGACATGGCGGAGTACCTCCTCGCCTTCGACACCAACCTGGCGCCCATCGTCGGGCAGCAGGTGACGCTCACCCCCCTCAACGCGATGGTGGCCGGCCCCCGCGTCAACCTCCTGATGGCGCGCGCGAACGTCGGCGAGTGCGACCTGGTGGCCAAGGGCCGCAACGCCCAGAACGAGGTGGGCTTCGCCTACGTGGGCAACGGGCTGTTCAAGAGCGACCGGAAATCCGATCCCCTCCTGGCCGACGCGGCCCTGCGCCTGATGGTGACCACGGGGCTGGGGGCGCTGACCTACACCTGCACGCCTCCGGGCTCGGGCCAGCGCATCGGCATCGATCGCGACCTCGACGGGCACCTGGACGGCGATGAGCGGCTCAACGGGACCGATCCCGCCAACCCCCTCAGCCATCCCTGAGCGACCCGGAAGACCGCGCGGTGGACGCGCCCGTCAGTGCTCGGGCGCCCCACCCGCATGGAGCTTCTCCACCCGCGCCGCGAGCTCGGGGTCTTCGGCCACGCTCGGCCCGAGCACCAGGGCGGACAGGGAGAAGCTCCGGCCGGTCCGCCCGCGCAGTTGGGTGAGATGGGCCCGTGCCTGGGCCTGGCGCTCCTCGAGACCCTTCTGGGTTTCCTGGGAGACCCCCCGACCACGCGCCTCGGAGAGCTGCTGTTCCAACAGCGCCAGGGATTGCTCGGCGCGGGCGAGCTCCGCGGAGTCCACCAGGGGCCCCTCGCCCGAGAGTTTCAACTCCAGGCTCGCCATCCGCTGTCCCAGCTCTCCGGTGGAGACGACGAAGTTGGCGTGATCGTGCCGCGCCACGGTGGGCCGCTTCGAGTCTCCGGACTGGAGGATGAAATCCACGCGCGCTCCCGCCTCCTTCGACAGGCGGAGCGCTTCCTCCATGGGAAGCGACGCCAGCACGAGGCGCAGATCCACCTGGCCCTCGAGCTTCTCGAGTTCGGCGAGGGCCGCGGGAATCGGGGGAGTGCCCACCAGCCCGGGATGCCCCTCGAGACCGGAGAACGCGGGCCCCACCCCCACCACGCCAATCCTCCAGCCTCCCTGGGTGATGATCATCGAGGGCGCGAAGAGCCGCTTGCCCTTCCAGGTGAGGTTGGCCGACAGCGGCTTCATGTTCGCCTTCCTCGCCGCGTCCTGGAGGAACTCGGGACCCGCCGAGAGCTCCAACCGGCCCACGGCCATCGCGGCGGTCCCCAGCCTTCCCATCGTTTCGAGAATGAAGCGGGCCTTGTGCCTGGACGCCTCATCGGCGGTCTCGTTCTTGAAGAGCGCGTTGCCGGTGTCGAGCAGCAGCAGGGGTCCCCTGGCTCGCGCCTGATCGACCACGATCTTGCGCCGGGCGAGCCCCCCCGCGGGCTGATGATCACAGCCACATTGGGCGATCTCTCCCCGGTTGTCCCCTGTCACCAGAAGGGTCAGCTTCGGCTCCTGGGCGCGCGCCACGAAGGCGAGCAACACCCCCAGCACCATCACCGGGACACACCGCTTCATCACGATTCTCCTCCCGCGCCCGGGCTGCCGGGCACGCCGCGCGACGCCCCGGCACCAGGGCCTCGTCGAAAGGAAGGATACCCAAGGAACGGCAAGCTTTTCTTGTTTTATGATTATTTATTGAATACAGTGTTTTCCACATTCGAGGGGCCCGCGCGCGGGCCTTCCAAGCTCCTCAGGAGAACGCCCCCATGTACCGGCACCTGCTCATTGGCGTGACGATCCACGCGGCCCTGGCCCTCACCGGCTGCGGGCCCACGGACGAAGAGGGCTCGACGGAGGGCTCGACGGAGGGACTGGCGGTGCAGGAGGAGGAGCTCATCAGCTGTGACGGACCGCAGGGGGACGCCTACGGCAACGGTCCGGATGGGCCCGCCGTGGTGCGGGAGATCCGCAAGTGGTTCGGGGACGGGGCGCGCGGGGACACCGCGCTCAGGATCGCCCGCTGTGAGAGCGGGTACTGGGCGAACTGCTGTGCGTCCGGCGGAGGGACTCGGGCGCACTACCAGCAGTCCAGCGAGTACAAGGGGCTCTTCCAGATGGGCGCGGCCGAACGGGAGAAGTACGGGTTCACCTGGTGCGCGCCCGCTCAGGTCAAGGCGGCCTTCCATATGTGGCAGGACCGGGGTTTCTCGCCCTGGAGCGCCTGCCTCTGAACCGGTCTCAACGAGCGAGGGGAACACATGCGTCACGCCCGATACATGATCCTGCTCCTGATGGCCGCCTGCGGAGGGGAGCCGGGAGGAGTCGCGAGCCAGACGCTGGTGGGCTCGGATGAGAGCGCCGAGCTACGAGGCCTGGGGCCCGATGGTTCCACCACCGTCGCGCTCCACACCGAGCTCGGAGTGGGCGCTCCCATCAACCTGCGCGAGGCGCCCGCGCCGGACGCGCGGATCCTGATGGTCCTTCCCCAGGGGGCCACCGTGACCGTGGTGGAGCGGACCACCCCCGACAAGGGCTACTACCGCGTGGAGTACTTCGGCCGGACGGGCTGGGCGTACGGGCACCACCTGGAGCTGGCGCTGGTCGCGACGTCGTCCGCGCTGACGGATGAGCAGCAGGAGAACATCCTGGAGCGGGCGCGCCGGTCGGTCGGCTACTCGTATTGGTGGGGAGGCGGCCGCTTCGGATGTGACCTGGGCAGGGGGGACTGCAATGGCTCCTGCCCCGGCTGCACCCACGTGGGTGAAGGGGGCGCGGACTGCTCGGGCATGGTGGCCAAGGCCTGGGCCGTCCCGGCCTCGGCGCCCGGCACGTGTGTGAACGGCCACCCGTACAGCACCGGCGACTTCTCCGGCGCGTCCTACCATTGGCGCACCATCGAGCGGGCGAACATCGCGCCCGCCGATGCCTTCGTCACCCGGGGGAGCGGCCACATCATGATCCGCGGCAGGGGCGTGAGCAGCGCCGGTTGGCCAAACATCATCGAGTGCTCGGGCTGTGCCGCGGGTTGCATCCACCACTACCGCGCGGTCAGCAGCGACGACTACAAGGTCATCCGCCGCGACGCGGAACTCTGAGGTGATGGACCGACTCGTCCAGCCATGAAGACCGCCGCTCCTCGAAGACGCCTCCTGCTCGCCGCGTTGCTCCTCGTGCTCGCGGTGGGCCTTGCCCTTCTCGGGCGAGGGGTGTTCTCACCAGACGCCTCACCCGCAACGGCGAAGGTCTCCGCACGGGGACCGGACTCCCGTCCGGACGGTCCCGCCGCGGACGCTCCCAGGGCCGAGACGGGGCCGAAGACGGGGCCGGTAGCGGAGCCCGCCTCCCGGCGGCCAAGCCCCGAGGGAAACGTCCTGTTCACCGCGAGCTGGGGCCCGGGCAGGGAGCAGTTGGGCCGTCTGAGCGCCCGGGAATCCAATCCCGAGGCCCCCATGTCGCTTTCGGTGGATCGCCAGGGCACGGTGTACGTGCTGGATCAGGTCAACGGGCGCATCTCCCGCCTCGACAAGGACGGACGGCTCCTGGAGCCCCTCGCCGTGTCGCAGCAGGTGCCCCGCGACCTGGTGGTGTCACCCACGGGGAGCGTGCTCGTGATGGACAACCTGCGCGACAACTCCGTCTCGGTCATGGCTCCCAACGGGGAGTTGCTCGGCGAGCTCCCCATCGTCGGCAAGAATCTCGAGCGGGGCGGCCAGGCCGTGGGAATGTTCGCCGACACGAGCGGTGTCTACGTCGAGCGGGGCGAGGGAATGGCCGTACGCGTGGGCGACGCCGCGGGCATGGCGGATCCGGAGCGGCCCCTGCTGGACGGCCGTCCCAGCCGGGACGGTCAGTCGCTGCTGTCCATGGCGGTGATCCAGATGCCAGCGGGGCGGTTCTGGGTGCGCGCCGTGGATCGCGCGAGTGGCCAGATGAAGTTCATGCGCGAGTACACGCTCCCCACTCCGCTGCTCTACCTCGGCCTGCTGGACAGTGATCTGACGGGCCGCATCTATGTCGCCGCCCATGTCGGGCGCGAGCTGCCCATTGATCCAGCCACGGGCCAGGGCGGCACGTGGGCCGATCAGAGCGTCCAGGTGCTGTGTTTGAGCCCGATGGGCGAGGTGCTCAAGACGCTCTCGCTGCCCCCCAACACCATGGCCGAGGAGAGCGTGCGCGATCTGGCCGTGCGCGAGGATGGCCTCCTCCTCTACATGCACCGCACCCAGGAAGGCGTGCGGATCCTCCAGTACACCTGCGAGTGATCCGTGCCACGGCCCCGCGAGGTGCCGGACGCGAAAAAATCCGGGGTTGAATCCAAGAAACCAGGTCCGGGAGTCCTCCCGTCGATAAAACCGACGAGAGGACGCCCTCATGAAATCCCAGCTGCTCACCCTGTGCCTCCTGGCCACCCTCCCCGCCTGGGCCCAGTCCACACCCGCCCCCGAGGCGCCTGAAGCATCCGAAGCGCCCGTCGCCACCCCTCCTCCCGCCGTGCCGCGGTCTCCTCGGCTCGAGGCCCAGCGGCAGGCGCTGGAGGAGCGCCGGAGCGCCCTCGAGGCCCAACGTCAGGCGCTGGAGGCGGACATCCAGCGGTTGGAGTCCGAGGCCCAGCGGATCGACCCCGAGGGCCGACTCGATTCCAATCAGCTCTTCGAGCTCCTCAAGGAGCGCGAGCGGCGGGCGCGCGAGAGCGAGCCCGACATCGCCCCCGTCATCATCTGCATCTCCCTCTTCAGCTGCGTGCTGATGGGGTTCCTCGCGTGGCTGCTGGCCCGCAACCGCAAGCACCACCAGCTCCACCAGACGGTGCGCATGATGGTGGAGAAGGGGGCGGAGATTCCTCCTGGGCTGCTCGCGCCCGCGCCCAAGAAGCCCTCGGATCTGCGGCGGGGCATCATCCTGTCCACGACGGGCGTGGGGCTGACGATCTTCCTGGCCGCCCTTCCCGACTCGGAGGGCGCCTGGGGCGTGGGGGTGACGCTCTTCTTCCTCGGCCTGGGACATCTGCTCGTCTGGCGCCTGCAGCAGGGCCGGAGTCCGCTCGCGACGCACCTCTCGCCCGAGTCCCCGCTGTAGCCGCCGAGAGCCATGTCCTCGCCTCCTGAAACCCCTTCGGATTCCGAGCTCATCACGCGCGTGCTCACGCGGGATGACCGGAGCGCCTTTGGCGAGCTGGTGGCGCGGCACCAGTCCGCGGTGCGCGGCCTGCTACGGCGGCTGACCGGGGGAGACGTGGCGCAGGCGGATGATCTGGCGCAGGAGACCTTCCTGCGGGCCTACCGGGGGCTGCGCGGCTACCGGGGCGGGGCGAAGTTCTCCTCCTGGCTCTACCGCATCGCCTGCAACGCGTACTTCAGCCACGATCGAAGCAGCCGGAACGAGCCCCTGGCGCTGCCCACGGTGGAGGAGGAACTCCCCTCCGCGGTCCACCTGCCGGACGCGCTCATGGATCGCTACGATCTGGAGCGGGCGCTCTCCACGCTCAAGCCACGCGAGCGGGCCGCGCTCGTGCTCACCTACGCCAACGAGCTGACCCACGAGGAGGCGGCGGTCGTCCTCGACTGCCCGCTGGGCACGCTCAAGACCCACGTCGCGCGCGCGAAGGAGAAGCTGCGCCGACGCTTCGAGGAGAACCCATGAACGGCCATGATGACGAGGCCTGGATCCAATCGATGATCCAGCGGCGGCCTCCGTCCGAGTTGTCCGATGGCGGTTTCCAGCACCGGGTGCTCCAGCGCCTGCCCCGGCGCGAGCGGCCCGTGAGACGCCTGCTCGCCCTGGTCACCACCTGGGGAGTGACGGCCGCGTTCTCTCTGCTGTCCTGGGACGCGGGGGTGTTCTCCGCCTCGGGAGGGGTGGCCCCCGTCGTCTCCTTCAGCCTCGGGACGGCCCTGCTCTGGTATGTCGTCGACGCCCTGACGTGAGCCCGGGAAGCGGGCCCACGCGAGGCGTGGGCTAACGCAGGAAGCGCATGGGCTCCGCGCGAATCACCCGCGCCGTGGGCTCGCCCGCGTCCTCCACGTAGGCCACGCGGGCCTCGGTGCCCTCGCTCAGGGCCTCGGGAGGCAGGGCCTTGCCCGCCTGCACGGTGCAGGTGACCTCATCCGTGCGCAGCTTCACGGGCCCCTTGCCCGGCACGTCGACCACCACCAGCCCGTTGGAGCGGAAGTTGATGATGCCGGAGACCACCATGACCTGCTCGGGGGAGTTCAGCGCGTTGGCGCACAGGTGCTTCTCCTCCGCCGAGCCGCCCGAGCCGCCCACGCCCTCGTCCAGGCTCTTGGGCTGCTCGCGCTCGATGTTCAGCTCCCGGGCCACCTGCTCGTAGAGTTCGTGCTTCGCCCCGGCGGGCTCCGCCACGGTGTTCTCCTCCGAGGGGAACTGCCCCGTGTCCACAGTGGCACTGCCACCGCCGCCGACGCTCACCGCGACGGGAGCGGCCTCGTCCGCGCTCGTGGGCGCGGGTGAACGGGCCAACTGACTCGCACACGCCATCGCGCTCGCGCTCAACACCATGCAGCCCACCCGCATCCAGTGCCTCATCGGTCCCTCCCCATGTGGATTGCGAAGACCTCTCGGAGCCGTCCTGATGAACTAGGCATTCCCTCGCCGAGGGGCTACTCCGCCCCACACCCTGAGCCTTCACCCAGGGCACCGCCCGCTCGTCCGCCCGCCCTGGAGGCGATGTGCTGCGCTGTCCTGTCCCCAACGGGGCTCACTGGGGCCAGTGGTAGCGCTTGCCTTTATCGCCCACGACCCAGATGTCCCCCGGATTGTTCGCCGCGATGTCTCGGAACTGACCGGGTGTTGCCGAGCCGAGATCGAACGCCTTCATCCACGCACTGCCGTTGTAACGGTAGACCCTTCCGAGCAGCGTGGAGATGTAGATGGAACGGCTCCCAAAGGCCACTACCGAGCTGAGATGTTCACCCGGCGGAGCGGGCAAGAACTTGCTCCAGTTGGAACCATTCCAACTGAACATGGTTCCATTGTTGCCCACGGCATAGGCCAGCTTGGGATTCACGACCCAGACACCCAGGAGGCTGCCTGCTGCGCTGGGAATGGTCTCTGGACTCCAGTTCCCCGAGGTTTTGTCGAACCGGTAGATACTGGACGTGTTTGCCCCACCGACGGCGAACAGCGTGTCTTGTGAGAGGCCATGCACGTCCGTCAGTTCCTCGTACATAGACTGGGTGTTGTAGCTGGTGCCTTGGGGCATGAGCATCCGGAACGCACGTCCTTTGTCTGGGCCATACGTGTTGAATCCCACGAAATGGGCTTCGATGTCGTTTCCAACGGGGATGGCGGTGACACCCTTGATGTGCGCATCTACGGACTTCTTCCCGGGGTCTACACACTGCATGTTGCTCGGGTCGTACCGCGCCATGAACCCGTCGTTCCCTCCGAGCAGGGCGTCCCCTGAGCCCGGATTCGCGGCAACGCTGTACACGCTCGCCCCTGCCGTGCAGGTGCTGAGGTCCTGGAAGCTCGCCTCTCCAGGTTTGCGCTGATGGAAATTGTCACCGCCAGCGACCCACACGCCTCCATTTCCATAGAGCGCCACGGAATACCAGGTCTCCAAACCTGACGAGGGATAATTCGTCCAAGCTGGAGTCGCAGGACACACGTCCCCTTCATCCTTCTCGGTGTCGCAATCGTTGTCCTCCAGATCGCACACCTCGGCCGCATTAGGGTGGGTGAACCGGTTGCCGTCGTTGCAGTCCCCACCTTGGGTAACGTATCCGGCACCTGGCGTGCCGCACGTCTGGATGACCGAGTTGTTTTCACCGTATTGATCGAGGTCAGTGTCCGCGTAGTACTGCGTGGGCGGCGTCGTGGGTTTGCACAGACTGCTTTTTCCATCACTCGAACACTGCTTCGTGCCCGTGCACGCATAGCCCGCGTCGCACGTTGCGCCTACATCGAAGCCTTCATCCTTCTGGTTGTTGCAGTTGTTGTCCAGCGTGTCGCAGAGTTCCGAGGCGCCAGTGAAGACGTTGTTCTTCGTGTCATCGCAGTCATCCGAGCTGGCGACGTAGCCATTGGGCGCAGTGGAGCCGCAGACCTTCGTCGCCGCGCCTGTTGCGCCATGGCCATCCTGGTCCCCGTCCGGGTACCAGGTGCTCGTCACGACCTTGCACTCGGCCTGGGTAGTCGTGGCACATGCAACCGTGCCTCCACATCCGAGTTCGCCCACGCAGGATGACCCCGTGTTGAATCCCTCATCGATGAGTCCATCACAATTGTCGTTCACCCCATTGCACAGCTCGACAGCGGCTCGGTAGCGCTCCTTGCGGGTATCGTCACAATCGAAGCTGTTGTTCACGTAGCCCGCCGGGTGGGAGCACTGGCTCAGACCCTGTTGAGGATCGCCTTCACCGTCCCCATCCTGGTCGCGGTACCACTGGGGGATGACCCCCTGGCAGCTCATCGCGCCCTGAGGGTCGCAGGCCCAGGTCTGGCATACGGGCCCCGTGCCACACTGCTCGCCGACCTTCTCGAAGCCCTCGTTCAACTTGCCATCGCAGTTGTCATCCCGGGTATTGCACAGCTCCATCTGTCCGGGGTGCACCGCGGCCTCGTCGTCATTGCAATCGGTTCCGCCAGTGACCTTGGAGACATACCCGTCCTCGTCCGCGTCATCCGCCACGAGTGTCAGCGCCATCGAGGAGTAGCCCTGGCCCACGTTGATGGAATCCGACGTGGTGAACACGGGCCTGTCCGAGCACTGCTGTTCGAACGCCTCCGCGGTGATGGTGATCGTCGGCCCCCACCCCTCCTTCGCGGGGAGCACCGCCACCTTCACCTGCTCGCCACGCTTCTTCCCCGCGAGCGCGTGCTGGATTTCCGACGTGCGCTCCCCGCCCACGCCTTGCTTATCCTTGACGGTCACCCGGATGCAGCCGGGTTTGAAGTTCGGAAAGGAGATGGTGAGCTTCACCCCTCCCTCTCCCTCGTTACGACAGCCAACGCCCATGCAGGCCATCAGGCCCACCAGCAATACGAGACGTGAGAACATGGCCGGGCATCATGCCCTACTTCAACGCACGGCCCATCAAATGGCTCGCCCCCGTCCACCCCGGCTGGACCCGTCCGCCCGGAGTGTCTCGACGAGCAACCGGGCCTGGACGGACAGGGCCGCGTGGTCGCGCACGCACAGGATGAGCCGGCGCGTGGCCCAGGCGTCACTCAACGCCACCCGGCGGATCGCCATCGAGCGCTGGCAGCGCCGGGCCGCCGCCTCCGGAATCACCCCCACGCCCACGCCGCGCTCCACCATGCGGCAGAGCGCGTCGAAGCTGCGCAGGCGCACCCGGTAGCGCGGCCGCCGTCCGAGCCGCGCCGCATGCCACGCCAGGTGCTCCTGGAGCGCGCTGCCCTCGCCCAGGCCCACGAAGGGCTCGTCGAGCACCTCGGCGAAGGCGACTGTCCGGCGCGCCGCGAGCGGGTGCCCTCGCGCCATCACCACCACCAGCCGGTCCTCCTGGAACGCGAACGTCTCCAGCGCGCCGAGCTCCACCGTGTCCGCCACGAGCCCCACCTCGGCCCGCCCCTCGGCCACCGCCTGGACGATCTCGTGGCTGAGCCGCTCCTCCAGCTCCACATCCACCTCGGGATGCGCGGTGAGGAAGGCGCTGAGCGCCTCGGGGAGGAACTCGGTGAGGGCCGCGGTGTTGGACAGCAGGCGAACCTGGCCCCGCACCCCACCCGCGTAGCCACCGAGCTCACCGCGCAGGTTCTCCACCTGCCGCAGCACGGCGCGGGCCTGCTGGGCCAGCGCCCGGCCCGCCGGCGTGGGCCGCACCCCGCGCCGCTCGCGCTCCAGCAGCGCCACCCCCAGCTCGTCCTCCAGGCCGCGGATGCGCGCGCTGGCCGAGGCGAGCGCGAGGTGGGCCCGCTCCGCCCCGTGGGTGATGCTGCCCGCCTCCACCACGAGGAGGAACAGCCGCAGATCCGTCAGGTCCAAGCCCATCGCTCCTCCTGCCTTCGTGGAAAGCGAAGGCTGCCCGCGTTTCTTCCACATTGTCTGGAGGGAGGGACGTCCGCAAGCTCACGCCATGAACCTGCTCTCCACGACCCCCTGGCTCCTCGGCGCGGGCCTGCTCGCGGGGGCCATGAACGCCGTGGCGGGAGGTGGCACGTTCGTCACCCTCCCCGCCCTCGTCCTGGCCGGTGTGCCTTCGGTCGTCGCGAATGCATCCAGTACCGTCGCCCTCTTCCCGGGAGGACTCGCCAGCACCTGGGCCTATCGCGCCGACCTCTCGCCCCCGCGAGGCGTGTCGCTCCGCGCCCTGGTGGCGGTGAGTCTGGCCGGGGGGCTCGTGGGCGCGCTGCTGCTGGTGCTCACCCCCCGAGCCGCCTTCGACCAGCTCCTGCCATGGCTGCTCCTGCTGGCCAGCGGCGTGTTCGTGCTCGGGGCCCGGCCGGGCCTCATGCCTGGCCCGCGGGTCCGCTCCTCTCCCGCCGTGCTGCTCTCGCTTCAATTCCTGCTCGCCATCTATGGCGGCTACTTCGGGGGCGCGGTCGGCATCATGATGATGGCGGTCTGGAGCCTGCTGGGCCGCTCGGACTTGAAGGTCCTCAACCCCCTCAAGGCGCTGCTGGTGACCGCCACCAACACCATCGCCGTGCTCTGCTTCGTCGTGCTGGGCGCGGTGTCCTGGCCCGAGACCCTGCTCGTGCTGGGAGCCGCCGTGGTGGGGGGCTACGCGGGCGCGCGGCTCGCCCGGCGGATGGACTCCCGGCACCTGCGGCTCGGCGTCACCGGGTTGTCCCTCCTGCTGACGATCGCGTACTTCCTCCGGGCCGGATGAGCGGTGCCGCGCCTGGAAACGCGCTCGGGATGAAAAGCAAAACGCCGGAGCGCGTGGAGCGCCCCGGCGTCGGTCCTTCGGAAACTCAGGCTCGAATCACAGACCGCGGTACTGAATCACCAGCGAGTCCATGCGGTCGTTCTGACCGGTGGAGAAGGTGTTCATGCACGAGTCGTCGGTGTAGTCCATGAAGTTGGTGATGGGATCCACGCCCGCGGTGGTGCAGGTGTCGCGGCCGCTCGGGCAGCCGTAGGCGGCGGAGGACTCGGCCGGGGTGTCGTTCACGTAGTCACCCGTGGCGGTGCAGCCGCCCTGGAACGTGTGGTACAGGCCCAGCCAGTGGCCGACCTCGTGGGTGGCCGTGTCGCCCTCGTTGTAGGGGGCCGCGGTGCCACCGGGCAGCGAGCTGTAGAGGATGACCACGCCGTCCAGGCTCGGCTGCGAGGCGTAGCTGGAGGGGAAGGTCGCCCAGCCCAGCAGGCCCTGGCCCATGTTGTTGGAGTAGACGTTGAGGTCGGCCGCGGTGCCCTTGCGCAGCGCCGCCTTCATCTTCTTCTCACAGGCGCCACCGCTGCACGTGTACCAGGAGGAGTTGGTGGTGCGGTCCGTGCCCACCAGGGTGAACGTGAAGGGCGTCGTCTTGTAGGCGGCGTTGAGCACGGAGATCTGGCTGGCGATATCCGCGTCCGAGATGTTGCCCTGCGAGGTGCTGGTGCCGTTGTTGATGACGTGCCAGTAGACCTTGATGTTGACCGAGCCCGCGGCGCGCGCCTGCGCCCGCACTCGGCCGGCCAGGGCCTGCTCCACGCTCTGCTTCTCCTCGGCGCTCAGCTCCTGGGTCGCGCAGCCGCGCACCACTTCCTGCTGCGTCGCCTCCTCCGCGGGCGCCTGCTCCACCTCGGTGCACCCACCGAGCGCCAGCACAGAACCCAGAACCACCGCGAACTTTCCACTCATCGAGACAACGCCACGGAACATTCCAGCTCCTCGGGAAAAGTTGGAAGTACTTATATCTCAAGAAAAGAGAATCAACAATGGAGAATCTGCTCTTACTGAAAAAATCCTCCATCACGGAGAGAGCAGGAAGAAAGGCTGACAGTGAAGAACAGGCGCCGGGGTGTATGGACTACCCTGGCACACAGGGGACGACCTGCCGCGGGTTGGGATTGCCCTCCGGGAAGGTGACGCCCAGCGCCGCGGCGACGGAGCCCTGCCCCTCCGGGATGGGAAGCGGTTCAATGGGCCAGACGGAGGAGGTAAGCTCCCAGGAGCGACTCGGGAGGTGGGGCGAATGCGCGGGGTGATGACGCGGCCCTCGATTCCACCGGAAGCACTGCTCAAGGAGTGTCTGCGCATGAACCCTGGAAAGATGGCCGTGTATCCGGACTCCCTGGAGCCAGGAACGCGAGTGGGCCGTTGGCGCGTGGTGGAGTCCTTGGGCGTGGGCGGCCAGGGCGCCGTCTACCGCGTGGAGGACATGGACCACCCGGGAGATTTCCATGCACTCAAGCTCGCCCTGCATGCGCGTGATGGACGGGCCGAGCGAGAGGTGGCGTTGATGCAGGCCCGGGCCGCGCACCCCCATGTGGTGGGCTTCCACGGCTGTGTGCGCTGGCCCCACCCACACGAGGGCGGCCTGGGCTTCGTCATGGACTGGGTGCCCGGCCTGGCCTTGCACCAGTGGGCCGAGACGGGCGACACCACCTTCCGACAGCTCACCACCGTGGGCGCCACGGTGGCGCTCACCTTGGGCGAGCTGCACGCCCGGGGCGTCCTGCACCGCGATCTCAAACCCGAGCACATCCTCATCCGGGCGTCGGATGGGCAACCGGTGCTACTCGACTTCGGCGTGGGCTGGTACGAGGGCGCCGCTCCGCTCACCACCGGCCCGCTGCCGCCGGCCACCCTATACTTGCTCAGTCCCGAGGCCATTCGCTTCCTCTGGGACAGCCCCCGACGCCCCGGCGCGCACTACGCCTTCCAGGCGGGTGATGACCTGTATGCCCTGGGCGTGAGCCTGTACCGGGCCACCACCGGGCATTACCCCTTCTCCGAGTGGCTGCCGCCGGACCTGTTGCAGTACGCCATCGTCCATCAGCGAGTGCCCGCCCCCATGGACGTCAACCCCCGTGTGCCTCACGCCTTGAGTGAGGTGATTGTGCGCCTGCTGGCGAAGAACCCACTGGAGCGCTACGCGAGTGGCGCGGCGGTCCACGCGGCGCTGGTCGACGCGGCTTCGCGTGCGCCGGGGGAATGGGACGTTCCCATCTTCATCACCGAAGAGGAGCCGCCTGGGCAGGAAGGAGACAAGCCCCAGCGGCGCATCCTGCGGCCCGAGAGACCCAGACCCGCCTGGACGTTCTCGCCCCCTCCGCCCCTGCCCCATGCAGCCCGCGAGGAGAGAAGAGGCCATTGGCCGCGGAGGCTCGCGCTCGCCACGGCGATGCTGCTGGCGATGGTGCCCATGACACTCGCTCGCAGAGACGCCAGGGTCGACGGGAGTTGGGTGGCGGATGTCCATGTTGACCCCGCCGCCGAGCCATCCACGGAGGCCCCCTTGCCCATGAAGAACCAGAAGCGGGCCCCGTGCACGGCGAGGCTCGAAGTGGAGGTCTCCGGCGCGTGCTGGCTTCGGCTCTGGGACAGGCCGCCGAACTGCCCACCCCAGACAGTCGCATATGGCGGGAAGTGTCTCTGGCCCGTTCCAAAACCCCACCCCGACATCCCCACCAGCGTCGACGCGGGGACGCCAGAGGCCCAGTGAGAGACAGAGAAGACCTATCTGACATCGAAAGGAGCGCCGAGCGCCTTCCATGTATCGGAGTCGACGGGCTCAGGAAGAACCCAGGCTCCCTCACTCTCATTCCAGCGTGCAACCCCGGCGTACCTCCAGGAGCCACCAGGTTCCATGCGCGTCAACACGAAGGCGGTCTCCGCTGGATTTCGAACGGAGATGATCGGTTCGAGGCGATCGGGTGTCTTGAGGCGGCCCGGCTGGTCGACGCAGAGGAACAAATGGCCATGGTAACGCCCCGTTTTCGGGGCCGAGGGGAGTCCGAACGCGCTCATGACTCCCTCGTCGTCGAGCAGCACGCCAGCAAAGGGACCCAGTCGCTCTGGTGGAATGACCTCCACGAGCTGCGCGATGGGCTTCACCTCCTCCGTGACCTCGATAGAAGGATGCTCTGGGTTTTCGGAGCGAAGCAGCCAGTGCGTGCCGTGCCGGACGATGCGTTTGACCTGATAGGCATGACCCGAGGTGTCCGGTACCTGGAGGAGCGCGACATGTCCGCTCAGCGCGCCAACACCCATGCCCCGGACGTACCGCATCACCAACCAGTCCCCGTCCCGGATGGGCCGCTCTCCACCCATCATGGAATCGCCCGACGCACGTACGGCGAAGAGGTCATCCGAGCTCGACGTCAGCGGTAGCTGAACGCGTCCCTCCTCCGGTGCGCCCGCCAGTGAGTCATTGGCTGCTCCCGCGGCGGCTTTCAGGCTGGGGAATGCAACGAGAGCCCTCCTGGACAGGAGTGGAGTGATCGATGCACCGAGTGGCTCGAGATGCCAGCCGCTCGTGTCCTGAGTGAACCGCACCTGGAAGGCGGTTCCCGAGGCACCCGCCTTGGGACCAAACCATTGGCGAAGCAACTCTGGCAAACGATTGGTCTCCCTGGCCAGACCCGCTGGCCAGGCCTTGTTGACGGCGATCTTCACGAAGAGGAACTTCCATCGGCTGCCATCAGGCAGTGTGACGATGACCGGCCCCTCCTTCTTGCTGTCGGGGATGCCCGGCCGTCCACTTCGGGAAGGCAGCATCAGGATGGGCATATCGCTGGAGTTGTGGATCACCTTGGCGTCGAAGCCATCTGGATGGGTGTTCGCGTGCCCTTGGCCCACGAACCTCGCCAACCGGTAATCCACCAGCTCCTGGGTCATGGCATGGAAAGCATCCCGTGTTTCCACTCCGATGGGGAGGAGAGGAACAAGACGCTCCCCATCGACACGGAACAAGACCTGGTCATCGAGGGCCTTGACCCCTTCCAGGTCCTTGCCAAGCTCGGGACGCTGTCGGAGCAGGAGCAAGCTGCTTGAGGCCAGCTCCGCGAGTGGCATTCCTCCTTCGAGCGCATGGGCATCCAGGAGCACCTGGAGAACCACCATCTTGAAGCTCTTGCTCATCGGGGTGCTCTCGAGAGCCTCGAACCAGTCCTTGCCTCGATTCTCCAGGGCCTTCGCTTCCGCGCTCGTCAAATCTCCCTGGCTCCCGACGAACTGGAACCAGCCCTGCTTCAGGGCCGACGGTAGATAGCCCAGGCGGTACAGCTCTCCCATCGTGGGTCGTCTTCCCCAGGCGTGCCGAAGCTCGCGATACATCCGCGCGACTTCGCTGCTCCCCTTGGGCACCATCTTCGCCAACAACCTCTTGGCTTCCAACTCCACTTGGACGGAACAGCCCGGCGGAAGGGTGGGCTCCTTGTCATGGACAAGGAAATCCTGGAGCAATGGGGTCGAGGGACCCATCCCAAGGGAGAGCAGGGTTTGGACACGGTCCAGGAACATCCGGTGGTTGCCCACGAAGTCGATGATCGTGACGGACGTCTTCTTGTCGGCCTTGCGCAGACCTCGCCCGAGTTGCTGCATGAAGACCACGGGGGACTCAGTGGGGCGCAGCATCACCACCCGGTCCACGGTTGGAAGATCGATTCCCTCGTTGAAGATGTCCACGGCGCAGATGGCATCGAGGCCGCCGTTGACCAGACTGGACAGGGCCTCCGCGCGGTCATCCGATTCCGCTCCGGAATGGACCGCCACGGTCCGTACACCCTTCTGTCGCAACCAGTCACGGACATACTCGGCATGAGGCACGGAAGCGCAGAACACCAGGGTCCGGGTCGCCGGGTGTTGCTCCCAGGCCTCCCACATCTTCCGCATTCGAGCTTCTGTTTGTACCGCCGCCGCCAATTTCGCTGGATCGAAACGCCGGTTGCGCCACGGAATGTTCTCGTAGGCGACGTCATCCTTCAATCCATGATAGGCGAAGGGCACCAACAGCTCGCGTGAAATGCCTTCCGCGAGGTCGGCCCGGTAGACGACATTGTCCTCGAACAGGCCGAAGATGTCCCCTGCATCCGTCCGCTCGGGGGTCGCGGTCAGCCCGAGCAGGAAGGTGGTCCGCAAGCACGCCAGGATGCCACGGTAGCCTGGCGCCGAGGCATGGTGGACCTCGTCGATGACGACGTAATCGAAAGGCGGAACCCCGCTCAGCCATGCGAGGTTTTCAGGGCGCGAGAGCTTCTGTACCGAGGCGAAGAGCACATCGGCGTCCAGTTCCCTCCGGGCGCCGACGAACCAACCAAATTCCGAGTGCGGGAGGTAGGAGCGGAGCGTCGTCGCGGCTTGCATCAGCAATTCGGAGCGGTGCACGAGGAACAGGACGCGAGCGCGCCGTCCCAACGCGGCCTCGACTTTCGCGATGTCGATTGCCGCCACGAGGGTCTTGCCCAGGCCCGTCGCCATGATGACGAGCGCTCGCCGCCGCCCACTCTGTCGGCTGCTCTCGAGCGCGGCGAGTGCTTCACGCTGAATCCCGTGGGGCTCGCGTGTCCTGGGCACGGGCACCGGCTCTTCCACGAGTCCTTCCGCTTCGGGTGGCGGGGACTGACGCGGTGGTCGTGACTGAGCCGCTTCCCGCTCGTACCGGGTGATCCACGCCGCGTCGAAGCGTCTGGCCCGCAACCACCACGCCTCGAAGGCGTCCACCGCATCCTGGTAGGCCCGGGGGTTCTGATCACGCTCGACGGGAAGGTTCCATTCGACACCTGTCTTCAACGCCGAGTGGGAAACGTTGCTCGAGCCCACGAACGCGACCGCCAGTTCGGGTCCCTCGAAGCGCCAGGACTTCGGATGGAATGCGCGGCCGATGTCCTTCACCTCCACTATCCGCGCTTCGAACACGCCCGCGCCCTCTTCTCGCTGCGCCTGGTTCGCGTTCATCCAGTCCAGGAGTTGGCGAAGAGCGGATGCCCCGGTGATGGACATGTAATCCCCGGTCAGCAGCCGGACCCGCGCGCCTCGCGACAAGGCGTCCTGGACCAAGGCGTACAGCACCGCGAGCCCGCTTTCCTGCACGAAGGCAGCCAATACCGACACATCCGTGGCCTGGGCGAAGAGCGGCTCCAGGTGCCAGAGGAAGGGATCCTTCACGCCTCCCGTGGCCAGTGGCTTCGCCGGAGTCCGGAGATAGTTCCCCTTGCTGGGAATCACATGCCGCACCCCACCCCTCGGGTCCGCCATGTCCCCCTGGTGACGTGGAATCACATGCACATGCAGGTGCGGTACCGTCTGCCCCGCCGCACCTCCCACGTTGATGCCCAGGTTGTACCCGTCCGGCTTCGGGTCAGTTCCATCCAGCCCGCGCTTCACCACATCGACCAGCTCGAAGAGCGCCCGCTGTTCCTCGGGCGTGGCCTCGAACCAGGAGGCCACGAGCCGGCGCGGAATCACCAGCGTGTGCCCCGGACTCACCGGGTACTTGTCCCGGATGGCGAAGGACAGGGTGTTGGACGCCACCCAACTGGACTCGGGCACATCGAGGAAGGGGGAACTCACGCGTGAACCCTACTCCACGTGGTCTGTTCCCCAGAACCACCGCACCAGCTCTCTTCTCGATGACGAGGCCGTGCAGTGGATGGCCTCCGGCACGAGGGACGGGCTCATGCACGCCATGCATGCCGAGCATTCACCCGTTTGATTGGTGCCACGAACGCGAAGGGCGCAGATTCGCGAGCGTCATTCCTCCACCCAGGAAGCGCCACATGCGTCCCCTCTCCACCCTCTGCTTGTCCCTCTGTCTCTCCCTGCTCTCGCTCGCCTGCGGCGACGGCAACCCACCCGGACCCGGTACGCCCCCCTCGGACTCGTCGCGCTGGACCGGGCTCGCTCCCCTCCAGAACGGCCCGCGTCAGGAGCACGGCGTCGTCGCGCTCGGCGGCAAGGTCTACGTCATCGCCGGTGTCGATACGGCGAACACGGGGCGCGTCTCCGTCTACGATCCCCCCTCCAATACCTGGTCCGAGGCCGCTCCCCTGCCCCTGCCGATGAACCATCCGAACATCGCGGTGGTGGGTGAGAAGATCTACGTCGTCGGCGGCATGGTCAGCGACTTCCCCTGGACGGCCGTCGGCAACGTGTTCGAGTTCGATCCTCGGACGAACCTCTGGACGGAGCTGGCTCCCATGCCCGCGGGCACGGAGCGCGGCAGCGCGGCCGTCGGCGTGAGTGGCACGAAGATCTACCTCGCGGGCGGGCTGCGTTCGCTCGCACCCGAGTTCCAGGACACGGTGGCGACCTTCTCGTCGTACGACGTCGCCCAGGACACCTGGGAGGCCCTGCCAAACCTGCCCGAGCCGCGCGATCACGTCGGCGGCGCCGTCGTGGACGGCACGTTCTACGTGCTCGGTGGGCGAGCCAACGGCGTCGAGAACGTCAAGGGCACCGTCTTCGCGTACAACCTCTCGACGGGGACCTGGTCGTCGCGCGCGATGATGCCAACCCCTCGCGGCGGGGTCGCCGCGGCCGCGGTCGGCACGAAGATCTACGTCATCGGCGGCGAGGGCAACCCGGCCCCGGGCTCCCTGGGCGTCTACGCTGACACCGAGGCCTATGACACCGTGAGCGACTCCTGGCAGGTGCTCGCGCCCATGCCGACGCCGCGCCACGGGACTGGCGCGGCCACCATCGGCTCGACCATCTACGTCCCGGGCGGCGCGGTGCAGACGCGGCTCGGGCCGGGCGTCGCCAACGAGGCGTTCACGCCCTGATTGCCCGAGGAGCGTCCCTCCCTCTCCTTAGAGCGTCCCGCCGGGACCGGCCGACGCGGACGCCTCGTGGCCGATGCGCGAGTGCTTGTGGCCATAACCGAAGTAGAGGACGAGGCCGAGCGCCATCCACACCACGAGCCGCAGCCAGGTCGGCAGGCCCAGGCCCAGCATGAGGCTGCCGCACGTGAGGATGCCGAGCGCGGGCACCAGCGGCACGAAAGGCGTGCGGAAGGGCCGGTGCAGCTCCGGCCGCCGGTAGCGCAGCACGAGCACGCCCGCGCACACGACGATGAAGGCGAACAGGGTGCCGATGGACACCAGCTCTCCCAACAGGCCGATGGGGAACAACCCCGCCACCGCCATGGCCACGCCCCCCGTGATGAGGGAGGCGACATGGGGCGTCTGGAATCGCGGGTGCATGTGGCCGAAGAAAGCAGGCAGCAGACCGTCACGAGACATCGCGTAGAAGATGCGCGCCTGGCCCATCAGCATGACGAGCACCACCGAGGCCAGTCCGGCGATGGCTCCCAGGCTCACGATGGGCCGCAGCCACCCCAGCGAGGGCCCCGCCCTGGCGATGGCCACGTACACCGGCTCGGCGACGTTGAGGGTGTGGTAGGGCGCCAGCCCCGTCATCACCAGTGACATCAGCATGTACAGCAGCGTGCAGACGGCGAGCGCTCCCAGGATGCCCACGGGCAGATCCTTCTGGGGATGGCGCGTCTCCTGCGCGGCCGTGGAGACGGCATCGAAGCCGATATAGGCGAAGAAGATGACGCCCGCCCCCGCCAGCACCCCGCTCCAGCCGAACTGACCGAAGGTGCCCGTGTTCTCCGGGATGAAGGGCTTCCAGTTGGCGGGCTCCACATGGGGCGCGCCAAAGCCAATGACGAGCAGCACCACCGCCAGCTTCAGGAAGACGATGATGTTGTTGGCGCGGGCCGACTCGCGGATGCCCGTGATGAGCAGCAGGGTCATCACCCCCACCAGCACCACGGCGGGCAGGTTGATGAGGGCCCCCGTGGCATGGGGGAGGTGCCCTCCTGGCGCCACGTCGAACGGAGCGTTCACCAGTGCATGTGGCAACTCGATGTGCAGGTGGTCACGCAGGAAGGAGGTGAAGTACCCGGACCAGCCCACCGCCACCGCCGACGAGGCGAAGAGGTACTCGAGCATGAGATCCCACCCGATGAGCCACGCGACCAGCTCGCCCATCGTGGCGTACCCATAGGTGTACGCGCTCCCGGCGACCGGAATCATCGCCGCGAACTCGGCGTAGCACAGCCCGGCGAACAGGCAGCCCACCCCCGCCAGCACGAAGGACAAGATGATGGCGGGCCCCGAGTGCTGGGCCGCCACCGTGCCCGTCACCACGAAGATGCCCGCGCCAATGATCGCGCCCACTCCCAGCATCACCAGGTTGAGGCCGTTGAGCGAGCGACGCAGTCCCTGCCCATCACCTTCCTCTTGCTGTAATTGCGCGATGCTCTTCTTCGACCAGATTCCCATGGGCGGCAGTGAACGCGACCCTCCTCGCCTCAGCAACAACGGCCCACGGAGCGCTCTCCGATTATCCGCTGGAGAGCGAATGCCGCCCCGCGTCGAGTGAATCCCCTCGTGGCGGACGAAGCCCTCACGTTGTAGTCATCGCCTCATGCCCATTCGCTACCGCAATCCGGTGTACGACGCCTACTTCGCGGATCCCTTCGTCCTGCGGGTCGGGGAGGGCTATGTCGCCTACGGCACCGGCCGGGTGGTCGACGGGCGCGCCTTCGAGGTGCTCACCTCCTCCGATCTCGTCACCTGGCGCAGCGTGGGGGGCGCCCTCGAGCTGCTGCCCCCGGAGCTGGGCGGCGACTATTGGGCGCCCGAAGTCGCCGAGGCGGATGGCCGCTGGTGGATGTACTACTCCGTGGGCCATGGGGACGTCGGCCACCACCTGCGCGTCGCCGTCGCCGATCACCCGACGGGCCCGTTCGTCGACCAGGGCGTCAACCTCTCCCCGGACGAGCGCTTCGCCATCGACGCGAGCCCCTTCCGGGACGAGGACGGCACCTGGTACCTCTTCCACGCCCGGGACGTGCTCGAGGGCGATCGGGTCGGCACCATGCTCGCCGTGGACGTGCTCGACGGCATGACCCGGCTGCGCGGGCAGTCCCGCACCATCCTGCGGCCCAGTGACGACTGGCAGGTGTTCCTGCGCCAGCGGAAGATGTACGGGCAGCTCTACGACTGGCACACGCTCGAAGGCCCATTCGTCCGCAAGTACGGGGGCCGCTATTACTGCTTCTACTCCGGCGGCGCCTGGCTGGAGCCCACGTACGGCGTCGCCTACGCCGTGGCCGATCACCCGCTCGGGCCCTGGGTCGAGCCGACCGGCGCCCCTCCGCTGCTGCGGACCGTGACGGACCGGGTGATCGGCCCCGGGCACAACTGCGTGGTCACCGGCCCCGACGGGCAGGACGTCATCGTCTACCATGCGTGGAATCCAGAGCGGACGGCTCGCCGGATGTGCATCGATCCCATCCTGTGGAGCCCGGACGGCCCCCGCGTGCTCGGGCCATCCTTCACGCCGACCTGGCTCCCCCGCTCGGACGAATGAGCGGGAGGCGAGAGCCCAGCGGCCACGGGGACAACGTGTCCCACGGGCCGAAGCAAGTCCTGTCACATCCAACGCCCGGGGACCTCCACCCATCGCGGCCATCGAGGGCCGCTCCTCGTGCATGGCAGAGGGGATGGCCTGGCGCTGCTCGTCGGAGGATGAGGCCCCCCTGCCCGCTCAGCGACTGGGGTGCCTTCCGCGCCCCGACAACCCTGGCCAGGCCCTCCTGACAAGACGGAGGGCCTTCGAAGGAGCGAGCAACCTGCCGCTCCTGGAGACTCTCACCGAATGTCCTCGCACGAACACGACTCCCGCGAGAACCCGTGGTTTACAGAGTGGAGGATGAGCACCCTGGCTGGTACTTGACGTCAACGAAGTCACCTCCCAGCGGAATGAGCCAGAATCCCCCAGACTCCCAGGCGCCCGCCACCACTGCGACTGCGGAAGTGTTCGCGGGCGGCGGGCAGATGGGCGCGCTCATGCGCACCATCGACTGGTCGCGCACGGAACTTGGACCCGTGGACACCTGGCCCTCCGCCCTGCGCACCATGGTGGGCGTGGTGCTGGGCAGCCGCTTCCCCATGTTGATGTGGTGGGGAGAGCATCTGGTCCAGCTCTACAACGATGGCTACCGGCCCATCCTGGGAGACAAGCACCCCGCGTCCATGGGCGCGCCGGGCGCGGAAGTCTGGAGGGAGATATGGTCCACGATCGGTCCCATGGCCGAGAGCGTCCTCCGGGGCGGCCCCGCCACCTGGTCCGAGCACCTGCTGCTGCTCATGAACCGCAAGGGCTTCTTCGAGGAGACCTACTTCACCTTCTCGTACAGCCCCATTCCCGATGAAGCCGGAGGGCGAGGCGGCGTCCTCGTCACCGTCCAGGAGACGAGCAGTCAGGTGCTGGGAGAACGGCGGCTGTACACCCTGCAGCGAATGGCGGCGGACTCGTTCCAGGCCCGGAGCGTGGAGCAGGCCGCACGGCTGGCGATGCACGCGCTCGACGGCAACCCGAATGATCTACCCTTCTCGCTTCTGTACCTGTGCGACGCGGAGGGCAGACATGCGTCGCGGGTGGCGGCCCGGGGACTCCGGGAGGAGGGCCTCTCCACGCTCCCGCCCGTGCTGGACCTGGCCACCGCCCAAGAGGATTGGCCCGTGCACGAAGTCTTCACCACGCACCAACCCGTCCAGGTGGCGCCACTGCCCCAGCGCCTGCTCCCGGCGCTCGCGGGTGAGGGCCCCCTGGTGCCCACCCGGGCCCTCGTGCTGCCCGTGGAGGGCGAGACCGGACAGTTCCCGGCGGGCTTTCTCGTGGTGGGCCTGAGCCCCCGGCTCGAATTCGACGACCAGTACCAGGGCTTCCTGCGGCTCGTGGCGAGCCACCTGTCCACCGCCCTCGCCCACGCACGCGCCTACGAGGAGCAGAAGAAGCGCGCGGAGGCCCTCGCCGAGCTGGACCGGGCCAAGACGGCCTTCTTCAGCAACGTCAGCCACGAGTTCCGCACGCCCCTGACGCTGATGCTCGGCCCGCTGGAAGACTTGCTGGCCACGGGCCGGCTGCCGGACGAGGCACGACAGACGCTCGAGCTCGTCCACCGCAATGGCCTGCGCCTGTTCAAGCTGGTCAACACGCTCCTGGACTTCAGCCGCATCGAGGCGGGCCGCGTTCAGGCCAGCTACCAGCCCACGGACCTCTCCGTCCTCACCGCGGGGCTCGCCAGCGCCTTCGACTCGGCCATGGAGAAGGCGGGACTGCGCCTCCGGGTGGAGTGCGAGCCCCTGCCAGAGCCCATCTGGGTGGACCGGGAGATGTGGGAGAAGGTTGTCCTCAACCTCATCTCCAATGCGTTCAAGTTCACTTTCGAGGGGGAGATCGCCGTGCGCCTGCGCTGGCGGGGCGATCACGTGGAGCTGTGCGTGAGTGACACCGGCACGGGCATCCCCCCCGAGGAGCAGTCACGCATCTTCGAGCGCTTCCACCAGGTGCGGGGCGCGCGGGGCCGCAGCCACGAGGGCAGCGGCATCGGCCTGTCGCTGGTGCGCGAGCTCGTCAAGCTGCACGGCGGCGGCATGCGCGTGGACAGCACGCCGGGCCAGGGCAGCACCTTCACCGTGTGCATTCCCACCGGCTCCGCCCACCTGCCGCGTGAGCGGCTCGAGTCCTCACGCCCACGGGAGTCGACCGGACTCGGCGCGACGCCCTTCCTCGACGAGGCCTCGAGCTGGCTCGCCTCCCCTCCCCCTGCCCCCGTGCATGCGTCCACCGCGCCGGAGGCGCCCCCCGGGCGAGGCCTGGCCCCGGGCGGCCACATCCTGCTCGCCGACGACAACGTGGACATGCGCGACTACGTGCGCCGTCTCCTGGAGATGCGCTTCACGGTCGAGGCGGTGGCGGATGGACGGGCGGCGCTCGCGGCGATCCGGGCGCGGCCGCCGGACCTCGTGCTCTCGGACGTGATGATGCCGGGGCTGGATGGCCTGGGCCTGCTGCGTGCGCTCCGGGCGGACCCCAGCACCGCGACCCTTCCCATCATCCTCCTGTCCGCGCGCGCCGGCGAGGAGGCCACGGTGGAAGGCATCCAGTCCGGAGCGGATGACTACCTCGTGAAGCCCTTCAGCGCCCGCGAGCTGCTGGCGCGCGTGGAAGGCGCCCTGCGTCTGGCGCGCGAGCGGGCCGAGCGCGAGCGGTTGGCCCTGGATCGCGCCGAGTTCGAGCAGCACCTCATCGGCATCGTCAGCCATGACCTGCGCAACCCCCTGGCCGCCATCACCCTGACGGCCACGACGCTGCTGCGCGGCACGGTGCTGGAGGAGCGGCAGAGCAAGTCGCTCGGGCGCATCTTCTCGTCGGCGGAGCGCGCCAACCGGATGATCCGGGATCTGCTCGACTTCACCAAGGCCCGCCTGGGTGGGGGCCTGCCCATCCACCCCGCGCCCCTCGACTCCCATGCCCTCGGCCGACAGGTGGTGGACGAGCTCCAGGTCGCCCACCCCGATCGCGTCATCCTGCTCGAGCAGCGCGGCGACGGTCAGGCCCATTGGGATGGGGACCGGATGGCCCAGGTGCTCACCAACCTCATCGGCAATGCCCTGCACTACAGTGCCCCCGGAACCTCCGTCCAGGTGATGGTCCACGGAGAAGCGGAGACCGTCGTGTTCGAGGTGCACAACGAGGGCCCTCCCATTCCGGAGGAGCTGCTGCCCCGGCTCTTCCAGCCCATGCAGCGCGGAGAGAAGGCGGGGGACAACGCGAGCCGCAACGTGGGGCTGGGGCTCTACATCGTGGACCACATCGTGCGGGCGCATGGCGGCACCATCGAGGTCCGCTCGCGCGTGGGCGAGGGAACCACCTTCCGGGTGCGCCTGCCCCGCATGGCCCCGATGTCCCCCGCCCAGGAAGGAACACCCCCATGAGCGACACGGACACGGTGCTCGCGGGTGGAGGCGAGATGGGCGCGATCCTGCGCTCCCTGGACTGGAGCCGCACGCCGCTGGGTCCCGTCGAGGGCTGGCCCGCGTCCCTGCGCACCTTGGTCAGCACCATGCTCGGCTCGCCCTATCCCATCGCGCTGTGCTGGGGGCCCGAGTACGTCATGATGTACAACGACGCCTTCCGTCCCCTGCTCGGAAGCAAGCACCCCGCCTCCGTCGGTGTGCCCGCGCGGCAGGCGCTCGCCGAGGCGTGGGACATGCTGGAACCCATGCTCGAGGGGGCGAGGACCACCTGGACCCCATGCTACATGCGGGACCTGTGCGTCTTCCTGGAGCGCCGGGGCTTCGCGGAGGAGTGCTTCTTCACCTGGTCCTATATCCCGACTCGCGACGAGACCGGGCGCTTCGTGGCCATCTTCACCATCGCGAGCGAGACGACGCGCCAGGTGCTCGGCGACCGGCGCTTCAAGACGATCCGCGAGCTGTCCATCCGCACCTCGCTCGACAAGAAGGAGGAGGACGTCTTCCGCTCCCTGGAGCAGGTGCTCGCCCAGGCCGGCGCGGACGTGCCCTTCGCGCTGCTCTACGCGGTGGAGACGGACAAGGCCCGGCTCGTCGCCAGCACGAGCGTGGAGCGTGGCGGAAGGGCCGCTCCGGTGCAGCTGGCGCTCGCGGAGAATGCGCCCTGGCCCCTGAACGAGGCCCTGCGCTCGGGCCGCGAGGTGCTCGTCGAGGACCTGGGCTCGCGCTTCGGAGCGCTGCCCGGAGGACCCTGGCCCGAGCCGACGACCCGCGCGCTGCTGCTCCCCATGTCCCTGGGCTCGAGCGGAGGCGCCGACGCGGTGCTCGTGGTGGGGCTCAGCCCCCGGCTGCCCCTGGATGAGGGCTACCGCGACTTCCTGCAACTGCTCGCGCGGCAGGTGGCGGCGGACGCGGCCCGCGCCCGGGCCTACGAACAGGAGAAGCGGCGCGCCGAGCAGCTCGCGGAGCTGGACCGGGCCAAGACGGCCTTCTTCAGCAACGTCAGCCACGAGTTCCGCACGCCCCTGACGCTGATGCTCGGCCCGCTCGAGGACGCGCTCGCCGACACGGAGGAAACCCTGACCTCCCGCCAGCGCGAGCGCCTGTCGCTCGTGCACCGCAGCGGAATGCGCCTCTTCAAGCTCGTCAACAGCCTGCTGGACTTCTCCCGGCTGGAGGCGGGCCGGGCGAAGGTGGCCTTCCAGCCCACGGATCTCCCGGCCTTCACCGCCGAGCTCGTGAGCCACTTCGAGTCGGCCGCCCGGCGCGCGGGGCTCCTGCTCACCGTGGACCTGCGGGAGATCGCCGAGCCCGTCTGGTTGGATCGCGAGGCCTGGGAGAAGGTCGTCTTCAACCTGCTGTCCAATGCGCTCAAGTACACCTTCGAGGGAGGCATCACGGTCAGTCTGCGCATGGAGGGCGCCGAGGCCGTCCTGCGGGTGCGCGACACCGGCACCGGCATTCCCGAGCAGGCCCTGCCCCATATCTTCGAGCGCTTCCAACGGGTGGAGGGCGCGCGCGCGCGCAGCCACGAGGGCAGCGGCATCGGGCTCGCCCTGGTGCAGGAGCTCGTCAAGCTGCACGGTGGAAGCGTCCACGCGCGCAGCGTCCTCGGCGAGGGCAGCACCTTCTCCGTCCACCTGCCCCTGGGCACCGCCCACCTTCCCAACGAGCGCGTGCTCGCGGAGGAAGAGGCCGGAGCGACGGCGGCACGCGCCGAGCCCTACGTCGACGAGGCGTTGGGCTGGATGCGCTCGGAAGCGGACTCGCGGCGAGAGCAGCCCTCCGCCCCCACCGGCCCCCGGGCCCGCGTGCTCGTCGTGGACGACAACGCGGACATGCGCGCCTACGTCACGGGGTTGCTGCACCCCACCTTCGAGGTGGTAGCCGTGGGGGACGGCGCCCGGGCCCTGGCGTTGATGCGGGCCCACCCACCGGACATCATCCTCTCGGATGTGATGATGCCCCGGCTGGGCGGCTTCGGCCTGCTGCGCGAGGTGCGGGCGACGGAGTCCCTCAAGACCGTGCCCTTCATCCTGCTGTCCGCCCGCGCGGGTGAGGAGGCCTCCGTCGAGGGGCTCGAGGCCGGTGCGGACGACTACCTGGTGAAGCCCTTCAGCGCGCGGGAGTTGCTGGCACGGGTGCAGTCCCACCTGGAGCTGGCGCGCATGCGCCGGAAAG
This sequence comes from Cystobacter fuscus DSM 2262, assembly GCF_000335475.2. Lineage (NCBI taxonomy): Bacteria > Pseudomonadati > Myxococcota > Myxococcia > Myxococcales > Archangiaceae > Cystobacter > Cystobacter fuscus. The sequence continues at coordinate 380,619 of NZ_ANAH02000064.1, read as the reverse complement.
CCGCGGCGCACGAGGCCCGCGAGGTGGGCCTGCGAGAAGCCGTCCACGCGCGTGACGACTTCCTGTCGGTGGCGAGCCATGAGCTCAAGACGCCCCTGGCCGCCTTGCGACTTCAACTCGAGAGCCTGGAGCGGACGCTGCCCGGCGAGGTGCGGGCGCTCGTGAGCGAGCGGCTCTTCGCGGTGCGCCGGCAGATCCAACGGCTCGCGGGCCTCGTCGAGACGATGCTGGACGTGTCCCTGGTGGCCGCGGGCCGGTTGAAATTGAAGCTGGAGCCGGTGAATCTGGCCGTGCTCGTCGCGGACGGCGTCGCGCAGATGCGCGAGGAACTGGCGCGGCAGGAGTGCCCCCTCTCGCTCGAGTCGGAGGCGAGCCTGCCCGGCCGGCTCGACGTCACCCGCCTGGGGCAGCTCTTGCGCAACCTCCTGTCGAACGCGGCCCGGTATGGCGCGGGCAAGCCGGTGCAGGTGCGGCTGCGCCGGGAGGGACGCCACGCCCGCCTGGACGTGGTGGACCACGGCATGGGCGTGAAGCCCGAGCACCAGGAGCGCATCTTCAACCGCTTCGAGCGCGCCGTCTCCGCGCGTCACTTCGGGGGCCTGGGTCTGGGGTTGTGGGTGTCGCGCCAGGTGGTCGAGGCGCACGGGGGCTCCATCTCCGTGACGGACACGCCCGGAGGCGGAGCGACCTTCACGGTGGAACTGCCACTTCTCGAGGGATGAGGAGCCTTTACGGCATCGAGCCCATGACCGAAGCTGACGCGAATGGCGAAATACACGGTCAAGCTCTCCAAGGCGCCACGCGGTCATGAGGTTCCTCCGCTGCTCGAGGACGTCGGCGACTGGATGGGTCAGCAGCTCCACGGAACGCTGGGCTGGTTCGATGCGCTCGTGGCCGAGGCCATTCCGAAGGAGTGGAACCCCGAGAAGGCGGACCGGCTTCGCCGCGACGCCTTCGCGTTCCTGAGTCTTCCCGACGGTTCGCTGCTCGCGCTCGTGAACACCGGAGCCAAGGCTCCGCACGCGGTGGCGCTGCTCGGTTCGGAGGGCGAGGCGCGGACGGTAGCGAACAGCCTCGAGGAGTTCCTGCTCCTATGGTCTCGGGGGGAGACGGAGATCGCCGAGCTCGACGACGAAGAGGGGGCGTCCGGGCGGAAGGCACTGGCTTCGTGGCTGAAAGCGAAGAAGGTCAAGGCGCCGAAGGCGAAGGACTTCGATTTCGCGGCCTGGCTCGACGGCGACGCCGCGCTCCCTCCCCCGGCGGAGGCGCCGGCCGTTGCCGAACACACGTTCGCGCCGACCCCGGTGATGAAGAAGCTCGGCCCGAAGACGCAGCGGCTGGCGTCACTCCTCGGACGGCGCGCGGATGCCCCCGAGGTCATCGCCTACGTGACCGGGGTGCTCGGCAAGAAGGTTCCACCGTCCACCAGCGAGAACAACGACTCGGTGAACGTCGAGGCGGCGAAGCACGGCGTCGAACTCGTCTTCTCTCACGACATCCTGAACGATGCCTTTCCGCCGATCCCGAAGACATCCAAGACGTTCATCCCCTACGTCTGCTCCGCGTGGGTGAGGGCGGGGATCGGCGAGAATGTCCTGGACGTGCCGTGGAAGGTGACCACGGAAGCGGAGATCACCCGGTTGCTCGGCCCGCCCACCGGTCGCCAGGCCGCCTTCGCGGACGAGGATGAACTCACCGTCGCCTACTGGACCTGGCCGCTCGACACCGCGGGGCACGTGTGGCTCGAGTTGTCGTTCGAGGAGTCCCTCACGGTCACCCTCGCCGTGAAGAGCGCGGGCGCGCTCGTGCGGTATCCAGACGTCACGACCGGGCTCTTCGTCGGTTACGCCGTGACACGAGGCTTGCTCGACACCTCGCGGTTCCCGGCGCATCGTGCGCTGCTCGCGGCGGTCGAGACACGCGAGGCGAAGGGGTCGGAGTTCGTGAAGCAGGCGCTTGCGCGTGGCCTCTGGGATGACCACCTCCGCGATGTGCCGGGGCTGCACGAAGTGGCATGGCGCTGGTTCCACAACATGAACGGTCTCTGGATTACGGCCGACCTCAAGAAGACGTTCGGAAAGCGCGCGGGCCCATTCGGTCACGACGAGCCGAAGCTCGATGACGACAGCTGGGACGCCGTCGACAAGGCGGCTCCACTGCTCGACAAGCGCTTCGCGGCGTGGATTGCGAAATAGACGAGTCTCGATCGCCCCATGGTGGGAGGCAGGCAGGCATCGAGTGAAGCGCATCGGCAGGCAAGAGGTGGAGCCACCGCGCGCAACGCGGCCCTCCCCCCTTCCCAAGGAGCCTCCGCCCTCCCGTGGCCTCTTCCGTCGCTTGTCGGGCCCGCGGAACACTTCCAGATTCGTGGGGGTGAAATCCAACACTCTCCACGAGGCCCATCATGGCAATCACTAGCTCCAACATCGGTTCAGGCACGACTCCGCAACGAAGCATGTCGGGACTCTGGGGGGGTCCCTTCGTCATGGGTCTGTTGATCACCCTGCTTGGCATCGTGGCGCTGGGCGCGGTGGTGGTCACCAGCGTCGCCTCGGTCATCTTCTTCGGCTCCATGCTGGTGGTGGCGGGGGTCTTCGAAATCGTCCACGCCTTCCGCGTCCGCAAGACGGGCCCCTTCCTGATGTTCCTGCTGGGAGGCGTCCTCTCCATCGTGGTGGGAGCGATGCTCCTCTCACGGCCGGGTTCCGGGCTGGTGGCGATGACACTGCTGCTGGCCGGGTACTTCTTCGCCAGCGGGCTCTTCCGGGGCATCACCTCCCTCGTCGACCGCTACGCGGGGTGGGGCTGGGACTTCGCCTACGGCATCGTGTCCGTAGTGCTGGGCGTCAGCATCTCCACCCAGATGCCCGCTTCCACCCTGTGGGCGTTGGGGCTCGTGGTGGGCGTGGAAATCCTCAGCCGCGGCATCTCCATCATGGCGGGTGCGCTCGCGGTGCGCGGGGCGATGCAACGCCTCGCCCACCCATGACTTCCGGTGTGAACGAGCCTCTCTGAACTTTCATCGGAGCGACAATGAACGCTCCCCTGAAGGTCATATCGGGATCCAAGGGATTTCCCTATCCATGCGTTGCGGCAAGAGCATCCCGCTGGCTTGCCGCTTCCGCGGTTCCACCGTATCGGGGGGGTTCCTTCAATGAGCAGCGAAAAGTTCTCAACCCAGGAGCAGCAGGCGATTGGCGAGTCTCTCAAGGAGCGCATCACGGATGCGGTCCGCGAGCGTGTCGTGTCAGCTCTCGAGGATGGTCTCGGTGACGAGATTCGCGAGCGCGTCGGCGAGGCGCTGCGCTGCGCGCAAGCCGAGCGCTCGCCGCTGATGCAGGAACAGCCCGTTCTGCTCGACCCCGAGAACATCTCGGACGCCATCCACAAGCGCCTCTCCGAGGCCATCCGCGATCGCATCAGCTCCGGCGTGCACGAGCGCGTGCGTGAGGTCCTCAAGGATCGGCTGGGGGAGGCCCTGCGCACCGCGCTGGTCGAGCACTGGATGATCGCCCAGCAGGGCTATGGCCAGGTCGACCCCGAGCGCCTCGCGGAGAAGGTCCGCAACCGTCTCGAGGATGCGCTGCGGGAGCGGATCGGCTCCGTCGTACGCGAGCGTGTCCGCGAGGCGCTCCGAGAGCAGTTGGCGGACGCGCTGCGCTCCGCGGTGGCCGAGCGCCGGATGGGGCCGCAGGGCTTCGGCCAGGTCGACCCCGAGCGTCTCGCGGACGCCATCCGCGGACGCCTGGCCGATGAACTCCACGAGCGGCTCGCCTACGCCGTGCGCGAGCGCGTGCGCGAGGCGCTCAAGGAGCGGCTGGCGGACGCGCTGCGCTCCGCGGTGGCCGAGCGCCGGATGGGGCCGCAGGGCCTCGGCCAGGTCGACCCCGAGCGCCTCGCGGACACCATTCGCGAGCGCATCGTGGAGGGGATCCGCGAGAAGGTCCACACCGCCCTGCGCGAGCGCGTCCGTGAAGCGCTCCGGGAGCGGTTGGCGGACGCGCTGCGCTCCGCGATGGCCGAGCGCCGGATGGGGCCGCAGGGCAATGGCCAGCTCCAGCCCGAGCGCCTCGCGGACGCCCTTCGTGGACGCCTGGTCGACGCCCTCCACGAGCGGCTCGCGCGCAACCTCCGCGAGCAGTTGGAAGAGGTGCTCCGGGAGCGGCTGACCGATTCGCTCCGCGACGTGCTGGGCGGGGCTCAGCAACCAGGCATGGGTGAGCCCTGGATGGGCGCCCAGCCCGGCTTCGGTCAGATCGACACCGAGCGCATCGTGAGCGCCATCCGCGAGAGGGTCGGCGAGGAGATCCGCGCGCGCGTGGCGGAGACGGTCGGTGAGCGCGTAGGCGAGGCGGTCCGCCGGGAGCTGAGGAGCAGCGCCCAGCATCCACAGGCCTGACCCGCACCACCTCTGACGGGAGCCAGAGGGTTATGACCGCTCACGCTTGTCGATGATGCGCGGTGACACCCCGCTCCTCGTGCGCCAGGAAGCCATGTCCTTCGTGGTGGGGGCACTGGCCCTGGCGCGGCCGGCCAGAGGGTCCTCGCGACAGTCGGCTCAAGGGCCGTAGACGGCCTTCAACTGGACGCCGGAGTAGTCCGAGTACCCCTTGAGCATCACGTAATAGGTGCCAGGAAGGGGGGAGCCTTCGTAGCAGCGCTCATAGGTCCCGCCGGCCAGGGAACGACAGTCGTAGTTGGACTCGTCGGGCCGCAGGTCCTTGCGGACGTACAGGTCGGCGTCACCCGACCCCCCTTCGGCGGTCACCTCCAGGTAGGACTTGCCGTCCGGCACCGTGATGGTCCAGTACCTGAACGAGCCCGTGGCGCCCGACAGGTTGAGGACCGCCTGGTTGTTCACCAGCACCCCGTTCCCGCCACCGCCGCTCGTGACATAGGTCCCTCGCAACGTCACCCCCGAGAGCGTCCCGGACGAGGACGCGTTGTAGACCCGCACATGCCAGGTGCCCGCCTGCGGGGACGTGAAGGTGCAGGTGGAGGTGCCCGACGTCGAGGCACAGTCATACGAGGACAGCGTCGGCGCGGAGCCCCGCTTCACATACAGGTGCGAGCTTGCTCCAGAGCCCCCGTAGCCCGAGAACGTGAGGCTGGTCGCCCCCGAGGGGACCTCGAGCGTGTAGTCGCAGGAGAAGGTGCTGGCGGGTGCCCCCACGTTGCTCACGGGCGTATTGTTGACGAGCGCGCTCGTGGTGGTGCAGCCGGGATACCCTGTCAGCGAATACAGGCCCGTCAGGCTCGCCCCGGAGAACGTGCCATAGCCATACAGCCGCGCGTAGTAGACGCCCGTGCGCGGCATGTCGATGGTGCAGACCTCATCCGTTCCATAGCCCGTCGACTTGCAGTCGTAGGTGGTGTCGTTCGGCGAGGAGCCGTAGCGCACGTACAGGTCCCCGTCCCCACTGCCCCCCGAGGAGACGAACGTGACGCGGGTCGACCCCGACGGGACATAGAAGCTGTAGATGCACGACCAGCTTCCCCCCGACACGCCGATGTTGTTCACCGGGACGCCGTTGGAGAGCGTCGTCGTGCTGGTGCAGCCCGCCGGACCGCTGGCGAGGAACGAACCGGTCAGGCTGAGCCCGGAGAACGCCTTACTGCCATAGACCTTCACGTGGTAGGTCCCCGCCTGGGCGGTGGGGATGTCGCAGGTCTCGTAGTTGGTGCTCCCATTGGCGATACAGTCATACACGCCCAGGGTCGGCTCGGAGCCGAACTTCACGTACAGGTCCCCATCCCCGGAACCACTGGTCGTGGTGAACTTGAGTTTGGTGGCCCCCGACGGAACACTCAGGGTGTAGTTGCAGGACCACTCGCCCGCCGAGGCACTGATATTCGTCACCGGGGTGCCGCTGACGAGGGTGCTCGGTCCCGTACAGCTCGAGGCGAGTGCCTGCACCTGCTCCGGGAGCGGCGAACCCTTCTCCGCCAGGGGCCCGGCCCCGTCCGTCGGCTCCTCGGGAGCCGACGTCTCGGGACCACACCCCACCAGGGCCAACGTGAGCCATGACGCCGTGAAAGCCTTCCGTGCAAAACGCTTCAAGGGATTCTCCTGACTCCAAGAACTGACTTCGTCTGGTGCACCGCGAAACACGTTGTCGTCGCGGGCGTTCCGACGAAGGGAGATACTAGGAGTCAGGTCTGACACGTACCCCAGGTTTTACCGGGAAATCAGGCCGCCTGTACGGCGGAGGGAAGCGCGCCGAGTTGCTGCAGCAGGGACATCATGTCCAGCTGATCCCAGATTTCGACCACCTTGCCGTCGTGCAGCCGGAAGTGGGGATGGTCGGTGATCTCCACGCGCCGCCCGGTGGGGGCGATGCCCATGAAGCTGCCGGTGTGCACGCCCGTCACCAGCAGGCGCACGGCCACCATGCCCTGATCATACAGGAAGGAATGGATGGTGAATTGAATGTCCGAGAAGGACTCCAACCACACGCGCGCCATGAGCTTCAATCCCGGCACGCCCGCCGGGACGCCAGCGGGCAGGGGTTGCGCCACGACGTCGGGAGAGAAGAAGTCCGTCATGCTCTCGACATCGCGCTGGACATAGAGGCGAGTCAGGTACCGCTCGTAGAGTTCCCGGGCCTGCTGGGCGTTCATGAGATGTCCTTCCGCGTGAGACAGGGGACCGTCATGGTGCTGAACCGCGCGAGAATCTCAATCACCCGAGCGAGAAGGCGTGCAGTAGCGCGCAAGCCATGGCCCTGGAGGGCCGTGCAGTGACCTCTGTCCAACGGCCCGTGCGTGTCTTCGTCAACGGTTGGCCATCACGCCCCCGCACACCGCCAGGCGACGAAGGTGTTGGCGGGTGCCTCCGCCCTCGCCCACCTGTTTTGATGCTGGGGCTGAGCAGAAGACCACACTTGCCCCTTCGTGCGACTGCTAAAGGAGCGCACCTGAAGGAAAGCTGCTCTTCGTGGGCCACACACCAAAGGGGCGACCATGAGGGCAGCGGCGCGGGAGGGCCCGCACGAAGACGTGATGTTGCCGGTGCGTATCCTGGGCACGGCCAGTGTGCTCCCTGAGCGTGCGGTGACCACGGCGGAGCTGGCACGGGCCGTGGGATGCGAGCCTCAGGCGATCGAGCAGAAGACTGGAATCCGCACCCGCCATTGGGCCGCACCGGGCGCGAGGATGGCCGACCTGGGAGTCCAGGCCCTTCGCCTGGCCCTGAAGCGCGCGGGGCTGGCCGCCACCGAGCTGCGTCGCATCCTCTTCGTCACCTCGACCGGTGGAGATGCGCTCGTCCCCGCCACCGCGAACCGGGTGGCCGCCGCGCTCGGGCTCTCCGGCTCGTGTGACGGGTTCGATCTCAACAATGCTTGCATGGGATTCCTGTCCGCCTTCGATATCGCCGCGCGCTCGGTGGTGACCGGACTGTCCCCGGTCGCCATCGTCACGGTGGAGTTCAACTCCCGGGCGCTCGCCCCGACTGAACCCCGTCCCTATCTCGTGTTCGGGGATGCGGCCACGGCCGCGGTGCTGGCTCCAGCCCAGACGCCGGACGAGGGCGTGCTCGCGGTGGCGTTCGGCAACGATGGAACCCTGCCCCCCGACACCCAGATCGACCACCCCCTCCTCACCGGGCGCCCAGAGGGGTTCCGGTTCCATACCTCTCCCCGTGACATGGTTCGCGCGGTCTTCGACGTCCTGGACCGGGCCACCTCGCAGATCACGGAGCGTTCGAGAGTCAGGCTCGACGACATCGAGTGGGTGCTGCCCCACCAACCCAATGGGGCGATGCTCCGAGGCATCGCCGAGCGGTACGGTTTCGAGTCCACCCGGCTCATGCCCGTGGTGGAGGACATTGGCAGCGTGGCGGCGGCCTCCATCCCCTTCAGTCTGGATCTGCTCCTGCGCACCCGCCCGGTGCGCCCAGGAGACCGCGTGCTGATGCTCGGCGTGGGAGCGGGAGTGTCCTATGGCGCCCTCTTGTACCGGGTAGGCGCATGAGGCGCGCCAGCAACCTTCCCCAGGCCGCCTGGCTGGCAGCCTTCGGACTGCTGCGTCACTATCACCGCTACCAGCTCATTGGTCTGGAGACACTGCTCGAGCCAGGAGCACGGCTCATCGTCGCCTACCATGGTCGGCCCCTCGCCTTCGATCAATGCATGCTCACGGTCGTCCTGCACGAGCAACTGGGCTACCTCCCCCACGGCATCATCCACGGGGCCATCGACCAGAATCCAGTGTCGCGCTGGTTCAGGGAGTGCCTCGGCTTCCTGACGCGGGATGAGCCGGAGTTGGAAGCAGCGGTGGCGCGCGGCGAACACATCCTCGTCCAGCCAGGAGGCACGCGCGAGGGCTGCCGGAGCTTCCGTCACCGCTACCGGGTGGACTGGGGCGAGCGGGTGGGCTACCTGCGCCTGGCCATCAAATATGGCCTCCCCATCGTCCCCGTTGCCGGGTACGGCATGGATGACGCCTTCATCGGGCTCAATGATGGGTACGAACTCGGCCATCGCCTCGGTGCGCCCTGGGGGTTGCCCATCTGGTTGGGCTTGGGTGCCACCGGGCTCTGGCCCTTCTCCCTCCCCTTGCCCGTGAGGATGACGCAGTGGGTGGGCCAACCCATCCACCGACACCTGGGGGGACGGATCGCTCCTGATGACCGGGCATCGTTGCTGGACCTGCACCGGGAGGTCCGCGCCGAGGTCCAGTCGCTGTTGGACCGTGCGCGGGGTCTGGGAGGAAACACATGAGCGAGGGTCGGTGGGCAATCATCCTGGGCGCGTCATCGGGAACGGGCGCCGCCATCGCCCATCAGGTGGCGCGGCGGCCCGGACTGCATGTCTTCGGAATGCACCGGGGCCGCTATCCCGAGCAAGCCGCGGAGGTGGAGCGCCAGGTGCTCGCCACCGGTCAGCGCATGGTGATGATGAGAGAGGATGCTGGCACCCCGGAGGGCGCGGCACGGGGAGCGGACGCCTTGCTCGCCGTCGCGGGCCCCCGCTCCCTCAAGCTCTTCGTCCATTCGCTCGCCAGCGGCTCCGTGGGGCGCTTGCTCTCCAACGGAGACGAGAGGCTCCATCCCCGCCAACTCGCACGTACTTTCGAGGCCATGGCCCACTCCTTCGTCTACTGGGCCCAGGCCCTCGAGGAGAGGGAGCTCCTCGCCCCCTCGGCCCGCCTGCTGGGCCTGACCAACCCACTCACCGAGTCGCTCCTGCACAACTGCGGTGCCATCACCGCCGCCAAGGCCGCGCTGGAAATCTACGTGCGTCACCTGGCGCTGGAGCTCGGCCCGCTGGGGCATCGGGTGAACCTGCTCAAGTTCGGAACGGTGATGACGCCCGCCATCCGCCACGTCTATGCACCGGACGTACTGGCGCGGCTCGAAGAGGCCCACCGCCAGATGAACCCGGCCGGGAGGTTATGCACCCTGGAGGAAGTGGCCCGCTTCGTCTCCTCTCTCGTGGGAGACGACACGGAGTGGTTCAACGGGGCCACCATCGACTTCACCGGCGGAATGACGCTGCGCCTGCTCGACATCATCCTCAACGAGCGGCGCTGATCGGCGCGTGCGCGGCATCCGGAAGGAGAGGCAGAAGTAGAAGCGGCTGATCTGCTCCTCGGTGATGTCCACCGCCTCGGAGGGCAGCAACGCCCGGGGGCTGTGCGCCCGCCGCGTGTAGAAGGTGAGCAACCGGAACGCCAGCCGGTCGCGCAGGGTGCGCGCACGTGCGTCGAGTTGCTCGTCCACCACCACCAGCGGGGTTCCGGGCCGAGCCACCCGCGCCATCTCCGCGAGCGCACGCCCTGGATCCCGATAGCCGTTGATCCCTCCAATCTCGAACACCCGGTCGAAGGCATGATCCGGGAATGGCAGGGCATGAGCATCCCCCAGGAGCAGGCGCACGCCGCGGTGACCCTCTCGCTCCAGACGTTCGCGGCAACAGCCCAGCATGCCCTCGCTGAGATCCACCCCCCACACTTCCACCTCGAGCCCCGGAGGCAGCTCCCGCGCGATGAGCGGGAGGTTGGCGCCGGCCCCCATGCCCACCTCCAGGAGACGCAACGGTGGCCCCCCCGGACGTGGCGACAGGGCGCCCAACTCGAGCCGGGACACATAGCCCTCGCGCAGCTCCTCCTCCGAGATGCCCTGCAAGACGGGGGTCAGCAAGGCGGTGAGTGGATCATGCAGGGAGGGCAGCCCGTCGTAGAGGACACGCATCAAGCGATCCTTCCCGCGGACCTCCTGCTCCCGAAACAAGCGGGGCAGCCCGTCCACCACCGGCCAGGAGGCGCGGCAGCCACCGCAGCGAAGCCAACCCACCTCGAGCAAGTCCCCCCGCGACCTTCCGGCCCAGGCCAGCTCTCCCCGGCAAGCGGGGCACGCGAGCAGCGCGACATCCGTGAGCGTCATCACGTTCCCTTCCGGGCCAGTTCCGCCTCGACACGCAGCAGGTCGTCGACCGCGCCAAGCTCCGCGAAGAACTCCCGCGCGCGCAACAGTTGGGTGCGCCGGCCGGGCTCTCCCAGGGCCAGATGGCGCCCCAACTCGAGCCACGCACGGCCCTCCTCATAGGGCATCTCCAATGCCCTGGAGCGCTCGATACAACGCCGCCAGTTCCGGCGAGCGGCCCTGGCCCGCCCGGACAGCCAGGCCTCGAGCCCGTCGAATAGCAAGGAGAACGGCGCTCCAAAGGCGAAGGCTCGGCCGAACGCCCTCAGGGCCTTGCAGGCCTCACGCGCCTCGCGGACCGGCGACTGCACGCCGGGACGTTCCACCGCTTGGTGCTGCTCCCAGACCGTCAGATACACCTCGGCGACCTGGGTCACTCCCGTGAATAGCCAGTACGCGACCGGCTTCATTCCTCGCAGCAATGCCAGCCCCCTGCCCGCCACCTCGAGCGCCCGCTCCTCCTGTCCCTGCCTCAGCAAAGCCAGGGCCAGTGCCCCCTGGATGATGACCGTCTCCGAGGCGCCCGCGTGGGCCTCGAACCAGGGAAGCTCCTCCTGCAGCTCGCCAATGGCCTGCTCCACACGACCCAGGCGCACCAGCGAACCCGCCCGGCACATCGGCCCCCAGTGCCTCGTCTGCTCGGCGCCCCGCTGACGCGCGCTCTGCTCCATCTGGTCCGCCACTTCGATGGCTCGCCAGTAGCGCCCCTGGTATTGCAACGAGAGCGTCATCACGACACGGCTCTCCTCCGATTGCCGGAAGTCCCGGCCGGCATCGGCGATCCTCCGGGCACGCTCCGACCAGCCCTCCACGTCCTTCCACCGGGCATAGCCGATACCGCAGACGGCACAACGCACCAACGTATACGTGAGGTCCGCGGGAGTCCCCACGCGCTCCGCCATGTCCACGGCGCGCGCGCACCAGGACTCGACCACTGGACGCAGCTCGGGGAGGCTGCTCAACCTCGTCGCCATGACGATGTAGCCACGCGCCAGGCACTGCGAGGGTCCGCCAGGCTCCAACACGTTGATCAACCGCAGGCTCGACCAGAAGAGCCGGGTGGCGTCCTGGAGGTAGAAGAGAACCTCACTCAACCGGACCAACAGCCGCCCGGCCTCCAGACGGCACTCCCGCGCCTCTGGCGACGTCTCCACGAAGGCCCGGGGCACGACGGATTGCAGGAACCGCTCGAGCATCTGGCGCGCGACCCCTAGACGCCAGCCCCACCGGCCGCGAGGGACTGCCCAGCCGAGACATGCCAGGGCCCGTTCGGCATGGGCGCGGCATTCCGGCATGTTCCCCGCGAGGTAGTAGGTCTCGGCCAGCCGCGCCTCGAGCAGTCCCAGCCGCCGGGCGCCTTCCGACCTGGACTCGGCGATGGCCAGGGACCGCTTGAAGTACGGAATGGCCACGCTGCAGGCATAGACGGCCATGGCCTGGTCGCCCGCCTTCTCGGAGTAATGCTCCTCCCGGGCCTCATCCCCCACCTGTCCCCAGTGGTAGGCGAGCGCCGCCATCCACGCCCCCACGTCCGGATACACCGACTCGATGGCCTCCGCCGCCTTCTGGTGCAGCGCGCGGGTCACCTCCGGGGCCAGACTGTCCAGCAAGCCCTCGCGCAGCTTGTCATGGGCGAAGCGCCAGCGATTGCCGGCCACCTCGAGCACCACGGCGTCCGAGCACTCTCCCAGCCAACTCCGCACATCCAGCGAGGGCTCGGCCACGCGCAACAGCTCTTCATGGATTTCCCGCCCGAGAATCGCCGCGAGCCGCAGCAACCGGCTTGCCTCCGGCGAGACCTTCTCGAGCCTGCGCTGGACGATGGACCTCATCCCACCGACAAAAGCCTTGTCGGGCAGGGGCTCCCGGCCAATTCGATCCAACCGCCCGCTCTGCTCCGCCAGGGCGCGGATCACCTCGACGAGGAAGAAGGGATTGCCCTCCGTCTCATGCTCGAGCAGTGAGAGCACGCGCGGCTCCCGGCCGCCCGCCCCCATCATTGATTCGCTCAGCGCGGCGATCTCCGCGGGTTCGAGCCGTGGCAGTTTCATCACCTGGAGCAAGGGCACCCGCTGGGGCAACCTGGGGCACTCATCGTCCCGGTAACTGCCCAACAGCAGCAACTGTGCCTTCGAGACGCTTCCGGCGAGCCGCTCCAGTAGGGACAGGGTGGCACTATCCGCCCACTGCAGATCCTCCAGGATGATCACCGTGGGCCGTGGCACCCGGAGGAAGACCTCCACCACGGTGGACATCAGGCGCACGTGGGCGGCGTCCGGGCCCAGCGATTCAAGCTCGGGAATGTCTCGCTGGAGCAGCTCTCCGATGTCGGGCACGAGTGGCCTGAAGATGGCGGCCTCCCGGGCTTCCAACCCGGTGAGGAGGATCAGCCGACGGAGCACCTCTCGCCAGGGATGGTAGGCGCCGCCACCACTGGTAATGGCTTGCCCCCGTAACACCACCGTGCTCCGGACCATCGCCAGGATGCGGAACTCGGCCAACAGGCGCGACTTGCCCACGCCACTCTCACCCGCGATCAACCAGGCACTTCCCTGCTTCTTCGCCTCCACCTGGTCGAGCGCGAGGATCAACCGCTCCATTTCATGCTCCCGCCCGACGAAACGGGCCCCCTGCAAGAAGCTCTCGCGGGTCGCCACGGTCTCGGCCGGCGGGGGATGGCCCGTTGCCTCGCAAAGCGAGGCGATCGCCGCCTCGGCATTCGGGAACCGATCCTTGGGCTCCGGGGCAAGCAGCCCTCGAAGAAATCGGGCGAGCCCAGGCTCGACCGTTTCAGGGATCTCCACGGGCTCACGAGACACCAAGGCCTCGGACTCCTCGATGCCAGGGGTGGACCTCCTGCTGACGAACCAGGCGAGATCCGACTCCAGACTGTCCACCTGGCTGTCCGGCTGGTGGGAGAGGCGGGGAGAGCGCAGCGCATACGGAGGCCTTCCCACGAGGAGTTCATAGGCCATCACACCCACCGAATAGAGATCGGATCTGACGGAGGGAGGCTCGCCTTGAAGCACCTCTGGAGAGAGATAGCCCCGCGTGCCCGAGCAGATGGCGCGGAGCTGTTGTTCCAGGCTGATCGCCAATCCGAAGTCGAGCAGCTTGACGTGCCCATCCACCACCAGGACATTGGCCGGCTTGAGGTCACGGTGAATGATTCCGCGCCGATGCAGATAAACGAGCGCCTGGAGTACTTGGAACAGCAGCGACACGTGCTCGGACCGGGGTCGCTCCCACCCTGCCTCGGTCAGCGTCTGTGCACCATCGAGGAACTCGAGCACCAGGTAGGGCCGCTGCTGCCCATCGACTCCATGGTCGAGCACGCTGATGATGTTCGGGTGACGCAGCGAGGCGAGGATCTCGAACTCGTGTGCCAACTCCAGGGCCGATTTGTAGCCCCTCCCCTTGAGAAGGAGCCCGCTGCGCTCGAGGAGTTCATTCACGCCGGAACTGTAGCGGCCCGAGTGAAGCTGCTTGATGGCCACCAGACCATCGAGCCGATCCCTCGCGAGGTAGACCGTTCCGAACCCACCGCGACCCAGGAGCAGCAGGGGCAGATAGCGCCTGCCCACCTCGGGAAGGTTTGGAAGATCCAAGCGCGCATTCCCAGCGAACGGCGGAGACTGCTCGAATGTCGAGGTCTGTTCAGTCATCCCTATGATCTCAAATTCAGCCGTGACTCATTTCATCTATCAACGACCGAGCCCGCGTAGGTGAGAGCAGGGAGCCGACCCGCGCTCCGGCGGTCTCTGGGACGCACGAGGGAACACCCTCTTCACAAACTCCCGCGCTCATCTCTCTCGACCCAGAGCCATGAGAGGGAGATATGACGATGAACGACATGGGCGTGCAACAGGCTCATTCCAAGAGGACTCACGAGCCTGAGAATGTGAAGAATCCCTTGTTGGAGGAGGGGCGGGCCCTGGCCGCGCTCAGCCGCTCGGAGCTGGGCGGACTCGGGCCATCGCAGCTCTTGCGGATGTACAGATCGGGCCGGGCGCGGTGGTATGCGCCGGGAGAGCGGCTCAGTGAGCAGGGCCCTGGCTTCTGGGTGGTGCTGGACGGCCAGCTGGAACTCTGGACCCGGGACGACAAGCTGCTCGCCACGCTGGGAAGAAGCTCCATCTGTGGCGTGGAGGAGGGTCTCGAGGGAGGAGCGGAGGGCGCCTGGGTACTCTTCGTCGAGAATCACGACGCCCGCGGACGGCTTCCGCGAACCAGGTCCCAGCGCGCCTCCACCATCAACTACCTCCATCTGCCCTCGACCGAGCGCCCTCTCGTGTGCGAGGTAATCCAATTGCGGAGCCGGAAGCGGCTGAACCTGGGCACCCTGCTGGAGCTGCTCGCGAAAACCCTCGTCAACGACTTCAAGGAAAAAGTGGTCATCGTAGGCAAGGGAACGCGCCCGAAGCGTCCTCCAGGCAGGCCGACGCCCCCCTACTTGTTCCACGCCTCGATCGAAGAGGTCAAAAGCACCTCCTGGCTCGAGGAGTTCGACTACGTCTTCGCCGCCGACGAGGAAGCCGCCAGGGTCCTCAAGCAACATCATCACGAGTTCCAGCACACCACCATCGAACTCACCCGAGACCCGCCGACGCGGAGTTCACCACGGCCCGGAGAAGACATCCTCCGCACCCATCTGCTGCCCGTGTCGCCCAGTCCGGTGCACGGTGGTCTGGAGGGCTCGGCCAACCCAGGGGAACTCCTCCTGGGTCAGCGCAGTTGCTGGCTCCACCTTCCAGACGACATCCTCTCGGGAGCACGCACCGAGTTCGAGACGCTGGATGAACGGACGAGGGAGCACCTCTCCCGATGGGCCCGGGTGATCACCCACCGCCAGGTGGGCCTGGGTCTGAGTGGAGGAGGGGCCTGGGGCTTCTACCACTACGTCGTCCTGGAAAAGCTGACGCGCGAGAAGATTCCCATCGATATCATCACCGGCAGCAGCATCGGTTCGGTGATGGGGGCGTACTACAGCGTCCACGGAATGGACGGGCTGGAGCATTTTCGCAACCGGTGCTCGAGAGGAGAGCTCAACCAGCTCACCTGGCTGAACATGCTGTCCACCAGCCCGCTGGAGACGCTGCTCAGGAAGGATCTGAACAATGCCCAGCTCGATCAGTTGTCCCTGCGCATGCACCCGGTGGCCATCAACCTCAGCACGGGTGAAACGACCACCTTCACCCGTGGGCCCCTGAGCCTGGCGGTCCGTGCCAGCAGCTCGGCGCCAGGCCTGTGGGGACCCACGCTCCTCAACCCACGCCACTTCGTGGACGGCGCCGCGGCGGACAATCTCCCCGCCCTATGGCTCCCACACCTGGGAGCGGATCTGACCTTCTCCTGCAATTGCTACCCGGCTCAACTCCGGCCCTATCGCCAGCTCATTCCGGGCCCCATCGGGCGTCTCTTGAAGGAACTCAACCCGGTGGAGCGTTTGATGGATCTGGTCTCCAGCGGCAGCACGCTTCTCCATGCGAGCGGCAGTCTCGGCGCCAGGATGAGTACCCGGGCCTTCCAGAAGTCACCGATGGAGAACTCCCTGCTGCGCTCCATCGACTTCCGCCGGGCGAAAGAGATCATCGAGCACGCGAGGCAAGACCTCGCCTTGAATGAAAGCCTCGAACGATTCGTGGCGGACTGGGAGAAGCTCCGTACCCGGCACAGGCAGGTCCGTGGGCCAGAACTGCAATACGCCATCCATTGATGAGACGGTTGATTAAACGGTGCGGACCCGGGTGTTGATCGAACAAGCCCTCGAGAGGAGGACACGATGCTTGAAGACTCGATCATCCAGCAGTTGACTCCCAAAGAAGAAAGCGGCACCGCCGGTACGGCCCCCATCCAGGGAATCCTCGGAGGTGATGAACTCAAGAACCTTCGCAATCACTTCAAGGAAGAAGAGCTGTGCGACCTGGCAAGGGTCCTCGGCGAGAAGCTCCCGGACTCGAAGTGGTTCGTCAACGGGCTCCTCGACCAGTTCTTCACGCCGGCGGCGCACCCAACCCCCGAGGAGTACAAGCAGGCCGCGATCCAGCGCGAAAGCCAGCTCATCACCCTCTTCCTGGTCTTCTCCCACGGGCAGGGGATCTTCCTGGGCATTCATTTTTATTGGGGGTTGATGATGGGCCTGAGTCCCGAGGATCTCTCGCGGCACGTCATGCTGGTGGGCATGTACGGAGGCATCCAGCTCCTCAACGCCGCGCTGACCACGCTGGAGCGCACGCTCAATCTCTTGAAGAGGCTGGCGTGGTCGAACAACCCCATCCCAGGAGAAGTCGTGCGCGAGATCGAGGGAGGGCTCGGCCCCCCCCTCAACAAGTAACCCGAGGCCCGCGCCTCTCACCTCAAGGGCTTCACGCCGGTGGCGAGGACATAGTCGAACGTGCTCCGCACCAGCCGTGCATACCACCAGGGTCGGCTCACCAACCGGAGAAGGGGGTTCATCCGGTGCACGAGCTCCGGAGCATCCAGACGTCGGCCGAGAAACCGCAACAGGGGCTCGTAGACGTGCTCACGGATGGAGTGGACCTCCACTGCCTCGAATCCCGCGGCCACCAACCGCGCGCGGTAGATCTCCCGGCAGTAGAGGTTCTCCCCGGGAATCTGCCACACGGCCTGGAACAGGCGGCTGAAGCGGTGCCCGGGCAGTGGAAGAATGTCCGTCAGGGCCAGCCTCCCCCCGGGCCGCAGGACCCGCCAGGCCTCGGTGAAGAAGTCCTCGCGCGTATCGAAGTGGAAAGAGGACTCGAGCGCCACCACCTTGTCGAAGCATCTGGCGGGAAAGGGCATCCGCGTGGCCGAGCCCTCCTGGAGCAGCACCCGGCTCGCCAGCCCGGCACGTACCATCCGCTCGCGCGCGACCTCGACATGCAGCGGCATGAGGTCGAGCCCGGTGAGCCGCCGGGGATGGAAGCTCCCGGCCCAGTAGAGGATCTGGTCTCCGAAACCGAACCCCACGTCCAACACTTCGTCCCCAGGACCCAGCCGGGCCGTCTGTCCGAGCAGAGCCGTGAGCGCGCGGCTGGCCTCGTCAAGTGTCCGCACCCCGGAGTCAGCCCAGTACCCCAGGTTCATGAACAGGCTGTGCTCGGACAGCAGGTTGTGGGTGGACAGGAGCGTGTAGAAACGCTCCGGCCGTCCGCTCGATGGCCCCAGAACGAGCCGTAGCAGCGCCGCGCCTTCCAGGACGGCACGGGGCCAGGAGCCCTCGTAGCGCACGGATGTTTCGTTAGAGGGGAGCCTGCTCTTCGGACGAGAGCATTTCCGCTTGTCGTGCGAGTTCCTTGAGCCGCTCCTTGATTCGCCGGAACTGTTGCCGCAACACGGCGGCTTTGCGGTCGAGCGCCTCGCGAGACGGGAACTCGTCCGGGCCGGAGATCGCCCTGGCCACGTCGTGCCACGACATCCGCCGATCCACCCGGAGTTCCAGGAGGGTCCTTTCGTGGGGGGAGAGCTGCTCGCGCAACACCCTGAAACGCTCCTTGACGGAGCTTTGGAGCCAGGGCTTCGGCAGGCTCGGTTCGGGTTGTGCCTCGTCACGCAAAACCCCGAGGCTCGCCGGCTGCTCGCGTGCGGCCGGCGAAGCGATCATGCGATAGGCGACATGGCGTGCGACCTGGTAGGCCCACGTCCGGAAGGAGCAATCCCAGCGAAAGGCTGGGAGCGCCGTCAGCAGACTCTCGGCAAGGGAGCTGTAGGCCTCTCGTGCCTGCTCCCGATCGTGAAGAATGGACCCCATCAGCCGCATGAACTCGGGTCCATAACCCTCCAGCGCGGCCTGGACGGCGAGTCCCGTCTCGCCTCGCATACAGAGCTCACGGATCCGCTGCTCCAGCGCCTGGCGTGCGCTCGGCTCCATGTCTCCCCCCCAAAGAAGATGCGGATGGACCTCATTCGAGGGAAAGCTAGGCACCCCCGCTGGGGATGACGAGTGCCGCGCGGGGAGCAGCTCTCACGTTCACTGAACCGAGCAAGCGTGAAGCCAGCCCTTTTCGCGGGATGGCGTTCACATCGGAGCGCTCACGGACCGATCCAGTTGGATAGCGGCATGGAGCCGTCCGCCCGAAAAGAGAGACCCATGAGCAGCATTCTGCTGATCGATGATGATCCGGATCTGATCGAGATCTACACAGAGTTGCTGGAACAGATGGGCCAGAGCGTCATGAGCGCTCCGGATGGTCAGACGGGATTGAAACTGGCGCGGGAGCACCAGCCCGACCTCATCATCACGGATGTCTGCATGCCTCACATGAACGGGCTCGAGCTGTGCCGTCGGCTGCGCACGGACGCGAGGCTGCGCGCCATTCCACGCATCATCCACAGCAGCGAGGTGAATCTCCTGCTGCCGAAGGGCGAGGTGTTCCTGCCCAAGCCTTGTGAGCCGCGAAGCCTCATGGCCTTGGTGGAACTGCTCCTCGCGAATGCGCGGCCAGCCCGCGGCAAACCTCCATCCCGGAAGCGCTCGGCCGGTGGCTCGTCACCGCCGGTTGGGACCGAGCCCCAGGCCGCCCCGCCTGGGGCTTTCAGATCCCCTTCCAGCCAGAGCCCACCCCCAGCACTTCCTCCAACGACTCCCGAAGCGCCTGATCCAACCCCGCCACCGATACCCCCCTCGGGCAGCGCTCAGAGTTCCGCGAAGAACTGACAGGGCCGGGCCAGGGTGCCACCGCCCCCTCGAGCTGCCCCTCGGTGGCACCCGCCGCGAAGCCCGAGGTTCACCCCGCGCGTTGGTGAGCGGACTCGGGGGCACCGGGGCTAGCGCCCCGCGGTCTTCTTGAGGAGGCTGCGGGGCACGTCGTGCTCATTCCTGGAGGAATCCGTGTTCCCTCGTGCCCTCGGCGGCGGCCTGGCCGCCAGTCTCGTCCTTCTCCCGCTCGCTGCCTGGAGCCAACAAACGGACACCTCGCCACCTCGTCCGGGGACCGTCCTGGATGGAATCGGCATCGACAAGGACGAGCAGGACTACGCCGGCATCCTCCAGAGCGATTGGGGCCAGCCGCCTGGCTTCTCCGATCCCGAGTCGAGCATCATTGGCTATTCGCTCGCCGTCGGTACCCGGCCGTGTGGCACCGAGGTGCGCGGGTTCGAACCCGTCGGGCTGGTCCTGTCGTACACCCTGTACGATCTCAACCTCCTCCCCGGACAGCGCTACTACGTCACCATTCGCGCGACCAACGGCGCGGGACTGGCTACCTATGTGTCCTCGGACGGTGTCCTCATCCTGCCCAAGGACGGAAACACGGGCGAAGCACCCGCGCCGCTTCCCGGCGGGGAGTGCACCCCGGGAGGTTCCACCCCCACCCCCGACGCGGGGACCGATGGCGGTACTCCGGATACTCCGCCGGACGCGGGCACCCCTCCCGACGCGGGCACCCCTCCCGACGCGGGCACCCCTCCCGACGCGGGCACCCCCGATGATGGCGGCACGCTGGAGGCGCCCCTGGGCTGGGGCTGCACCACGGGCGGCCCCGGGGGACTCGCGATGATGGCCCTGTCGGTGCTCGGGCTCGTCATCCGCCTCCGGCGTGTCCAGCCGCGGTAGCCGCCCTTCCCCGCCCTGGAGCAGCCAGGGCGGTAGGACACGTGTCGGCCGAAGAGGTACAGAGGGGCGATGACGACTCCTCCCCGATTCAAGGCCGCGGCCGTGCAGGCCGCTCCCGCGTTCCTCGACCTCGACGCCGGTGTGGACAAGGCCGAGCGTCTCATCGCCGAGGCCGCCAGCCAGGGTGCCTCGCTCATCGCCTTCCCGGAGACGTGGCTGCCCGGCTATCCGTTCTGGATCTGGCTCGGCGCGCCCGCGTGGGGCATGCGCTTCGTGCAGCGCTACTTCGACCAATCGCTCACGGTGGAGGGCCCCCACATGGCGCGGCTGCGCGACGCGGCCCGGCGGCATGGCATCCACGTGGTGATGGGCTACAGCGAGCGCTCCGGGTCCAGCCTCTACATGGGCCAGGCCCTCATCGGCCCGGAGGGCGGGCTCATCGCCGCGCGGCGCAAGCTCAAGCCCACGCACGCCGAGCGCACGGTGTTCGGCGAGGGCGATGGTGGGGACCTGAAGGTGCACGACACGGCGCTCGGCCGGCTGGGGGCGCTCAACTGCTGGGAGCACGTCCAACCCCTGGTGAAGCAGGCGATGTTCACCCAGGGCGAGCAGCTCCACGTGGGCTCCTGGCCCAGCTTCTCGCTCTACCGCGACATGGCATACGCGCTCGGCCCCGAGGTGAACCTCGCCGCCAGCCGGATGTACGCGGTGGAGGGCAGTTGCTTCGTCATCGGCTCGTGCGCCACGGTCTCCCAGGAGATGACGGAGCTGCTGTGTGATTCACCGGACCGGGCGAAGATGCTGCTGCCCGGAGGCGGCTTCTCGATGATCTACGGCCCGGATGGCCGGCCCCTGGCGCAGCCACTGGACGAGCGCGCCGAGGGGCTCTTGTACGCGGACATCGACCTGGGGCTCATCCCGCTCGCCAAGGCCGTGGCCGACCCGGTGGGGCACTACTCGCGTCCGGACGTGCTCCGGCTGATGTTCAATGACACCCCCCGCCGGATCATGGAGCGCTTCGAATAAGGCGCCCGCCGACTTCCATGGCCAACGGCCTCGGCTTCAGTGATGCTTGATCATCACCTTGTTGGGGACGACCTGGATCAACTGCATCATTCCGTGGTCCTCGTGGATGAGGATGTGGCAGTGGAGGACGAACTGGCCGGGGAAGTCGTCGAAACGGGTTCGTACCTTCACATGGCCGGGGACGTCCCCCTTGTCCGTGCCCCGTGCCGCTGGAATCGCGATCGTGTCCCGCCAGACATAAGGTTTCTCGAGGGGTGGTTTGCACGACTTCCAGGTGGAGGGGTCATCGATCTTGTAACACTCCGTATTATTCGGATCCTGCTCTTGGGGGTCGTTGGGATCAAAGACCTCGATCACCTGGAATGGATTGACGTGGATGTGGAAGGGATGCGCGACGCCCGGTGGAGGGCGAGTCGTGTTGACGAGCGTCCATTCCTCCGCGGTGTCCTGAAGCATGGATTGAGAGATCGTCTGGTCCTTGAACAGCTCACCGTTGATCGTTTCATCTATCAGGTCAGGCTTGTCCTGGACTGGCGTCTCCTTGGTGTTGAAGGTGACTTCTCGCGATATGTGGATCGTCGCGGGGTCGATGTCCTTCAGGAAGCTGGGGAGCTTGGGAAAGTCCTGCTCGGAAGGGAACGGCATGTCCACGCTGGGGGCTGCTGAAACCTGGATGGTCAGGAGGATCGGATCATTGACCTTGTCCTGTGGGGTGTTGGTGCTGATGGCATCGGCGAACCGCAGATCATACCTCCCAGCAACCGCGGGAGCCTTGACGAGCAGGTCCACCCGGTTCCCGGGCGACAACAGGAAGGGTGAATTGTCCTTCGCGGCTCTCGCGTAGTTTTCCGGGCTGAGTTGGATGCCATCTCGCGCGGTCTGGCGCCACTCGGTGGTATTCTTGGGGTCATAGCTCTTCGGGTCGAAGAATTGAACGCCACTCACCCAGGCGGCGTTCACGAAGCGCCACAACTGGACCTCGCCCGGCTTCATCTGGATGACGGGCTGGCGCCGGCCATTGATGGACAAAAAGGGCCGGGGGTCTTCCCGCGGAGCAATCAGGCGGGAAGAGACGCCGATCTGCTGGATGACGAGCACCTGTTCCGTCAACCCTCCCTTGGGCTTGTAGAAAGCCCTCAGCGTGTCGTCGTACTCCCCCTCGATGATGAAGGCTCCGGCCATGCCATTGGCGACGTTGAGGGCCGACGAGCCGTGCTTGTGTGCGTGATACCAGTAGGTCCCCGGGGCAGCCCCTGCGCCGATGGGGAGCTCTTTGCATACTCGAGCTCGGTGTCCTCCTTGACTGCATCGGGAGAGAACGCGATGTCGGACGTCGCACCTGGCGGAATCTCATGGGACATATAGCCCATCTTGTCCGGCTGCCCGTTCCGGATCGGAGCCGGCCAGTGAGCCACGGTATCGTTGTTCTTCCAGTTGATGACATCTCCCGCCAGGGCTTCCTGGGGATTGGGAGTGAAGTCGATACGAGAGAGCCTGGAGGCCTTTCTTCTTCTCTTGCTCTTCCTTTCAATCTTGATCATCCAGTCTGGCATGGGGGCTCCTCCTTTGAGCGCCCAAGGAGGTGACATCCATCCGCGAGGAACACCATGGGTGGCCATCGCACAGTGTTCACCCATGGTGAAGGCTGTGCGACCAGGTGTCCCTGGCTCACGAATGCCCTGCCCTCCTGGCCCGCTGGCCGAGTCCTGTTCTCGGGGCGAGATTCGGGCGGGGGTTCATTCATGATTGTCGCTGTCCTGGCACTCGTCATGGCTCAGACGCCAGAGCCATGTCTGGAGCGCTATCGCGCACTGCAACCCATTTGTCCTGGAGCGGCGAGCTGCCCCTCGAATGAGCAGGAGGCCTGTGCCCGCCTGAGCAGCACCTTCGCGGTGGATGAATCGCGCCTCGGGCTTCGCCTCCAGGAGGACGAAGCCGTCGAGGTCGTGAATCGCGAGGCGATTCAACCGGTTCTCGGTGCCGGACTCGCCGGCACGCCCGGCCAGATCGATGCCCCGGCCCAGGTCCAGACGGTCGGGCTCGCGGGGGCCTCGCTGGGCATCGTCGCCACTCCATCCAACCGCGTCGGGCTCTTCTCCTTCTCGGTCAACCCGCTCGCCATCGCGAGCCAGGGCCGAGGCTCCTTCGTGCGGCTCTCGCGTCTCTTCGATGTCAGCGTCGTGCTGCCCGCGCTCTTCATGGAACTGCCCCGCGACGCCTTCCTCGGCTTGAGGGCCAACCTCGACTTCGTCGGCGCCGCGAGGGCCCACCGCGAGTTCGAGACCCTGTCGGCCACGCTGCTCCAGGCCTCGCGGCAGGTGTTCACCACGGAGGGCTGGTTTCGCGAGGACTTGAGGCGCGCGCTCGACACGCTCACTCCCGAGCAGCGTGCACGGTGTCTCGACGCCCTCTTCACGACGCCCGTCACGCTCGACGGGCTCGCCGCCTGCTCCCCGGAGCTTCCCGCCCGCCTCCTGGCCGCGGCGTCCGCGAGAGCCCCGTACCAGAAGGCCCTCGCTGGCTACCAGGACGCGCTCGACTCTTCTCATGGAGGGCTCAACGTGCAGTTGGATGTTCCCGCGACCCGGTCCAGCACCGTGCCCTTTCGAGCGGCGCTCCTGGGCGCCGGGACGTTCGGCCTCGTCGGGGATGCGCGCGCGCCGTGGAGGATAGACGCCATGGCCTCGCTCGGCCCGGACTGCCTGCTTCCGCCTGGCGACAGTGCCCTGGGCCTGAGCCTGGCCGCCGCGCTGGCCGTGAAGGCACGGCTCCCGCGAGGCCTGCCGAGACTGCATTCGAGCCTCGGGTTGAGGGGCCATCTCGGCCAGGACTCACAGGTGCGTGTCCTCAGCCTCGCGAGCCGGCCTGGCAACTACCTGCAGGCCCAGTGGGGTGCCAGCCTTCCCCTCGGGCGGAGCGGGGTGGCCGTGTCCGGCGGCGTGAACTGGACCCTCGTGGGGAGGCAGTCCGGAGAGGTGGCGTTGGCCATGAACCTCCTCTATTCGCTGCCGGGCGGGGAGCGATGACCCCGGGCTCACCCGGTGGGTTTCTTCGAACCGCGGCAGCTCGCCCGGAGCCAGTGTGTTCCTTCCATCCATCATCCAGACATAGATGGAGTTCAGCCCAACGTTGAAGTGACAAGACTCCCAGGGGAAGGCCACCAAGAGAAGCGTCATGGGCACGCCGCAACGTACACCCCCGTCGGAACCACTCCGGGAAACACTCGAACTCCTGCTCGCCAGGGCCGATGATCACCAGCCCAGCCTGCCCTCCGGGCTCGATCCGGCGTCCGTGCAGAGCGCCCCCCGGCCCGAGCGGCTGCCGCGCCGAGCGGAGGTCCCCCTGCTCGACAGACCCGACGCGGACCCCAATGCACTGCCCGAGCAGCGCTGGGGCGTGATCTCGCCCGAGGGGGACGAGGGCGACCGGCTGCTGCGAGCCATTGCCCCACTGGTGGAGCACCGGGCGCGGCAACAGGACGCGGAGGTGAAGATCTACCGGGTGCACCCGGACATGGACGCGGCCCAGGCAGTCACCTGGAGAGAGCGGGTGTATCGGGACGAGCGCGTCCCCGCGGAGGAGCGGCCCAGGTACCTGTTGGTGCTCGGAAGCCCGCAGCAGGTCTCCTTCGAACTCCAGCACGTGTTGGCCCAGGGCGCCTTCGTGGGACGGTTGCACTTCGCGACACCGGAGGGAACACCGGATCTCGCCAGCCATGGTGCCTATGTGGACAAGGTGCTGGCCCACGAGCACTCCTCAGAGCAGGCCGAGGCCGCGGACGTCCTGCTCTACACGGCCTCGGATGGCTCGCGGGCCACCGTTCAGGGCCACCAGCTCCTGATGGAGCCCTGCCGGAAGATGGTGGAGGCGAGATGGCTCCCCAAGCAGCTGGCGAGGCGGCTCGAGGTCCTCCTCGGCGAGGAGGCGGAGGAGCTGCCGAGCGTGGCTGGCACGGTGCGCTCGGGAGTGTTGCTCTCGGTGTCACATGGGTTGGGGGCGCCGAGTGGAGGATGGGCCTCCGCCGAGCAGCAGCGGGCGAGGCAGGGAGCACTCTGTCTGGCGCCCGAGCGGGAGCTCACCGCGGACATGGTCCGGCAGTCGCCGTTCCTCCCCGGGGGCATGTGGTTCTGCGTGGCGTGTTTCGGGGCGGCGACTCCGCGCAAGAGTGCCTTCCACGCCTGGCTGTCGATGATGGCGAAGCAAAAGCGCTTCCCGGGCCGCCCCGAGGCCGTGCTCGACAACCTGCCCCGGCCCGGAGAGCCCCCCTTCCTCGCCGCGCTTCCCCAGGCCCTGCTGGCCAATCCGCTCGGTCCCCTGGCCTTCGTGGGGCACAGTGACCTGGCCTGGAACTTCGGCTTCGCCAACCCGGACAATCTCGCCGAGAGCCGAGCGTCCCGCATCCTCTCGGCGCTCGAGGTCCTGGCGAAGGGCAGCCGGGTGGGGGTCGCGCTCGATGCCCTGATGCGCTCCTTCCGCGACGTGAATGACAGCCTGATGTCCGCCTACCAGGAGCGGCAGGAAGCACTCGAGGAGGAGCGGCCGGACCCCATCGATCCCAAACGGCTCGGCTACCTCTGGATGCTCCGCAATGACTTGCGAGGCTATCTCCTGCTGGGAGATCCGGCGGTCCGGCTCCAGCTCCGGCGAGCCACGAAGTAGAGAGGGGCGCTCCGCGCGATCAGGAGGCAGTGCGGCCCTGGGAGCGCTCGCAGTCGGCGTAACGCTTGCGGGCCCGCGCTTCGCGCTCGTTGAGGTAGGTCTCGCGCAGGTCCGGCGTCAGGCAGTCCTTGTTGTCATGACGCAGATGTCGCTGGAGTTCAGGGATCGAGAGGAGGGTCCAGATCCTCGCGGTCCTGTCAGCGCCGGCTGTCACGAGTTGCCGACCATCCGGGCTGAAGGCAACGAATTGGACCGGCCCGGTGTGTCCTTTCAGGAGAAGGGGCTCGCCCGTCCCATCCGCCCGCCATACCCGCGCGGTCCCATCATCTCCCGAAGTGGCGATGCGCTGGCCGTCCGGGCTGAAGGCGGCGGACCGGATCGGCCCTTGGCGCCCATCCAGCACGAGGGGCTCGCCCGTCCCATCCGCCCGCCATACGCGTACCGTCCCGTCAGCGCCCGAGGTGATGACACGCTGGCCCTCCGGGCTGAAGGCGGCGGAGCTGACCTGTCCCTCGTGCCCTCGCAGCACGAGGGGCGCGCCCGTCCCATCCGCCCGCCACACCCGCACCGTCCCGTCATTTCCCGAGGTGACGATGCGCTGCCCCTCCGGGCTGAAGGCGGCGGAAATGACCACTCCCTCGTGTCCCCGGAGCACGAGGGGCTCGCCCGTCCCATCCGCTCGCCACACCCGCGCCGTTCCGTCGAAGCCTGCCGTGACGATGCGCTGGCCCTCCGGGCTGAAGGCGGCGGAAATGACCACTCCCTCGTGTCCCCGGAGCACGAGGGGCTCGCCCGTCCCATCCGCCCGCCACACCCGCGCCGTGCCGTCCCACGAAGCGGTGACGATGCTTTGGCCGTCCGGGCTGAAGGCGGCGGATTGCACCCGCTCCTTGTGCCCTCGCAACACCACGGGTTCGCCCGTCCCGTCCGACCGCCACACGCGCGCCGTGCCGTCCCACGAAGCGGTGACGACGCGCTGCCCATCCGGGCTGAAGGCAGCGGAGGTGACTGCGTCCGCGTGCCGACGGAGCATCCTCGGCTCCGTCGGGCCGTCGGCCCGCCACACGCGCGCCGTGCCGTCCCACGAGGCGGTGACGACGCGCTGCCCATCCGGGCTGAAGACGGCGGACGTGATCAGCGCCTTGTGCCCCTCGAGCACCACGGGCCGGCCCGTTCCATCCGCCCACCACACGCGCGCTGTCCCGTCAGCACCCGAGGTGGCGACGCGCTGCCCATCCGGGCTGAAGACGGCGGACTGCACCTGCGCCGTGTGTCCCCTGAGCTCCACGGGCTGGCCCGCTCCATCCGCCCGCCACACCCGCGCCGTCCCGTCGGTGCTTGCCGTGACGACGCGCTGCCCATCCGGGCTGAAGGCGGCGGAGATGACCTTTCCCACATGCCCTCGCAGCACTCGGGGCTGGCCCGTTCCATCCGCCCGCCACACCCGCGCAGTCCTGTCCCACGAGGCGGTGACGATGTGCTGCCCATCCGGGCTGAAGGCGGCGGACAAGACTTCTTGCGTGTGCCCCGCGAGCACGAGGGGCTTGCCCCTCCCATCGGTTCGCCATACGCGTGCCGTCCCGTCAACTCCCGAGGTGACGATGCGCTGGCCCTCCGGGCTGAAGGCGGCGGAGGTGACTGTTCCCGCGTGTCCCCGGAGCACGAGGGGCTCGCCCGTCCCATCCGCTCGCCATACCCGCGCTGTCCCGTCGATGGACGCGGTGACGACGTTCTGCCCATCCGGGCTGAAGGCGGCGGACGCAATCGCGCCGGTGTGTCCCTTCAACTCCACGACCTGGCCCGTCCCGTCCACGCGCCACACCCGCGCCGTGCCGTCCCACGAGGAAGTGACGACGAACTGACCATCCGGAGAAAAAGCCACGGAGATGAGACGCGCCCCTTGCCCCTTCAACTCCACGGGCTGGCCCGTGCCATCCGTCCGCCACACCTGGACTGTCCCCTCCTCGCTGGCGGTGACGACGTGCTGGCCATCCGGGCTTACGCGTGCCGCGGAGAGCGCTCCCGAGGCGCGGAACGTCACCTCTGGCGCGCTCTGTGCCAGGGCTCCGTACGCGAGGGTCGCCCACCCCCGGATCCGCTCCGGCCGATGGACTTCTAGCAATAGCTTCATGACCATCGCGGATTGGCCGCGCTCGAGCAGCTCCCGCGACCCCGACATCAGGGACTGGTTGCGGGCCCGCTCCGCCTGTGCACGTGCCCACAGGAACAAGCCCCCCATCACCACGGCCACCGCCAGGGCCACCACGGAGATGAGCCGCAACCGCCGCCAGCGGGCACGCTCCCGCTCGAGTTCCCGTTGGGACGCCTCGTCCCGAATCCGCTCCCGCCGCAGCTCGAAGACCTTCCTCGCCAGCCAGTCGTGGCCGAGCTCGAAGTAGCGGCTGCCGTGGTGCTCTCCGGCCAGCAGCACCGCGGTGCCCTCCAGGGCGGTCAGCACCCGCTCGGCCTGTCCCGGCGGGAGCGCGGCCTGGGCCTGCCGCTCCGTCAGCAACGCCCGGCTCCCATCGCTGGCCACCAGGTGCTCCTCCAGCAGCCGCCGGGCATCCCCCGCCAGGGGCCCCAGCCCCTCCAACGTCGCATCCAGGTAGCGATGCAGGATGGGCTCGGCCGCCACCGGCCCCCGCACCTCCTTCCCAGCGGCACGCTCCTCCCAAAGGGCGCGGCAGACGATCTGCGCGAAGGCGGCCTGGACCTCCGCCTCCTCCGTGGCGTCCTGTCCTGGCACCCGGACCTGAAGCATCAGCTCCAGCAGTTCGGGCGGGAGCCAGTGCTGCGCGGGGGTGCCGGAGGCCGCCAGCCTGCGCGCCACCTCCCCCATTTCGCGCACCGTGAGCGGGCCGAGCCGGCTGCCGTGCTCCAGCAGCTCCGCCGCGCTACGCAATCGCTCCCGGAAGCGCCCCAGGTAGTCCTCGCGCAGCAGCAGCACGAGCTGCAGTCCCCGGAAGGGGCTGCGGACCAGGCGCACCAGGCCCTCGAGCAGCGCGTCCGTCTGCTCCGAGTCGCGTCCGGGCAGGAGGAGTTGCTCGAGCTGATCCAGGTAGAGCAACACCGGCCGGTTCGAGCGCCGCTCCGCCAGCCGCACCGCTTCCTCGAGTGCCTCGTCCGGTCGCATCCCCGCGGGCGGCGCGCCGAGCCGCAGATCCGCGAACATCGCCTGGACGAGCCACTCGAGGGGCCCGTGGCTGGCCAGCCAGCCCTCGACGCGGACCACACGGAACTCATGCTTCTCCTCCAGCAGGGGAATCACTCCGGCCCGCATCAACGAGGACTTGCCTGCTCCCGAGGGTCCGAAGAGCAGGAAGCAGGGCCAGGAAAGGATGCCTTGCACCAGCCTGCGCGTGGACTCCTCCCGGCCGAAGAAGCGGTCCCGTTCGCTCGCGCGGTAGGGCTGGGGTCCCAGGAAGGGATTGGCGGAGCCACTCATCCTGTCCCCCCGGCCGCCAGCGCCTCGAGCCAGGCCGCCAGTTGCTCATCCGTCGATTCGAGCGCCCTCACCCCGGTCCTTCCAGGCAGTCCCCTGCCCTCCTCCCACAACTCCTGCTCGCGGCTTTTGGGATCGAGCACGGCCATGCTGCCGCGCATCAGCGTGCGCCTGCCAAAGAGCTGGTAGAGCAGCATCCGGTGGCTCCAGTCCAACATGGACATCCCGACGAGCAGGAGCGGACGCAGGCTCAGGGCACTCTGGATGGGCTCGACGAGTTCGAAGGGCAGCAGGCTCGACAGGCCGCGGACGCCCAGCAGGTAATCATCCTCGGTGAGCAGTGGATGGCTGAAGAGATGCGCCGGCAGGTAGCCGGAGCAGAGCCGGAGCACCACCACGTCCCGCTCGGTATCCAATTCGCTCGGGACCTTGCGCAACCGCTCCCAGCGGACACCGCCCGCCTCGCGCCGCATCATCACGGCGCGTCCGTCGGCGTTCGAGGAAGGCTGGAGGACGTAGAGCGTGAGCCGTGGATGCAGCTCGGCGATGGCCTGCTCCAGTAGGGGCAGACGCAACAGGGTGATGTGCACTCCGGTCCCGAGCCGCCGTGCCAACAGACGCATCAGGGGAGGCTTGAAGTCCGACTGGCCGAACACCTCCTGGAACTCGTAGTCCAGCTCCTCCTGCCCGATGCGCAGCGCGAAGTGCTCCGCCAGGGTGCTCATGGGCAGTTCCTGTGGCACGGAGAGCGCCTTCTGGATGAGCTCGCCCTGAAGCCGCTCACGCAGACCTCGGAAGTCGGGCGCCTCCTCCTCCCAGCGATTTCCCAACAGCAGCGAGAAGGGCTGCTCCAGGAACTGCCCCAGGACCGGAGGCGGGGGGGACGCCTCCGTCCGCGCGGCCACGAGGGGTGGAGGCGAGACCTTGCGCGCCTTGAAATCGAACAGCACCGGATCGCGTCCGCGCAGGTACAGCACGGGGGAGAACGCCTCAGCACTGCCCTCCAGCTCCGCCAGGACGCTGCGCCGGGCCTCGTTGAGGCTGAGCGCCACGTCTCCCTCCTCCCGGGCCGCCCGCGTGAGCGCGCGGTAGAACACACGCGAGCAGCGCAGGGCCACGTCCATCCTCACCGGCCAGAGGTAGGCGAGGACGGCATCCGCCGCGGTGCGCGCCAGCAGCTCCGCCGCGCTCTCCAGGGCGCCAGGGCTCGCTCCCTCACAGGCCTCCAGGACGATGAGCCGCAGGGGGCCCTGGCCCCACGCCCCATGGAGCTGCTGCGCCAGCAACTCCACCGAGACCCAGCTCTCCTCGTCCTCCTCGTCCGCCAGCCGCAGGACGGGCCTTCCCTCGTGCAGGCCCCCGTGTCCGATGAAGTGGATGATGTGGGGCTCGGGCTGGCGCCTCAGGCGCTCGAAGAGGGCGGCCTTGCGGGACCTCGGTCCCGTGAGGGGCTCGAGCCACTCGACCTCGCCCGAGGCGAGACTCTCGTGAAGCGTCGCCTGCAACCGGGGGAGGGAGTGAGGGTGCAGCGGCGCGATGGCGAGCAGCCGCACCGCGCCCCGCACCTCGCGCGGTTGCCAGGGCTCGGGCGAGCGCACGCCACGCACTGGCAGCAGGCTCGCCGAGTTCCCCAGGAACTCGAACTCCCTTCCGGGCTCGCAAAGGGCCTCCCAGGGGAAGCTTTGAAGGTCCGTATCCTGGAGCATGAAGCGCAGCAGGACGGGCCCTCCATCGGAGGCCTCGCGCAGCCGAGCAAGTACCGACTGGAGATCTCCCTGGAGAAGGGCGCGGTGGAGCGCCTGGACCTGCCGTGCGAGCTCGGGCTCGAGCGGCATGCCTTTCTCGGCCGCTGTCTTCAGACGCCTGGCGAGCGCATGCAGCGCGTCCGCATCGAAGCCGGGGCCGAGCAGGTGCGCGCCGGGCTGCTCCTGACGGCAACCCAGACCCCGGGCCCTCAGCTCGGTACCACTCCGCTCGACGTCGATTTCCAGCCAGTTCCTGGCAGAAATGGAATCCTCCCGGGTGCGCTCCCTTCGTGGGGAAAGGACACACGGGAAACCTGTGTAGCCCTCGAAGCCGACGGAACGGTGTCCAGGGACTCGGCTGGCCGAAGAGCAGCCGATGAATCGAGGCGTGGCCCATGGGGGCACGCCTCCCCGCGGCGGGTGCTGGGAGAAGTCCGGCACCTGCCGCGGTCAGGCGTTGGCGGTAGCGCCGATCAGGCCTTGACGTCCGCCGCGACCTTCATGGAGACGATCTTGTCGGGATCCACGACGGGCTCGCCGCGCTTGATCTTGTCGACGTTCTCCATGCCCTCGATCACCTGTCCCCAGACGGTGTACTGACGGTCCAGGAAGGACGCGTCGTCGAAGACGATGAAGAACTGCGAGTTGGCGGAGTTGGGGTTCTGCGCGCGCGCCATCGAGCACGCCCCGCGGCCGTGTTTGGCGCTGCTGAACTCGGCCTTCAGGTCCGGCTTGGAGGAGCCGCCCATGCCGGCGCGGCCCGGGTTGAAGTCGGGGCCCGTGGACTTGCCGAACTTGACGTCGCCGGTCTGCGCCATGAATTTCTCGATCACGCGGTGGAAGACGACGCCGTCATAGGCGCCCTCCCGCGTCAGTTCCTTGATGCGGGCCACATGGCCCGGAGCGAGATCGGGGCGGAGCTCGATGACGACCTTTCCCTTGGTCGTCTCCATGATGATGGTGTTTTCCGGATCCTTGATGTTCGCCATTTTTCCTTCCTTCTTTCGCGAGGTGGTCATCGGACGCGGTGCGCACGCGGATCGTGGGCGCCGAGTCGGCGACCGTCGCACTTTGTCGATCGCCCTCGGGTTTGTCGACCCGATCCATTCCGTTCGACGCGAGGTGTCAGGAGGAATACCTCCCCGTGCCCCGTGAGGGGTCCCTCGTGCCGCGCGTGGCCGTGCTCGTCCCCCTGCCCTCCATGTAGCATCCACCCTCCTTCCCGGGAGGGTCCGCATGCCACGCAGTTGGAGAACCGCCGTCGTCTCGTTGGGGTTGCTGCTCGCCATGACGGGCACCGCCCGCGCCGACGGCCTCGGACACATCCCCTATGGCGACAACTGTTGGGGAAGCGGCACGGACGCCGATCGCGATGGGCTCAACGACGACTGTGAGGACCAGGTCGCCTCCGGGTTCATGCCGCTCTTCTGGTTCGACAGCGGCGAGAGCGGCCACGCGCGGCGTCCCTACTTCGCGGTGAAGAGCACCAGCTTCGCCACCCGCACGCTACAGATCTTCTACCTGGACACCTTCTTCGACGACACCGGTGTCACCACCGGACACGACGGAGACCCCGAGTTCCAGATCTTCGAGGTCCATTACTCCGCCGGCCGGTGGTACCTCGACTGGGTCTACCTGTCCGCCCATCGCAAGAGCAGCTGTGACTCGTCGGCCTGGTACTCCCACGATCAGCTCGAGTACGACACCGCGAGCGACCCGCGCAATGCCCACCGGGGCTGGCCCACGCTCTACGTCGCCGAGGACAAGCACGCCACCTACAACACCCTGAGCACCTGCGACCAGGGCTGCTTCCTCCAGGACTACTGCAGCCGCCATACCGCGCAGCTCCTCGATCCCACGAACCGGCTCGTCTCGCGCAACGTGGGCTCGACCACGGTGCAGCTGATCAACGCCATCACCCTCGAGGGCAAGACCGAGCGCCTGCTCGACGACGCCGCTTTCAAGGGGTGGGATGACCAGTGGTACCGGCCCAACTCGCAGGGGTATGGCCGCCACCTGACGGAATTCGGCTTCTAGCGTCCCGTGAGCCACGCTCCCGAGCCACCCGGCCCCCGCGCACGTCCCGGCGCCCGTCTGGCCCTCGTGGGGATGGGGGCCGCGGCGCTGCTGCTGGCCTTGCTCGTCCCCGCGTGGCTCCGGCCCGGTGGACCGCGGCCCACCGTGCTGTCCGAACCCGCGGAGCGCGGCGCTCCCGCGACGAAGGCACCCCCCGCGAGACCTCTCGCGGCACCGCCCCCCGCTCCCCACTCCGCTCCGCCCGCCAGCA
Source organism: Cystobacter fuscus DSM 2262 (assembly GCF_000335475.2). Classification (NCBI taxonomy): domain Bacteria; kingdom Pseudomonadati; phylum Myxococcota; class Myxococcia; order Myxococcales; family Archangiaceae; genus Cystobacter; species Cystobacter fuscus. The sequence goes on along the minus strand of NZ_ANAH02000064.1, from coordinate 347,481 downwards.
CGCCCGGAGACGCCCTCGCCACGGCCCTGGGCGAGGAGCGGGTGTCGCTGGCCTCCAGCGTCCGCATCGAGGGCATCGAGCTGGAGCGCGAGTGGGTGTGCGCGGGCGAGGTGATGGGCCTGTCCGCCCGCCTCGAGGGGGTGCCCGAGCCGGGCGCGGTCTCCCGGTGGGTCTGGCCCATCACTGGAGGCGGTGCCGAGTTGCACCCTGGCCCGACACTCCAGTGGCGGGCGCCGCCGGTCGCCGGCAGATACCCCGTGCGCTTCCAGGTGTGCACGGATCTCGGAGGCCGGCGCGTCGGCGTGCTGGCCGAGCGGGAGATCACGCTCGAGGTGCGGCCGTGCGCGCAGGGCGAGGGACAGCGGCACGAGCCCCTGCGCATCGGGCTCACCCAGCGAGGCCAGGGCCGCTTCACCTTCCAGGCGCTGTACCAGGGCGGCGAGCGCGTCTCGGCGTACGTGTGGAGCTTCGGCGATGGCTCCAGCGCGACCACGGCCGAACCCGGGATCGAGCACACCTATGCACTCGCGGAGCTCGGTCCCGAGCAGACGCGGAGCTTCACCGTGAGGCTCCAGGCGCGCCTGGAGCGAGGACCCCCGCTGGAGGCCACCGTGTTCGCGCTCACGCGCGGGCAACCCGCGAGCGAACCGCCTCCCGTCGCGCTCCAGGTCTCCCGGTGGCGCCCGAACACCGAGGCGGATGAGGCGGATGGCTGGCGGAGCGACGTGGTGGTGCGCGCTCCGGAAGGCACGGACGTCACCTGGGAGCGTCTCGAGCGCGTGTTCCTGCGCTGGGAGGGCGAGCCCGACATCGACACGCGGCCCTGGCGCGAGCGGGTCCACGTGGAAGAGGAACTCGGACACGGCGGCTGGCGGGGCTACGTCACGGTGAGCGCCGCCGAGGCCGCGCCGGAGATCAAACAGATCCTCGACTCCCTCCACGGACGCGACGCGACGGGCCAGGAGGTAGTGGTGTCCTGGAGCCCCTTCAAGCGCGAACCGTCAGAGCGGCCGACCGGGGCCCCGGCTTCGCCCGTGAAGTAGTTGGAGCACGGCTCCATGCTCATGCGCTAAAGACGCAGGAGGGTGATTCGCCCGCTCGCGAAACTGGGCGTCCAGCGCCATCTGCGCTTCGGACTCTATGTGGGGGCTAAAGACAGCTTCGCTCCCTGTCTTTCCTTCGCCGCGGAGGATCTGGAGTTCTTCGCGCGCTTGGGTGTGGAGGTCGATGTCCTGGGCTATCCCGTGAGCGACGAGGACTGAGTGGATCTCGAGGGCTTGTGGAATCCTCGGGGACGGCCCACGATGTGGACCGTTTTTTCTCTTGGAGCCAGCGATGATCAAGATTGGTGACGCACTGCCCGCGGTGACCCTGCAGGAGTACTCGGAGGTGGAGGGGAATGGTTGCAGCATCGGCCCGAACCCGGTGAACGTGACGCAGGCCGCGGCGGGCAAGACCATCGCGGTGTTCGCCTTGCCGGGTGCCTTCACGCCCACCTGCTCGGCCAAGCATGTGCCCGGCTTCATCCAGAAGGCCCAGGACTTCAAGCAGGCCGGTGTCGATGAGATCTGGTGCGTGAGCGTCAACGACGCCTTCGTCATGGGCGCCTGGGCGCGCGACCAGAAGACCGATGGGAAGATTCGCATGCTGGCCGATGGCAGCGCGGAGTTCGCCAAGGCCATGGGGCTGAGCCTGGACCTCTCCGCCCGGGGCATGGGCGTGCGCAGCCGCCGTTACTCGCTCCTGGCGAAGGACGGCAAGGTGGTCAGCCTCAATGTCGAGGCACCCGGCGAGTACAAAGTGAGCGATGCCGACACGCTGCTGACGCAGATCGGGGCCTGAACGGCCCGCGGCTCACGCGCGCGGGCTGGACCGCATAGGCCCCCGTGCGCGAGTCCACCGTCACCCGGGGGGGGCGGCGGGTCTGCTCGAAGAGGCGCCACCCGGGCTCCAGCCCTCGCCAGAAGGCGCGCAGTTCGGGGGTGGCCTCGGGCAGCGACTCCAGGGCCTCGAGTCCCGCGGCGTCCAGCCGGCGGGGGAAGATGTGGAAGGGCACATCCCGCTTCATGCGCGCGCGCGCCTCCAGCACCATCAGGTACAGCTCCTCGATGGGGCCATCCTCGATGGCGATGCAGCCGATGCTCACGCAGTTGCCATGCACGTAGATGGCCCCGCCCAGCGGCCGCTGCCCCAGCCGCCGGTCCGACTCGTTGGGGTAGCTCACCCGCATGGACAGGTGGAAGTTGCTGTACGGGTTGAACTGGTCGAGCGTGTAGAAACCCTCGGGCACCTGCAGGTCCCCCTCGCGCCGCTTGGGCCCCTCCACCCCCGAGGCCGCGCAGACGGGGTACGTCTTCACCCGGCGCAGGGGCTGGCCCCGGTCGCCCCCCCACACCTCCAATCGGCGCTCGTGCTTGAAGGCGCGCACGAACAGCTCCTCGGGAGGCCAGGCCACCCCCGCGTCGCGGAAGGCCTTGACCACCACGGCCGTCTTGTCGCGCCGCGCTCGCTCCACCCGGTCCGCCGCCCCCGCGGGCAAGGCCCCCAGCACCAACAATCCCCACAGCCACAGTCGTTTCATCATGGCCGCGTGGACACCCGGGGCCGCCCATCCGTTCCACCAAGGTGATTTCCTTCTTGCCGGGTGGTTGGCCCAACTCCTCACGGGCTTGCCCTATGCTGTCGGCGTCACGAACGAGGGTTCCGGTGATCAAGATCCATAACTTTCCGCGTGGAGCACGTGGCCTGCGCGTGATGTGGCTGTGCGAGGAGATGGGGCTGCCCTACCAGGTGGAGAAGGTCTCCTTTCCGACGAGTGAGGCCTACCGCGCCCTCAACGCCATGGGCACGGTGCCGTTCCTCGAGGACGAGGGGGGCGTGGCGATCAACGAGTCCGTCGCCATGCTGCTCTACGTGGCGCAGCGGTATGGCCCCACGCCGCTGTTGCCCGGGAAGGAGGACCCGGCGCTCGCGCGCGTGCTGCAACTCACGGTGTTCAGCGAGGCCACGTTCGGGGCGGGCATGAATCCCCTCATGGACGCGCACTTCGGGGCGCCGGAGGCCGACAAGCGCAATTGGTCGGTGCGCACGTTGGAGGGACGCGTCGCGAAGGCCGTGAAGTTCCTGTCCGATCAGCTCGGCGCGGGCCCCTTCCTCGTGGGCTCCCAGCTCACGCTCGCCGACATCGCCCTGTGCACCGCGCTGGGCATCTGGCGCGGGGCCCTGGACAGGACGCCGCCAGACAATCTCGCCGCCTACTGGGAGCGGCTGAAGGCGCGCCCGGCGTACCAACGCGCGATGCAGGCGAACACCTAGCCGATGTTCGAGTACAGTCCGGCCTGGCCGCACGGAACGCTCGAGGCCGCGTTCCCCGAGGTGTTCGTCGTCGTCGGGACCAACAAGACGTCCCACGCTGGCGTCGACTACCAGACCAGCCGGACGATGACCGTGGTCCGCGAGGCCGGCGAGCTGACGCTGCTGAACACGGTCCGACTCGACGACGACGGGCTGCGCGCGCTCGAGGGCCTCGGCGAGGTCCGCCACGTCGTCCGACTGGGAGCGTTCCACGGCCGCGACGACCCGTTCTACTGCGACCGCTACGGCGCGACGCTGTGGGCGCTGCCAGCGGCGACCCACGCCGACGGCCGCGCGACCGGGTGCCCGCTGGCCGAGAACGGCCCGTTCCCGCTCGCGAACGGCGCGGCGTTCGTGTTCGCGTCGGCGCGCTTTCCCGAGGCCGCGGTCCTGCTCGCCCGCGAGGGCGGCATCTTGATCACCTGTGACGCGATCCAGAACTGGACGCACGTCGACCGCTTCTTCTCGCCGGAGTGCGGGGCGATGTTCGCCGCGCAGGGGCTGATCCGCCCCGCGAACCTCCCGTCGACGTGGCTCGGCGCCTGCGAGCCGCGCGCGGATGACTTCCGCCGCCTGCTCGCGCTGCCGTTCCGCCACCTGATCAGCGCCCACGGCGAGCCGCTGCGCGACGAGGCCCACGCCCGCATCGCCGCGAGCGTCGCCACGGCGTTCCCGGGTTGAGCCATCCACCCAGACGTTGCCCGACCAAGAGGAATCCGGCGAACCATGAACGAGTGCAGTCGCACGGACCTTCAATCGGGTGCGCTTCTTCTCCGGGTGGAACACCAGATAGTGCGCGGGACTGATGGAACTGATGGAGCGGGCCATGGTCCAAAGCCAATGGCCTTTGTTCGTCACTGCTTGCTCAGCCTCGTGGCGGTGGGGTGTCCACCGCTCCTGAGCCGCTAGACGGACAGGCCGATGCAACTGGGAGTGGGCACAGGGCGAGCAGGACGCTGACGCAGCGTCCGCCTCACGTCCTCTTCCGGCTCGGCAGGCCGCTTCCTCTCCTCGCCAAACATTACCGCTGAGCTTCTTTCTACGCCGTGGCTTCGCCCCAGTGCAGGCGGGCCAGCTCCAGCGTCCAGGCGTTCTCTGGCACCTGGCGCAGGAAGCGTTCGCGGGCCTCAAGCTCGGGGATGTCGCTGGCGCGGACCCTCACGCACCGCAGGGCCTTGTGCAGGGCCGCCTTCCCCGCCTCCGGCTCGTCCCCCGCGAAGCAGGCTTCCGCCAGCGCCAGGTGCATGCCCACCGCGTAGACGCCCTCGCAGCCCATCCGCTCCAACTCCCGCACGCCCAGCTCCGCCACCTGTCGGGCCTCCGCGGCGCTCCCCTGGGCTCTCAGCACGGTACTGAGGACCGTGCGCGCGAACACCTGGTGGAGCGGCATCGGCATCAGGATTTCACACGCCTTGCGTGCATGAGACTCGGCTTCGCCCGGTGCACCCCCCGCCGCGATCATCCGCGCCAGCAGGGCATGCCTCATTCCCAAAACGAAGACCTGGGCGCACTCTCCCCCGAGCGCATCGAGCACCGAGGTGTAGGCCTCCTGCCGATCCATCGGCTCGGGACTGTCGGCCAGCACCACGCACAAGAAGAGGGAGGTGCTCTCGGCCAGCAGATGTTGCTCCGTACGTCTGGCCGTGGCCAACGCCTCCCGCAGCAGCCCCACGGCCCTCGGAAACTCTCCCATTGTCGCCAGGCCCACCCCCCACATGAGCTGCAACATGTTCGCGTTGCGCTCCGCGCCGACCGCGTTGAAATCATTCAACGCCTGCTCGGCCAGCTTGACGTGCCGCCAGGGGTGGGGCTCGAGCAGGTACAAGGTGTTGTTCCTCAACATGCCCATCAAACCCCGCGCCATGGGAGAATGGGCCATCACATCGGCGCCTACTTCCATGAGCCGCTCAATCAGTGCATTGACCTTCTGGCGCTCGCCGAGCGAGGTGAACGTGTGTCCCATGATGGGGATGGCCTCGAGATAGGCATCGACCGCTTCGGGCTCCGGCGTGGTGTGCATCAACAACTCACCCAGCCTGAGCGTCAGCTCCGGACGTGTTGAACTGGAGCTCCCAACGATGAGGCCGCTGATCAACCTGCACCACAACGGGCTGCCGGCCTTCAGTCCGGCCAACGCCAGAATGCCCAGCTCCACGGCCTTGGGCACCTGTGCCATCCAGAAGAACACCAAGGCTTGAAGTGCCTGCAACCGGGCGAGGAGCTCGCCACTCACACCACAGGCCCGGGCCGACTCCACGCACCGCATCGTCCCCTGCAGATCATGCCGCTCCAAGAGCCGCTCGGCGGCCCGGGTGTAGAAGGGGGCGGCCCGCTCCGGCTGCTGCCCCAACTGGAAGTGCGCGGCGAGCACCAGCGCATCCGGCTCGCCCATTTGCTCCAGCCAGGCTCCCGCGAGCTGGTGGCCCATGGGCCGGTGGCTCTCGGGCACCAGGCCATAGGCCGCATCCCGCACCAGCTCATGGCGGAAACGGTACTCCGTCACGGTGGGAAAGCGGCTGTCGGGCAGCGGCTCGATGACCTCCTGCTCCACCAGCAGCCGCAGGTGCTGCTCCCACAGCGCCTGCTCCGTCTGGCGGCCCAACAGCGCCCCCACCCCCTCCGGCCAGAAGGCGCGGCCGAAGATGCTGGCGGCCATCAACACCTGGCGCACCCCATGCTCCATCCGCAGCAGGCGGACCCGCAGCACCGCCAGCACCGTCTCCGGTGCCTCCTTCCCGCGCCCTTCCGCCACCATGCGGATGAGCTCCTCCAGGAAGAGGGCATTGCCGTCGGATTGCTCCACCGTCCGCCGCACCACGGACTCGGGCACCCACGGCCCCAACACGTCACGCACCAGCCGCGCACAGGCTTTGTGGCTCAGCCCATGGAGCGACAGTTCTTGCAGGCGCCTCGCCCACAGTCCCGGGAAGAGTTCCTTCACCTCGGGCCGTGCCAGCGCCAGCACCAGGAAGGGCTGCCCGGCCAGCTCCCGCAGCAGCCCGTCCACCAGCCTCACCGTCAGCTCATCACTCCAGTGCAGGTCCTCCAGCACCAGCAGCACCGGCTGCCGGGCACACTCGGCCTTCAGGAAGGTCACCAGGGCCCGGCCCACCTGCGCGCTCATCAACCGCGGGTCGCCACGCGCCGCGCGCAGCCGGGGACTGCCCTCCTCGGAGAAGGAAATGGCGCACAGCTCGCCCAGGAACTCCACCGCTTCCCGAGCCTTCGCCTCGGGCAGGTGCAGGGCCACCCGCTGGTACAGCCGGGCCCGCCGCGCCTCCAGTCCCTCGCCGCCTCCCCATCCGCACAGTCTCCGCAGCGCCTGGCCCAGCAATCCGTACGAGCCTGTCGTGCTCATCGGGTCCCCACGCCCCAGCAGCACCAACGGCGGCTGTTCCCTGCCCTCCACCCGGCGGAGGAATTCGTGGAGCAGCCGGGACTTGCCCGTACCCGGAGGGGCCGTCACCAACAGGGCCCGGGCTGCGGACTCCTCGACACAGGTGGTGAAGGTGAAGTCGAGCAGCGCCAGCTCTTGTTCCCGGCCCACGCAAGGCGTGGGCTTGCCCAACAACGGACGGGAGGCGTCGGCATCGAGCTGCTCGCCTCGCAGCACGAAAGTGCCCGAATCGCAGCGGGAGAGCTGGAAGCCCGGCCCGAGCAGTCCGGCCGTCACATCGTCCATCAACACGCAGGAGGCGGGCGCGCGCTCGAGCTGGCTCAGCAGCCGCCCCGCCCTGTCCATGGCCTCGCCCACCGGCAGCCGCTCGTTGAGGACGCCCAGCCCCGTGGTCAGCACCACCGCGGCTTCGGGCCAGCGCTCCTTCAGGGTGAGGGCACAGCGCGCCGCCAGCGCCGCCTGATCCGTGGCCGTGCCGTGCTCCGGCACCAGCGTGGCCACCAACGAGCCATCCGCCAGCAGTTCCACCCGCGCGCCGGGAAGCGGCGCCAGCTCCAGGCGCAGCGAGTCGCGCAACGCCATGCCCTGGTCCCAATCCGCCGTTTCCTCGGGGGACCTGACACCGAGCGACACCAGCAGAACGCTGACCAGCGTCTGCTCGGCCTGGGTCCCGCTGTCGAAGCGCGGCTCCGTCCCGACCCGCGGCGGCAGCAGGTCGGGGAAGGACTCCAGGGCCCCGAGCGCTTTCAACAGGCTGGAGGCATCCGGCAACCTCCGCCGCGGATCCTTGGCCAACATCTGGTCCACCAGCACCTGCAGGCCCGCGGGCAGGCCTGGGCGCAACGTCTCCAAGCGAGCCGGACTGGCGTGCAGAATCTTGGCCAGCGTGGCCGCGAAGTGCGGCGCCGCGAAAGGAGGCTGGCCCGTGAGGCACTCGTACAGCACGCACCCCAGCGAGAAGATGTCCGCCGCGGGAGGAATCTCCGGCGCACTGGAGGCCTGCTCCGGTGCCATGTACCCCGGCGTGCCCACCACCGTGCCCGTGCCCGTCACCGCCATCCGCGCTCGTGTGACGTAGCGGGCCAGGCCAAAGTCCAGCAGCACCACCTCTTCGGGCCGGCCCCCTCTCAGGAAGAGGTTGGAGGGTTTGAGATCGCGGTGGACGATGCCCTGTTGGTGGGCCGTGGCGAGTGCCTCGGCGGCCCGGCGCAGCAGGCAGAGCGTTTCGGACAGGCCAAGTGGCTGGCGGGCCATGCGCCGTGACAGCTCCTCCCCTTCGAGCCACTCCATGGCCAGGTAGGGCTGACCCGTCCCGGTGGAGCCATGCGCCACGTAGGAGACGATACCGGGGTGACGCAGCTCGGCCAGCAGCACGGCCTCCCGGTTGAAGCGGTAGGCGCTCTCCGAGGAGGAGGCGCCATGGAGCAGCTTGAGGGCGACCGTTGCGCCCGTGGAGGAATCCATGGCGCGGTAGACGAAGCCCATTCCTCCCCAGCCCGCCAGGGACTCGAGGATGAAGCGGCCCGCGATGATCGTTCCCTCGGGCAGCGTTCCGGGTGGGGTGGTGGTTGAGGTGGCCGTCTTGTCGTCGTCCATGAAGGTGCGCCCGCGCTCCGATGGCAACATACCCGAGGCCCCATTCATGCCCGAGCCCGACCTGGGCCCCCCTCCGTGGACAGAGCGGCCTCCCAGGGCACCGACTTCGCCCGTAAAGTCATGGGCGCACGACTATCGAGGGAGACCCCATGCCTCCAGAGCAGAACGCACGAGGGCTGAGCGATGCGCAGGTCCAGCGCTTCATCGATGAGGGGTTCGTCAGGATCGACGAGGCCTTTCCCCGGCAACTGGCCGATGAGGCCCGTGCCATCCTGTGGCGGGACACGGGCTGCCATCCAGAGGAGCCGTCCACCTGGACCAGGCCGGTCATCCGGCTGAACCACTATGGACAGGCGCCCTTCGTCGAGGCCGCCAATACGCCCATCCTGCATCGGGCCTTTGATCAGTTGGTCGGACCGGAACGGTGGGCGCCACTCGGTATGCTCGGCACCTTCCCCATCCGCTTCCCCTCCTCCGCGGATCCCGGAGATGCTGGCTGGCACATCGATGTCAGCTTTGGCACCGAGGAGCCCGACTTCATGTCCTGGCGCGCGAACGTCACGTCAAGAGGACGGGCGCTGCTGATGCTCTTCCTGTTCTCCGATGTTGGAGAGAAGGATGCGCCCACGCGGATCCGGGCCGGCTCCCATTTGGAGATGGCCCGCAGGTTGGCGCCCGCGGGAGAGGCCGGTCTCACCCTGCGCGAGTTGGCCGCCAACGGCTTCGCCGAAACGGAGGCCCTGCCAGAAGTGCTGGCCACCGGGGAGGCGGGAACCGTCTATCTCTGCCATCCGTTTCTTGTTCATTCGGCGCAGCCCCATCACGGGACGCGACCGCGGTTCCTCGCGCAGCCGCCGCTGCTTCCCACGCAGCCGCTGCGGCTCGAGCGGCCGGACGCCGCCTATTCGCCCGTCGAACGGGCCATCCGCGACGCCCTACGAATGACCTCCTGAGGAGGCACAGCCCGGCGGGTGCGTGCTCTCCGGGTGCCTTGGCAGGCGCACGGAGAAGGTGGTGCCCTCCTCCGGCGTCGAGCGCACGTGGATGTCCCCGCCATGGGCGAGAACGATCTGCCGGGTGATGAAGAGCCCCAGCCCGAGGCTGCCCTGCCCCGCCTCGACCTTGGGCCCCCGCCGGTAGGGCTCGAAGAGGGTCGACAGCACCTCGGGGGGGATGGCGCCCCCCTTGTTCTCGTTGTGCACCTCGAGCAGGACGCTCGCGCCCTCGCTCCGGGTGGACACCCGCACGGGTGAGCCGGGTGGACTGTGCTGGAGCGCATTGCCCACGAGGTTGGTCACCACCTGAGCCAATCGGTCCCCATCCCATTCACCCCGCCCTTCTCCGCTGGCGTGGAACCCGATGTACCTGTCTGGATGGGCGAGCCGCACCTCCTTCACCACCCGCAGGACCTGGGCGTGGAAGTCCAAGAACTCGCGGTGGACGGGGACGCCGTTCATGCGTGCCTGGTTGAAGTCGAGCAGGTCTCGGATCATCCGGGTGGCCCGGTCCGCCGCCGAGCGGATGCGGCCGACCGCCGTGGTGGTGCGCTTGTCCAGGTTCTCGCGCTTGAGCAGGGCCGTGGCCGACAAGCTGATGGCATTGAGGGGCGTGCGCAGGTCATGGCTGACAATGGCCACCACGTCCTCGCGTACCCGGATGGCGTCCTGGGCCTCCTGGTAGAGGCGCGCGTTGTCCAGCGCCAGGGCCGCGCGATCGGCCACGCCCCGGGCCACCTCCAGGTCCGTCGTGGCGCACGTGGGGCGGGGCTGGCTCCAGGCGAAGGAGAGGAGGCCGAGCTCACGACCCCGAGCCACCAGTGGGACGAAGAGGAGGGATTTCACGTCGAGCGCCTCCAGGAAGGCCCGGTGCTTCGGGTCGCCAACGAGGTCGTCCAGCCACTCGGGGGAGGGCTCCGGCTCGGCCACGGGCACGCCGCCCTCCAGGATGCGCCGCAACAGGCTGGAGTCCAGTTGGAGGGAGGCGGGCAGCGAGCGGCGGAGGAACGACTGGCGCTCGGGGTCCCGTGCCGCCACCTCCAGCAGCCGCAACTGCTCGTCCTCCCCCAGCAGGGCCACCATGCAGTAGTCGGCCAAATGAGAGACGACGAGCGAGGCGAGGCTCTTGAGCGTGGTGGGGACGTCGAGTGATTGCGACAGCAGCGTCCCCACTCGGACGAACAGCGCCTGGGCCTCCTCGGCGTGCTTGCGCGCGGAGATGTCGCGCACCAGGCAGGTGAAGAAGCGTCCCTGGGACAGGCGGGTCTCTCCAACGGACAACTCCAGGGGGAAGAGGCTGCCGTCCTCACGACGGCCCCGCACCTCGCGCCCGCTGCCGAACGGCTTGCGCGCTCCGGGTTGGATGTTGCCGCTCAGGTAGGGCTCGGGCAACAAGTGGAGGAAGTCCTGACCGAGGAGCTTTTCGGGGGAATGGCCGAAGATGCGCACGGTGGCCGGATTGATGCTCTGGATCCTGCCCAGCTCGTCGATGGTGAGGATGCCATCCACCGCGGTCTCCAGGATGGCCTCCAGGCGCTGGGTGGTCGCGCGCAGCGTCTCCTCGGCTTGCCGACGTGAAGAAATATCGCGGGCAATCATGGCGAAGCCCCGCGGATTTCCCCGCTCGTCGCGCAGGGCGGTGAGCAGGACATCCGCCCAGAAGCGGCTGCCGTCCTTGCGCACCAGGGGCATCTCCGCGCGGTGCTGTCCCTCGGTGGCGGCGAGTTGCAGGGCCTCTTCGGGAACGCCGGCCACCACGTCTCCGGGGAGGTAGAAGAGGGACAGGGAGCGGCCGAGGATCTCCGACGCCTTCCAGCCCTTGATGCGCTCGGCGCCCGGATTCCAGCTCGTCACCCGGCCCTGGGGGTCGAGCATGAAGATGGCATAGTCCTCCACGCCCTCCACCAGCAGGCGGAAGCGCTCCTCGGTCGCGCTCTCGGCGCGTTTGCGCTCGGTGATGTCCAGCGCCACGCTGGCCACGAGGACGACCTCGCCGGCCTGGTTGCGTACCGGGGCGTGGTTGAAGAGCCAGTGGTGGACCTCTCCGCCATTGATGGGGTAGGCGCACGTCACTTCCTGGCCGAGGACGGGCTGCCCCGTCTCCAACACCTGGCGGCGCATGGGCGAGACCAGGGGGGCCAGGACGGGGTGGAGTTCTTCCAGGCAACGACCCAGGATATGCTCGATGGGGCGATTCAAGGAGTTGGCCATCATCTGGTTGACACGCACGTAGCGCAGCTCGCGGTCGAGGAAGGTCATCGCCACCGGCGCGGTGTTGAGCAGGGTGTCCAGGAGCGCCAAGGCCTCCTCCGCCCTTCGGCGCTCACGCACCAACTCCGTCACTTCCACCACATGCGCGAAGACGCCATCCACCGCTCCGTCCGGTCCATGGGTGGGTGTGTAGACGTAGTTGAAGAAAGACTCCTTGGGCGCCTCCCCTTCGAGTGGGACCAACCACAGCGGGGCCTCGTTGGCCACGGCGGGCTGTCCCGTGCGGTAGACGTTGTCGATCAACTCGCCATAGCCCTGCTCCACGAGCTCGGGAATCGCCTCACGCAGGGGCTTGCCCACCAGCTCCCGGCCACCGAGGCGACGGACCGTGAGGGGATTGGCCAGGCTCAGGAGGTGCTCGGGCCCCCGCATCACGAAGATGAAGGCGGGCGAATGTTGGAAGAGCGAGTTCAGGCGCTCGAGTTGGGCTTCGGCCTCGCGCAGCAGTCGGGCGCGAACGGCCTCGGCATCCTTGCGCTCGGTGATGTCGGTGGCGATGCCGCCAATGGCCGCGGGCGTGCCCTCGTCTCCCGGCAGGGGAAACTTCGTGGCCAGGAAGGTGCGCGGCCCGGAGGGATAGTAGACCACCTCCTCGGAGACGTTGGTGTGCCCGGCCAGCGCCTGGGCGTCATTGGCCTGGAATTGCCTGGCGATTTCCTCGGGGAAGAAGGCGAAGACGTCCTGGCCGAGCACTTCCTCGCGCGGGCGCCCTATCAGTGCCTCCACCACGTAGCGGTTGGCGACGATGAATCGGCCCTCGGCGTCCTTGGCGAAGATGGCGACGGGGGCATGGTCCAACAGCGCCTGGAGCCGGAGTTCGTCGAGCCGCTGCGCGGCATCCCGCTGACGGGTGTACTCGTCCACCGCACTGGCGATGCCGTGGACGATGAAGGAGGCGAGCGCACGCTGTTCGGCCAGGGTGACGCGTGAGCCCGTCTGCTCGACCGAGTCGAGGATGCACTCGTGCAGCACGCCGTACTCCCGCACCAGCACCGCCAGGTCGAAGCCGACGCGGAGCCGCTGGCGGCCGTGCTCCCGGGCGGCGGTGCGCTCCTCCGGTACCGTGGCGGCGCCTTCCTGGCCGGCCCGATGCAGCATTGCCGTCAGTTCCCGGAGGTAGTCACCGATGTGATCCTCCAGCACGCACTGGGGACGGGGCGGGGCCAGCTCCGCGCCCAGCCGCTCCACCCAATAGCGGATGATGTCGTCCTGATGGGACTCCAGCACGTCCGCCAGTGACGCGGGCGGGGACTCTGGCCGAGGTGTCTCGAGATTCACGGCGGCATTCCTCTCCCAGCAGTGGAGACAGCGGCTCCATCCCGATGGACCATGCGATGGAGATAAGCAGCGCATGGGAAGAGGACTGCCCCCGAGCCAGCGGGCGGACATGTGAGAGCATTCCCGCTCGACGACGCCGCCCCGGAGGGCAGGTCCCGCGCGTTCCGCCATGCTTCCGGCCGCCCCCTTGCCTGGCGGGGCGGGCCCATGGGGCCCAGCGCTATTCGATGTAGACCGCGACGGTCGCACCGCACGCCGTGTTGGCGGCGCAACCCACCCGGATCTGGTAGTACCCGGCGGAGGGAATGGCGTAGACGATCTCGGCCGCGCTCGAGCAGAGTGCTCCCGCGTTGTCGTTGTTCGCGACCTCGGTCGTGTAGCCGCCGTTGCGCTGCTGGAAGAGCCGCAGGAGGGTGTCCCCACTGGCGCTGGCACCAAAGGCCGTCGTGCCGCAGGTGCTGACGCGGAGGACCTCTCCTCCGTTGAAGTAATACTGCTTGTTGAAGGTGTTGACGGTCGCGTCGTGGGTGTTGCGCAAGCTGGGAGCGGCGAAGGTCGCCTTGCGGCGCGAGAGCGCGACCGTGCCCGAGCAGGCGCCGACGTCGAAGCATCCCGCCCGGAGCGTGTAGATCCCCGCGACCGGGGCCGTATAGACGATTCTGGAGCCCACGGAGTCCAGTCCACAGGATTCGGAGTCATCGTTGGCGGCCACCTGGACCGATGAACCATAGAGGCGAAGGTAGGTGTCGCCCGTGAACGCGCTGTCGGTCAACCCGCAGGTCCCCAGCATGACCGTCTCCCCCTTGGTCAGGGAGATCTCACTGCTCGCCGAGTTGTCGGGGTCCTGCGCGCTATTCGTGTGGGAGGCGCTGTAGTCGAAGAACGCCAATTCGTTCTTCACGGTCCCTGGCCCCGGGTCTTCCTCCTGGGGTGGCGCCACACCTCCCCCACAACCCGCGGCCAGCAGAAACACTTCAAGGATGAGCAGGCGGCGCATCATGACAGTCCCTCGGTGATGGAGAGCCTTTCGGCCCTTCGTTATCAACACCCGTGCGAGGCCAGGGGATCACGGCAGGCCATCGCAGCTGCCTGGGAGCAGTTCCCTGCGGAAGACCTCGGTGCCATTCCACGTGCAGACGAAGCTCCGATTGGGATTGTTCGCGGCGTTGAGGGCGCAGTTGTCCAGCGCGTCCTGGCAGGGGGTATTGTTGGTCGTGATGAAGTTGTGAGAACCGCAGATGTAGCCCCGGTACGTGCCGGTTCCCGAGGAAATCTGACAGACGAGCGGATTGCAGGCCCCGGCGTCCACCTCCTCGCGGTAGACGAGCCGATCATTCCACGTACAGTAGAAGCTCGTCCCAGGATTGGCCTCGGCCTTGCGCGTGCATTTGCGGCGCGCATCCTGACAGGAGATGCGCTCGGTGGTGATGAAGTGGGTCGAACCGCCGCACGTATAGCCCTTGTAGGTGCCCGGGCCCGTGGCGTCCGCGCAAGGATCCGCGAGCGCGGGCGGCTCGGGAATCAAAGCCTCTCCCAGCCTCGCGCCACTCCTTGCCTGATGGTCCAGCGGCACCTCGGAGTCACAGCCCCCCAGGAGGGCGGCCAATGACAAAACGACGGCGGCGCGATGCGGTGTCGGCATGGTTGTCTCCTGGTACAAGGAAATGAATAGCACCAGGCCCCGCGAACACCCCTCTGTCCTGGAGTGCCTGCCGTCGTTGGATTTGAACCATTCACGCGCGGAGCGGCCCGCGCGGTGGGCGCCTCACCTCGCCGGCCGGCGCTTGCCGCGAGGCCTCGCCCAATTCTTGTCCGCGATGGCCACCAGGATGAGCACGAAGGAGAGCAGCCGGATGAGATACACCTTGAGGACGTGCTCGTTCTCGCTGTCCCTCAGGAGCATCATCATCACCCGGTGCAATGCCATCATCCCGAAGGAGGCGGCGAAGAACCCGAAGAAGCGATCACCCGTCTTCCTCCAGAAGCGGAGGAAGAACAGCCCCGCGACGAGGCACAGACCCGAGGTCATGCCGGAGAGGAAGTCGTTCATTCGGAATCCCACACGAGGCCATACACCAGGAGCGCGAGCGCCAGGAACCCGGACAGGTTGCGGAACAACAGCAGATCCCGGCCGGGGAGGATCAGCTTGTCCAGCACCAGCAGCGCGTTGTTCACCGTCAGCCCGACGAAGCACAGGCTGCTCCACAGCAGCAGGCGCACCCGGTTGCGGGCATAGCCGCGCAGGAGCAGCACCGCGCAGGCCAGGCTCGTCGCCGCGCACAAAAGGAAGACCACGTCAGCCATTGTCATCCCCCTTCTTCCGCAGCTGGAAGGCGTCGGCGAAGGTTCGAATCTTGTCGACCGGTTTGGAGAAGATGAGGTTGATGACGGTCACCCGGCGCGTGGGATACGCCGTGGCCAGCCCGCGCACCGCCGCATCCAGCGCGGCACTCTCCGGACCATAGCGATACCCGGCCTCGCTCCCCTCGGCCCGGGCCAGGAACCCGTCGTAGGTCAGGTCCTCCAGCCGTTCACCCGCGGAGATCGGGGAGATCCGCAGCTCGCGAGCCACCGACTCCGCGTTCCAGTTCCTGTCCGGGTGCTGCAACAACAGCAGGAGAATCTCCAGTTGCTCCACGGAGTCGATGTTCTCGGCGATGAGCCGCCGGACATCCTCGGGAAGATCGCCAGCCCGCAACAGTCATCCCACCCTTTCTCCCCACGAACCTGGGGCAGGCGCTCGTGCCACCACCGCCGCTCAGCCCCGGGGCAGGACCACGCTGAACGTCGTGCCCTCGCTGCCCGTGGACTCCACCGACAGCCCCCCTCCATGCAGCCGCGCCAGCTCCGAGGCGATATACAGCCCCAGCCGTCCCGTCGAGCCCTGGGCCCGGAAGGGCTCGAAGAGCCGCTGTCGCTCCTCCTCCGTCAGCTCCGGCCCCTGATCCCTCACCCGCATCGTCACCATCGCGGGAGTGGACTCCACCTCCACCCGGACCTCGCCCCCATGCCGCCCCGCCTGCTCCAGCAGCGCGTCCAGCATGCGCTGTACGCGCTCCGGATCGAAGCGCAGCTCCACCGGCTCGCTCGGCACATGCACGTTCCAGAGCACCCCGGGCTGGCGCTGGCGCGAGGTCTCCCACGCCTGGCGCAACCGGGCACTCAGGTCCGCCATCACCGGCCGCAGCGTCACCGCGTGCGCCGCCAGGTGCGCCGCCTCCTGGAAGTCGCGCGTCAGGCCCTCCAGCGTCCGCAGATGCTCGCCGATCCGGTGCAGCGAGTCGCCGTTCGCCCGCCCCTGCTCCCGCAGCCGCTCCAGCTCGGAGCGCGCCGAGGACAGCGGCCGCGCGAAGCCCTCGGCCACCCAATCCCCCAGCCGCTCCACCGCGGACGTGCCCTCCAGTGGCTTGGGCTTGGGCGCATGCGCCAGCGCCTTGCGCACCAACCCCTCGAAGTCCGTGATTTCGAAGGGCTTGTGGAGGAAGGCGTAGGCCTCGGGCGCTCCGTGCGGAAGCACCGCGCTCAACAGGATGATGGGCACCCGGCCCAGCAGCTCGTCGCCGCGCATCCGCCGACACAGATCCAGGCCGCTCAGGCGCGGCATCATGTGGTCCGTCACCAC